>JABDPB010000082.1 GCA_013042995.1 Ignavibacteriaceae bacterium | reverse complement strand
AAATAATAGTAATCGAGGGCATCATCTGATATCGGTCCTGGAAGATCTGCTCCGAAAAAGTTCACATCGCCTTCGTAAAAATTTTGAATTAATCTTCCGCCGGTAAGAATATTAATCGTTGGTGGAAGGTTTGCGCTCTGTTTTCTTGCAAGAATTACTTCTTTAAATTCATCTGGTTTTTTAAAGTAGCCTTTGCTGTGGTTTTCCAGTATTCCTGTAATTTTTAAATCAACTGAGTCATCATCTGATCCAACTCCGGATGAAATTGTTCGTCTTTTTGCACTTATTTCATCGGTGGTACGTATTAGTCCTTTTGTGTAAGCTTCAAACTCGTAGCTGAGTAGTTTTGCTTTTCTTTCTTTTTTCTTTTCAATTGCTTTTCTTATTATTTCCAGCGCGGGATTTTCTTCCGGGAAAATTACAATTTCAGGCAGAGAAATATCCGTTTGTTTTAGTTTAAAGTTTACGCTTAAGCTGTTGTTTAAATTTACCTCTGTGGTATCTGAATAGTAACCTATGTACGATGCAACTAAAGTATACTTCCCCTTTTTTAATTTAAGTTCAAAATCTCCGTTGACATTTGCAGCAGTTCCTAATGAAGTGTTCAGTACACGTATGTTTACATATGGAAGCTGTTCATTTGTTTTTAAATCAATTGCTTTTCCGTTGACGGTAAACGTTTGTGAGAAAGATATTTGAACAAAGACAAGAAGAAATAATGGGAAGAACTTCATTTTGATAAGGAACTTTTTTTGTGAACTATAGTAAAGCTAAGAAAAACAATTATTAAATTAAGCAATCAAAAATATCCTTGTGATTTTTTTGTTCATATCCATTTATTAAACAAGAAATGATGATAAAATGAAATTAGTTTTTATTACACCGCTATTAATAATTATTTTAATCACTTTCACTGATTGCTCAACTAGTCAGGAACAAACAAGAGAAACCGATCCGGTTAATATAACAGCACAAGCTGTGTTTAACAGGTATATCGCCGCAATTGGGGGAAAAGAAGCGTTCGAGAATGTTAAGGATAAAATCACTGTGATGAGCGGAACTGCTGCAGAACAGCCAATCAAAATAATGATAATTCAAAAATATCCAGATAAACTTTTTCAGGAACTTACTGCAGGCGAAATGAAGCAGACTATTATTTATAATGGAAACGAGGGATTAATGTTTGCCGGAGATGAACAGATAAAAATTGAAGATGAGGAATTGGAAAGACTAAAATTTGATGCCGCTCTTCACCTGCCTCTGGATCCTGAGAGTTATGGAGTTAAAACCGAATTGGAATCAAACGTAGAAGTGGACAGCATTATTTGCTTTAAAGTAACATTCAACTTGCCTTCCGGATTAAAATGGTATCAATATTATGCATCAGATTCTGGACTGAAAATTAAAGAGATAAAAGAAATAAAAACTGCACAAGGAGTTTTTAAACAGGAATCCTACTATACTAATTACAAAGAAGTTAAAGGTTTGAAATTCCCGCATACAATTAAGCAATATTTCGGTATTCAGGAGCTTGATCTAGAAGTAACAAGTATTGAAATAAACAGTGGAATAGACAGCGATATTTTTAATATTGGAAATTAAATTAGCGTGAGAAAATACTCGGCGATAGTTTTTGATTTGGGCAATGTTTTACTTCCTTTTGATTACACTAAAACAATTAAGAGAATGAACTCGCTTGAGCCAGGCTTGGGCGATAATTTTTACGAGTTCTACAACAAAAACTACCACATCCACCGTGATTTTGAAAAAGGAAAAATTTCCGAAGCAGATTTCATCAAAATAATGTTGTCTGTAGTTGATAATAAGCTCGATGCTGAAACTTTCTGCGATTACTATTCCGATATTTTTTCTCTTAATAAAAATGTGATTTCATTACTTCCGGATTTAAAGAAAAACTACAAATTATTTCTTCTTTCAAACACAGATTCAATTCATAAAAGGTATAGATGGGAGAAGTACGATTTTCTAAAATTTTTTGATCACATCATTCTTTCATTCGAAGTCGGAGCCGTTAAACCGGAAAAGAGTATCTACCGTTCAGTGGAAAAAGTTTCCGCTTTCCCTTCGGGAGAGCATTTTTATATTGATGATATTCAGGAATATGTTGATGCAGCAAAAGAATTAGGGTGGGATGCAGTTCGTTTTGAAAATTATGAGAGGCTAAATGCTGATTTAGAAGAAAGGGAAATAATCTGATTTTTATAAAAATATTTATAACAATTAGTAGGAAACAAAATGGAACAGAAAGTAAAAAAAGAAGAAAAACGTTTTGTTATTTATACCAAAGAAAAAGAAGTTTACGTTGAGTTTCAAATGAGAGACGAGACAATGGATTTGGACCACACTTATACTCATCCGGAGCTAAGGGGCAAAGGATTAGCGGCTCTGGTAGTTAGAGCCGCTTTGGAATATGCAAAAGAAAATAAATTTAAAGTTATACCAACCTGTTCTTATGTTCGCTCATTCATTAATAAGAATGAAGAATATAAAACAATGGTAGTGTAAAGAGAATTTACTTCAACTTTGCATTAAGTACAATCATCGGACCGGTTAGTGCTTTTGATACGGGACAGCCGGACTTTGTCTGCTCTGCATGTTTTGCGAATGTTGCAGCATCAATTCCTTCTACATCACCAATAGAATCAAGTTCAATTTTTGTGATTGTGAATCCATCTTCTAATTTTTCAAGATAAACTTTCGCATCTGTATTTATTGAATTTACCTTGAATCCTTCTTTTGAAATCGAATTTGCCAGTGCCATTGAGTAGCATCCAGCGTGTGCTGCACCAATAAGCTCTTCGGGATTTGTATGCGAACCCTTATCAAAGCGTGATCCAAAATCATACGCTGTGTTTTCTAATAATTTAGTTTCGGTGTTAAGTGCACCTTTTCCGTTTTTTAGATCACCCTGCCATTGGGCGTTTGCTTTTCTTACAGGCATATTTTCTCCTTTGTTTTAGTTTAAGTTAATTTATATTGAATGCGCAAAGTTAATATTAATAAACAAATTGTACACGCTATTAGCAACACAATGTATATTTTATCGAAAAAATCTTTTTAATTACATAAATTGATATTGAAAATTTTGGACATAGTTTAGTATTAAGGCAATTATATGAAAAACAGAATTACTTTTGTAACGAAAAGAAGTGGGACCATTGTTCCTTTCAATCATAATAGAATTATTAACGCCATTTACAGGGCGGCAGTTGCTGTAGGCGGAAGGGATAAAGAAAAGGCAGAAGACCTTGCTGAGCAGGTAGTAAAAAGTTTAAATGAGAAGTTTGATGAAAAAGCAACTCCTCACATTGAGAATATTCAAGATACTGTAGAAAAAGTACTTATTGAAAACGGGCATGCTAAAGTTGCCAAGGAATACATACTCTACCGCGAAGAATCTGCAAAAAGTAGAGATGAAGAAGGCCGGATGAATTCAAAATTAAACGAAAATATTCCCTGGGCAAAAGTCTGGCGTAATTTGGACTGGGCGGTTGAACATAAGTTGAATACTGTAAATTTGCTAAATGAAAGAGTTGCAAGTGGAGAATTCGCACAGATAGTTCACGAATCGGAAGAATTGTACGAAGACGATGTGGACCTCGCAGCAAAAATAATAATTGAACGGCTAAAAAATTTAAAAATGGTGATGATAAGCGGCCCTTCATCATCAGGCAAGACCAGTACGACAGTTAAGCTTGAACAAAAGCTTGTTAAAAAAGGATACAAATTTAAAGCTTTAAATGTCGATCACTATTTCTTCGATTTAGAATTGCATCCGAAGGATGAATTTGGTGATTACGATTTTGAAACTCCACAAGCATTGGATCTAGATTTAATAAATGAGCATCTCATAAAACTGAGCAATGGCGAAGAGGTAATGATTCCATCATACGATTTTAAGACAGGGACACGCACTTTAAATGTTACCCCGATGAAGGTTGCTCAAGATGAACTTCTTTTAATTGACAGTCTTCATGGTTTGTATCCGGATTTTAGTAAAGGAATTCCAATTGATGTAAAATTTAAATTATATCTTGAACCACTTTTACAAATGAAAGATGCCGATGGAAAATATATCAGGTGGACAGACATACGATTAACACGAAGAATGCTTCGCGATGCGGCACACCGGGCATATAAACCAACTCAAACATTAGAACACTGGCACTACGTGCGTGCAAGTGAAATGAGAAATATAATTCCTTACAGCAAGACCGCAGATTTTATAATAAGCAGTGCTATGCCGTATGAGCTTCCTCTATACTCGCATCTGTTAGGTAAAAAATTTGCTGAATGGGAAAACAAATACAAAGGTGACCCCTTGAAAACTGATGCTTTTGAGAGAGCATCAAGATTGAATAATTTGTTCAGTGATGTTAGTCCGGTTGCTGATAATTCACCAGTTCCGCATGACTCTGTATTGCGCGAATTTATTGGCGGCAGCAGTATTGTTCATTAGGCAGGTGTTTTCAATTTAATACGTCAGCGTATTATTTTTTAATCGAAAAAAGGATGAAATTCGATCTAAATTCTAACTTTTCTATTAAAAACGGCGTTTTATATCACATAGCATTGTGGAACAAATCTTGTCCCTCACACTTCCAAAGAGGTAAATTAACAAGCAGTGAAGGGCATAATGAAATCACATAAGAACTTCTCGATAAAGTTACTTTCAGTACTTGTATTCTTTTTATTTTATTCTGCAACTTACTTTCCGCAAAGAGCCAGTAACGATAAACCGGAATCCTCGGGCAACCGTTACAAATACGATCGCTATCAAACAAGCAACTCGACTTTAAGTGATCCATCAGATGTTAATGATTTTGATAATGGAAGAAAAAATGATTACGAAGGGAGTGATAATCGTTATAAAAAAGATAGAGACTCGGAACGCCAAGATAAACGGAATCGGAATTATAATGACTATGCTGACAATAGAACTTATAAAAACAACAAAGAATCAGAAAATTATTTTAGAATTGATAAATCAGGTAGAACACTTTGGGATGGAAAGCACTGGGACTTAGATGAATTCCCACTCAAAGTCTACGTGAAGGAATCTTCATCTAGATATTACAAATCTATTTACAAAGACTATGTTGATTATGCTTTTGATGTGTGGAACAAAGCCGATAACAGAATCAATTACACTTTTACAATTAGCAGTCGCGAAGCCGATATAGAAATAATTTTTATTGAAAACCTCGGAAGAAAATACGATGAAAATTATTTAGGCTTAACCGAATATGATATAAGCAGAAATAATGAAATTGAATATTCAAAAATTCAAATCAGTCTTTTGAAGTTTGGAAACGAAATTGTATCAGACGGCGAAGTAAAAGCAACTATAGTACACGAATTGGGACACGCATTCGGTCTAGGACATAGTGATAGTGAAATGGATATAATGTATCCTTACATTGACTCTGAGCATTCAGGTGAAATGACTTACGATGAACTCTCCCGCGGTGATAAAGAAGCCGTGCAGGATGCAATTGATTTAGGTGGTAGCGAACTTTATGTGTGGAGGTAGATTCTAATTTAGGACTGCCATTATGTTCCACCCGGGATCAGATAGCCTTATTCATTTCAATAAAACCATTTTCTTTGTCTCAGAGAAGCTTCCAACTTTAAGAGTATAAAAATACATTCCGTTTGGTAAACCTCTTGCATTGAAATCTAATTCATAAGTCCCGGGCTGCTTTTCTTCATTAACTAAAGTTATAATTTCGTTTCCTAAAACATCATAAACTTTCAAGACCACAAGAGACCCTTCGACTCCGCTCAGGGTGATTGGAATTGTGAATTTTATATTTGTTGTTGGATTGAATGGATTTGGAAAATTCTGAAAAAGAATAAATTTCTCTGGACTATCTTCCGATAAATTGACACCTGCTGTTGGATCATTTGTAAAGAGAATTAAAAGATCCTGAAGCTCATCTATACCTGTCATATCCATATCACCATCATTATCCCTATCGTGAAAAACTGCACAACTTCCTGCCTGGTTAGCAGGTAAATCATTCCTGTTAATAAAAACGCCCTCGCCATTATTTTCATAAAGTGTGAAATTCGCACCCGTAAAATTGCTGGTTACAATATCCAAATCTAAGTCACCGTCAACATCGCCTAAATCTATAGCAATTGGAAATGAACCGACTGAGTAATTAGTCGGTAAAGAAAGATTTCCCGCACTGTCACATAATATAACAGAAAAATTTGAACCGCTTGAATTTGCACAAACTACATCGGGAATCCCATCATTATTAACATCGCCGGAACCGACCATCCACGGACCGTTTCCCACAGAAACCTTATCACTAAAAGTAAAACTGCCATTTCCATTTCCCAGCCAGAGCATTACTTCATCAGAATAAATTGCACCAAGGAATAAATCCATTTTTCCATCACCGTTTACATCCGATGTGGCTGCAGCAGTTTCACCATTTCCTTTTCCTTCAAAATTAATTGGTGGTGAAAATGTTCCATCTTTGCTATTAATTAAAATGGAAGCATTATCTGCATCTCTGTTTGCTGTAACTATATCAGGGAATCCATCACCATTTGCATCTAAGATTACCAAACCTCTAACTCCAATATCAGCAGTGTGATTTTGAATATTGGAAAAACTTCCTGTGCCGTCACCCATAAACACTGTAACTTTATTATTTGTGCTGTTTCCCACTGTAAAATCCATCAACCCATCCAAATTATAATCGAAGCCTTCATTGGTACTTGGCCTTGAACCACTATTAATTGTAAAAATCGTAAAGTCATCATATCCTCCCTGCTGGTCGTTCATAAAAACTCGTATGTCAGCAGGGATTTCATTTGGCACAATAAAATCACTCCAACCGTCGCCATCGAG
>JABDPB010000074.1 GCA_013042995.1 Ignavibacteriaceae bacterium | reverse complement strand
AAAGCATTTATTTGAATAAAAATTGAAATGATTAGAGGTAAGTAAATTTTTTTCACGGCAGCCTCCTAAAAAATACTGTAGAATATTTCTACCCCATAGAGGATTGCTGCAGAGAATATAAAATCAGAATAACAAATGCTCGCACCAAAGTTTCCCCTTAGGTGCAGACTAATTTATTTTTGGTTTCAACTTGCAAATAAAAAATATCAGAATCAATTAACGATTGTTAAATGTTTTTAATTATCAACAATGTTAAAATTATTTTTATTCTTTGATTAGTTGAGTTTTTCATTAACTATAATATATTTATGTTTAGTTTTAGTTAGTTATCAACAATTTAGATTTATTGGACTTCTCTTGAAGTTATTTATTTCGAGTAATAACCAAACGATTATCTTGCCAATGAATTCTTTTTATAAAAAAATTTCAATTAATTTTCTATAAACAAAAAGGGAGAATCATAAAATGAAATTATTTATGAAAATTTTCTCATTTACAATTTTTTTCAGCTTCACTTGCTTTGCACAATTTACTGCAGACATGGTTGTTACAGAAGGAGAAGTAGTTAGAACAAACAAGTTTTACTCTCAAAATCAATTTTACAGGATGGACATTGAAGAACAGGGACAGGAAGGTTATGTTATTGTTGACCGCAATGAAGGTGTAACTAAAGTTGTAATGCCAGCAGAGCAAATGTATATGGAAATGAGCAGTACAGGAATGCAAAGTATGTCAAATGATGTATTTCAAAGCATTGAAAAGCAGAAGGAACAGTACGAAACAAACCTTGTTGGAACCGAAACTATAAACGGTTTTGAGTGTGACAAGTATGAGGTTTTGATTGATGGAAGTGTTGTTAGTATTTTCTGGCAATCAGAAGATATTGAATACCCGATAAAAGTAGTAAGTGGTGCAAATAGTGAAATGGTTATGGAGTTAAAAAATATTGTTGCAGGTGATGTTGATGATTCTATGTTTCAGATTCCTGATGGTTATACAAAAATGGATATGCCTGGGATGAAATAAAGAATTAATTTATTCAAGAGGAGAGAGAATTATCTCTCCTCTTTTTCTACTTCTTTTTCGGTGTTGTTATTCTATGAACGTTCCATACATACTCATAATCATGCCACATTGATTTGCCATCTCTATGATTACCTGTTTCTCTAAACGTTGCGAATGGAGTATGTTGAAATATTTCTTTTTTTGACGTTACTCTCTCAGGCACCTCAATCGTAATCTTTTTACCCGTTGCCGGGTCTTTAAATTCTTTTATTGTAACAAATTCTTTACTCTCATAAATAGTTTCTTTACCCGATTCCTTTACAGCTGCTCCATCTTTGCGGAATGGTGTCCAGCAAGGAAATTTTGGTGTCTCTTTTTTATAGTTTACCTGGTACTCAACAGTTAAGTTTTTATCGCCATCATAAACATCACCATTCATTTCAAGATATAATTTGCCCGAGATTAATTTTCCTTTAATCTTAAACTTTCTGTTTTCTGGTCCATCCTTTAAACCCTTATAGTAGTATTGGACCTGAGTAACTCCGGGAATTGAAAGTACAAGTCCAAACGGTGCACTCCCAAGTGCAGCCTGAAACATGGCAGCATCAAGAATATCCGGTCCAAATTGCATCACAAGCTCCTCTAAAGTAGTTGGTCCAAATTTATTTCCAGCAACAACTGAAGCACCAGCACCGCATTTACAAAGCTCTTCACCTTTTTGAGAGTCAAGTGCTATACCCTTCATCTTCTCTTTATATTTTTCTGATAATTTACTCAACACTTGATCAATTAATTTATCCAAAGCCATCTTACTTACCGATTCTGTAACATTCTTGTTAAGCAATGCGACAATTAACTTGCAGTCAATATCATTTCCAAAATTATGTTCTCCTGAAGAACACCTGTTTGATATTATTGAAGCAGCCAGTTGCCTAATATCGTCAGAATACCAGGCTCCAGTAATCCATTTCTCCACAAACGATTTTATCTCTTCCTGTGATACACTGCCGGATTGTTCAGTAATGGAAGATAACTCTTCCAACGAACCTGCATATTTTGAATACTCGTCTGCCCACTCTCTGTTAAAATTTTTAATAGCTTTTTTGCTTAATTCACCTGACCATTTAAATATTGAAGGAATTTTATCCATCATATTAATTGCTTCATTCACCTGCTTTGTGAGTGCTGCAAGTCCACAAAGATTTGGAATGAGATCATAGGTTATTATGCCTTCACCTTTAATATTTCCAGACTTATCGATCTTTAAATAGAAATGAGTGGTATGAGTTACCATTAGAGACATGATTATCTTCTCATTTTCAAAAGGAAGATCTATCTTGCCTCTTGCAAATTGTTTACCAAATTCTCCTGCAGACTGTTTAAAGCGAATTTCCCAACCCCAACCGGTTCCAACCCAATCACCAACATATGCGTCATTAGATGGGTTTAATTCATCAGGAGTATTTTCAAAGTAACTTAATGTTTGGGAGAAAGAATTATTCAAGAAGAGAATACAAAAAAGAGAAATAAATTTTTTCATAATGTCCCCTCTAATATGTTTTATTTAAGCAACGCCATTTTCTTTGTCTGAACAAATGCACCCATATTAATTTGATAAAAATAAACACCACTAGTTAGATCCTTACCATCAAATTCAACTTCATACTCACCTGCCGGAAGTTCTTTATTTACTAGTAATGCAATTTCGTTACCTAAAACATCATAAACTTTTAATGATACAAATCCTTCATCTGCAATTTGGTAACTTATTTTTGTTGAGGGATTAAATGGATTTGGATAGTTTTGGTAAAGTACAAATCCGTCTGGTGAAGTTACATTATCACGAACATTAACAGGATCACTTGTGTTGTAAAATAGATAATTACCTTTACTCTGATCCCAATTTGTTATACCCATATCCAAATCCCAGGAAACAACAGCTTCTATAGTAATAGTTTCACCAGAAGCAGGTGCAGTTGCTAAACTTATCCACCCACATTCTAAATCAAAACAATATTCATCTAACAATAAAGTATCTGTTCCAACTATAACTCTGTTCAGTTCCTGTAATGGAGTTCGGGGCAAATAAAATAATTTTTTTGTGCCGTCACCTGTAAACGATTGCTCTACTTCTTCTAATGCATCTTTATCAACATCGCCGCAAACAATTGCTTCTACAACACTGGAACTTGTAGATATGTATTCCGGATCAGTATTGAAATTACCACTATTGTTTAAATAGATTCTACACGGCTCCCACCAACCTCCGGTTATTAAATCCAAATCATTATCCGTATCAATATCCGCAAGCAAAATTCCCGAACCGTAACCTGAAAATGTTGATTGCCAAAATGGAGTTGTGTTCAGTATTCCGCTGTTATTTAAATATATTTTGAATTTTCCCTGCCCCCCAAGCTGACTGTTATCAGATATTGCAAGGTCTAGAAATCCATCGCTATTAACATCCCCAACAAAAAGAGAATTTGCATACTGGCTCGCATCAACTGATTGCCACATTGGTGTTGTACTAATTGAATCGCCATGATTCTCAAACACTCTATTTGGATAACTTTCACCATTGAATACTACATCAAGATCGCCATCATTATCAAAATCTGCCCAGTTAACATCATAGCTGTACTGAGTGCTTGTTGCTTTCCACGACGGAAGCGATTCGAGCATTCCACCATTATTGTAATAAATTCTTGGCTGTTCAGGATCATTCTGATAAGATTCACCACCTGCAACAGCAAGATCGAGATCACCGTCTCCATCCGCATCGCCAAATGCACAGCTAAAAGTATAAACGTCATCACCCGATGTCCAATCTGGATTTGAGGATAGTGTCCCGGAATTATTTAAATAGAGTTTAACCTTTCCTGGTGAGCCGAAGCCGGAAGGACCAATGTAGACGGAAACTGCAACATCAGGGAAACCGTCCGCATTTACATCACCAACATCCAAATGTCCGTGATAATCAATATCTGCAGATTCCCAGTTTGGTGAAAGCGGGAAATTTCCTGTTCCATCGTTATAGTAAACAACTAACTTTTGTCTGTGAATATCATTTCCATTTGCTACAACAAAATCTAACCAGCCATCCTGGTTAATATCAGCAAAAGCACCGCCAGTACTTACACTCGAAACATCTGTAGATATCCAATCAGGAGTTGAGTTGTATGGAACCTGGGAGTTTATATAAGTTAAAGGAAAAATTAGTAAAGCTGCCAGTAAGAGAGATTTCATTTTCAACCTCAATGAGAAGTGTATATCCGAAAAAATATCTTATTATGTTTTAAAGATAACTATTACTCAGATTTCATACACCCAAAATAAAAATCCCCTCGTAAGAGAGGGGATTTTTAACTGGGTTATATACTTCAGCTTACTTTAAAATCAACATCTTCTTTACATCAACAAAATCATTCGCTTCAAGCCTGTAGAAATAAGTTCCTGAAGTTAATGAAGCAGCATCAAATACAACTTCGTGATAACCTTCTTTTAAGATTGCCTTCAGAACTTCGGCGACTTTTTCTCCGATCGTGTTATAAACGCTTATTGTGACTTCGGTTTCAACAGGGAGCGCAAAGTTTATTGTCGTACTCGGATTAAACGGATTTGGATAGTTTTGCTCGAGAACATACGCACTCGGCGCTGGAACATCAACTTCTATTGCCTGGGAATATTCGTAGGATCCATCAAAATCAATTTGTTTTAGTCTGTAACTAACTATTCCTACATTTACTTTTTCATCACTGAATGAATATGCCTGAGGTTCGGCAGTAGTTCCTTTTCCGTTGATAAATGTAATTTTCTCAAATTCACCGTTTATACCTCTCTGAACTTCAAAACCGCTGTTGTTTGTTTCAGTTGCGGTTATCCAGCTCAGTTCAACATTACCATCATTTGCATTTGCAATAAATGAAGTTAGTTCGACCGGAACAATATAGGTCCCGTATACTAAAAAGTTATCAAGAACCCACCACCAGTCCCATCCGGGCTGAACTGATCTAACTCTTACACTAACATTTGATTGACCTGCAAGAAGAGAAGTAACATTAATTGCTTCGTGTGTACTGCGAATATCTGTTCCTATTTGATCCCAAACTCCTGTCCAGGTGCTTCCACCATCGGTACTTATTTCAACGTGTGCTTCATCTGCAGCATCAAAAGTATTCCAATCATTATCAAATTCAATCCAAACTTCTCCTGAAGAATAAGAGGAGAGATCCAGAATAGGAACTATGGTTGCTGTTGAAAGAATTGTTGTACCACTTCCGCATTCATCTGAATCAGCAGCTAACAAACCGCCGGATGATGATGCCGGTAAGGTATAGCTGTTTGGAAATGGTGGTAATAAAACCTCCCAATCACAATTTCCACCCTGATTGGTAACTGTCCATTGACCAATTCCACCTTCAAAATCATCAAAGAATAAAGTATCGACTACAATATTCGGGTCAGGCTCGGTAGTAAAATTCCAGACCGGTCCGTCTGAGTTACAAGTGTCACCAACTTCAACAACCTGCCAATAGTATGTGGTTGAATAATCAAAAGGTGTAACTGTAATGGTCCAGCTGGTTGCAAGCGTTCCGCTCTGCACTAAACTTAAAGATCCTGGATTTGAACCGAAATACAATTCATTCGTATTGGCACCAGCGCCATTTGTCCAGGTTAGTTCTGCAAGATTTATTGAAACTCCCACTGTGTTACTAACGGGATTCGGATTAGAAGGCAGCTCTACAGGACATCCTCCCGCACCCATATCTACTGCTGCCCAAAATGCTGAGTGGAAAAGACTTGTACCATTATTATTTCCACCCGAGGAACTACATCCTCCGTGAGTATGAACTCCAACAGCTACATTTGTTAATCCATCTATTACGGGGCTTCCAGAGTTGCCACCCATTGTATCAGTGCGGTACCTCATTGTAGTTCCTGAAGAACCTGCATTTGGTCCAATATGCGTCTGTTGAGTCTGGTTTGCAGTACCATCGTCAACTCCATATCCTGTGATACGTATTGAATCCGGTCCTAGATCCTGTTGTAAAGGCCAATATGCACTTTGTGCCTCTTTTGGCATTAAACCTGTAATTGAATTAGGAAATACTTCAAATACACCCCAATCATTTCCTACTCCACTTCCAGTGCCTACTATAGTGGACCCATCTACACTATACTGATCTTCCGGTGGTGGATGTTGTATTGTTCCACCTGGTAATGAAAGTGGAACATTAAATTCCATAATATTTGCGCCACTTAAACAGTGACCAGCTGTGGCTATTTTTCCATTGGGGATAATCCAACCCGTACATCCAATGCTCATTAATCTACCAGTAGCTGGCTGGTCTGAGGCAGTTCGGTCATCGGTTGGTCCGCAAATCGTATTGTATAGCGTACCGCCGCTCCAATCACCAACAACTAATTCGTTAACGTGTACGAAAACATTTCTGTCAAATGGAGCTGCGTAAAGTTTAATTTCCACTGCAGCACCATTAAAGAAAGCACTGTAATGATTCCATTGTTCAATGCTAACAGCATCCAGCTTTTGCCAATAACCATCGTGGAGTGAAGTTATAATTAAATAACTTTCAGCACCAAGACCAGTTTTACCAAAACGAAGCTGGAACCAAGGAGCGTCATCAGCTCGTACTATACCAGAATACACAAGCATTGTATTGCCCGCTTGATTCCCCCCATTATAAAAGCCAGATTCTAATTCATAAGGTTCTATGTGATAGGGGATATCTGCAGGCTGTGCAAATACAGTTGTTGAAAGTGCAACAACAGAAAAGAAAATTATGAGCAGATTTATTACCCGTAGAGGATTTCTCATAAAATACTCCCTTTTGTTAATTATATAATATTGATAAGTGTTTAAAGTTAACCTTCAAGTAGTAAAATGAAAGATTTAAATAAGAAATTATAAAAATATCTCGGCAGTTCAAACTGAAAGCTGCAAATTCTTACTTTAGCAGCACCATTTTCTTAGTTTGGATGAATTCACCTGTCAGCAATTGATAAAAGTAAATTCCACTTGTTAAGTCAGTAGCATCGAACTCATTTTCATATTCCCCCGCAGATAGTTCTTCATTGATGAGTGTAGCAACTTCATTTCCTAAAACGTCATAAACTTTTATTGTCGTAAAACTTAATTCTGGTATTTGATATTTGATTGTTGTATTTGGGTTGAAAGGATTGGGGTAATTTTGTTCTAAAATATAATTGTTAATTTTAAATTTGCTTTGATTATCCTCAACTGATACTAATCCGCCAACACCCCCATTCGTTGTTCTGAATATATGAGTTAGTGTACCACCTCCACCACCATATATCCAACCAGAATTTTCATCTGTAAAAACTATATCATAAAATCCCGTATACATAACATCAAATTCTTCTACCCAGGTTTTACCTGTATCGTTACTGGAAAAAACTGCATCTGATCCACACCAAACTTTAGAAACATTGCCCGGAGTAAACTCAAGATCTAATGCCCAGCCCAAAATACTCCAGTTTAAACTCTCCCAATTTTGTCCACCATCCAATGTTCGATATATATTACCATCATAATCTTCACCTATAAAAATATTTTCATCATAACCTTTAACAACGGCGCAATAAATTGTATCGTTAACTACCTCCCAATCTATACCACTATTTGTTGTCTTGTATAATTTTTGAGGTACCTCGCCGCTAGAGAAATAGTATCCGGTGTTAATATTCACAAAATCGACTTTTCTCCAAGCATCAAAAGCCCACAAGCCAATTAAGTAATTGTTTTGTGATATCCAATCTATCCCTCCGTTAGTAGTCTTAAGAAAAAGAGTAGGTTTATCATCTGCAGGTGCATCGCCCATTGCCATCCCATTTAGCGAATCGAACATTTCAATGTAATTCATAAACTTCGTCTTTGATGTATCAAAAAATTGTAGTTGCCAGCTAAATCCACCATCGGTAGTTCCATATATTTTTCCCAAGTCTGTACAAAACCAAATATTGTCACTTCTAATGATTGAGATATCAACTAAGCCATCACCTAAAACTAAAGTACTTGGTAGGGGTATTTGGTACCAACTATCTCCACCATTAGTGGTCATATAAAGTGAATCAGGTATATGATCTAGAGTCTGGGTATATGGTCCTGTAGCTATTAGGCTATCATAAGCATCAATTGCATTTGCACGACCACCAAGCAGTCCGTTGGATTTATCATACCACTGAGCGAAAGATAAATAAGGAAGGCAAATAAAGAATAATACTACTGCACATTTTTTCACAATCCCTCCTACTCAATTAATACCATTTTTTTAGTCTCTGCAAAATTACCATCTTTAAGCTGGTAAAAATAAATCCCGCTTGGTAATTCGGTTCCGTCAAACTCAACTTCATAAGTGCCGATAGGTTTTTCTTCGTTAACCAGTGCAACAATTTCGTTACCTAAAACATCAAAAACTTTAAGAGTAGCAAAAGTTAATTCCGTAATTTTGTATTTTATTATTGTCCTTGGATTGAACGGATTTGGGAAATTTTGATATAATTTGAAATCAATTACCAATTCGGAACTATTCCCAAGACCGGTTAACGGCTCACCGCCAGTTGTTGTACGAAGCAGAGCACCGTTTTCACCTACAGCAAAACCATAGTCCAAATCAAGAAAATGTACTCCGTTTAATTTTGCGGTAGTTCCGCTAATCTGTGCTTGCCAATTGAAACCTGCATCATAAGTTTTGTAAATTGCTCCAATGTCTCCAACAGCATAGCCAAGTAGACCCGTTGCGCTAATTGGAAAATCAATATCCCACAAAGGATTATTAAAAAATGTTGTAACCCAATCGCTTCCGCTGTTAGTCGTTTTGGAGATTGCACCGCGACCATCCCAGACTCTTACACTGGTATAACCGATGAACATATCTGTAAAATCAACACCTGTTGCTCTGCCTTCATTATTGTTTAAGTAAAAAGCAGAGAAACTCCAGTTTTGTCCTGAATCAGTTGTCATTCCTAATAACGGTTGCCAGATTGAATTTTCGCCAGCAACAAATCCAATTTGTGGACTTAACATAACCGTTCCCCAAAAGCCGCCACCTACCCAGCCCGATTGTGCTATGTTCCAATCTTCACCGTTATTAGAAGTATAAATAATTGTCTGCGAACGCGCACCACAAATTCCAAAACTGTCCACAAACGAAACTGAAAGTAAATCATCAGTAACACCGCTCGAAACAATTGACCAATTTAATCCACCATCTATGGTTCTTAAAATTGAACCGCTGTTTCCAACAGTAACTATTGTGTTTTCATCAATAACGAAAATATCATTGAGAGGTACAGGTGTTGGGAATGTATTTACCTGCCAGGTGGTTCCGCTGTCAGAAGATGAAATGTGAAATAAAGCATTACCGCAAACATATAATTCAAAGGGATCAATAAAGTGAATTGAGTTTAAGTGAGTTGTTGTCCCGATAGGAATATTTTCCCAGCCCAGTTGCTGCGGGAAGCAATTTATAATTAACAATGAATAATTTAGAATTAGTAATTGTATAAATCTTATCATAATAATTTCTCACTTAAGTAAGACCATCTTTTTTGTTTCGATGAAATCGCCTGCCTGCAATTGATAGAAGTAAATTCCGCTTGGGAAACCACTTCCATCAAACTCAACCTCATAACTTCTTGCTGGTTTTTGCTCGTTGACGAGTGTAGCAACTTCGGTTCCGAGTATATCATAAACTTTAATTGTTACAAAACTTAATTCTGGAACTTGGTATTTAATTGTTGTATTAGGGTTGAATGGGTTTGGGTAATTTTGTGATAATTCAAAATCAATTGGAAGTGGATAAATGTTTAATACGTCATTGGGTATTGGCAGACTTTTGATTATCTGAACTGAATCAGGAGTGATTTCGTACATATTATATTTTGTTGCTGCATAAAGTTTGTTAGAGCTTGGTTTTTTGTAGATGCCTACTAAGTCTCTTTCGAAACTTTTATAGAGATTAAAGTTATCTCCATAATCTGATGAGACTAAAATATTTTTTTTGTCAGCTAAATAAATTAATCCGGAGATTGACCCATCATTACTTACGAAAATTTCAGAATCGCTTGAATATTTTGTCTCCCAGGAGAATGGTTCGCCTTTATTGTCAGATACTCTCAATACATATTGATTATAACGGTGATCAGATGAAACACGATATATATGTAGACTATTCTGATCAAAAATAAATTCTGGTTCTGGAAATGCAGCAACTGTATCGACTTCATAGTAACTCAATCCTTCATCAACACTTTTGAATAGTCTATCAGCCCAATTGGTTGCAAAAAGCACTTGATCTTGTTCGGGGAACAATGTTTGGAAACTGTATTCATCTGAAAACATATCCCAATTCCAACCACCGTCTGTGCTTTTTATTGATGAATGATCAGAATAATTCCTCAGCCCAATATATAAGAGACTATCATCATTATTTGATATTTGAATTTTTCTAGCTGCCCCTGGAGTCGTCCAATGGAAGTTAGCATAACCATCAAATCTGCGAATTTGCAGTAAAGGATTGGGAAAAATTTCGGTAAACCTCCCACCACACCAGATAAATAGATCAGCGTTCTTATTCCAATGATCATAATCAAAAACAAGAAGTGCGTCGTTAGATACACCACGACTAATTGTCTCTAAAATGTAAAGCGAATCAGAGTTACTAGAAATATCTAAATGGTATATTGAATTGTCTTCGTAAATACCAGCACCAATTACCTCAACATAATAAATCCTATACAATAAGTGTGTGTTGCCCTGCTGATCTTCCATCCCCTTCAGCTCAGAGAATTGTTGTGAGACGGTTATTTGAGAGAAGCTATTTGTTAAAGAACAAATAAATAAAAATGCGATCAACTTTTTCATAACCTCTCCTGGTTATTGTTATCTAACGTAAGAAATTATGGAGAGGAAATCAATAGAGAGATTTATTTCAACTATCGTTGGCGCAAGATTTCGAACAGAAGTATTCCTGTTGCAACAGAAACATTTAAGGATTGTAATTTGCCAATCATAGGTATTTTAACTAAAAAATCGCATTTGCTTGCTGTTAGTTTTCTAATTCCTTTTTCCTCGTTGCCAACAATAAGTGCAATCGGAATTTTGTAATCAACTTCAGTGTAATTCTTTGCATCCTTTAAAGATGAGCCAACGATCCAAAAATCATTTTGTTTTAATTCATCAATTGTCTGTGAAAGATTATTAACCTGGCAGATTTTTAAGTGCTCAGTTGCACCAGCAGAAACTTTTATAACTGTTGACGTAATTGTAGCACTGTGATGTTTCGTTAGAACTACACTATCCACACCACTACATTCTGCTGAACGTAAAATGGCTCCGACGTTGTGCGGATCTTGGATTTCATCTAAAATTATTACTAATGGAAAGAAGCTTTTTTTTGAATCTGCAAGAATTTCATCAAGTGTAGAAAATTTGAAATCCTGCCTTAACGCAACTACACCCTGAGCATTTTTACTTGGAGAAAATGATTTAAATTTCTCAAGTGGTATTTGGTTGCATTTTATTCCCCGCTTTTTAGCAGCAACTCGAATTGCATTTATAATCCCTCCCTGCTGCCCGTAAAGAATGTAAACCTGCTCAATCTCTTCATCTGCATTTAACGCTTCGAGTACAGGTTTTCTTCCAATGATTAAATTCATCGTTAACTTGTTTTATTACTTAATTTATAAAAACCAAATAATCCAACGGTTCCTAACACGATTGCAATTAATTGCGCTTCCGATAATCCAAACAAAATTCTAGGATTTAAACGGATAAACTCTACTAGAAAACGTGCAGCCGATGAAAGTATTAGATAAAGTGCAAACAGTTTGCCATCTGCCCAGTCTTTCTTCCGGCTTTTCCACAAAATAATAAATATTATGGCAGCAACTAAAGCCTCGTAAACTGAAGTTGGATGCAGCGGTGTATTATCCGGTACAATTCCATTTTGATATGCTTGTGCAACATCGGTATTCCTGCACATTAAAGATGGAGGCATTGTACCATTTTCAAAATTGGTTCCCCAGGGAAGATCAGTTGGTATTCCATAGCAACCGTCACCGGAAAGATGACAACCAATTCTTCCAAAGCCGTACGTAACCGGAAGTGCGGGAGCAACCGAATCGGCAGCAAAAAGAAAAGGAATTTTCTTTATCTTTAAATAAAGATAGAAAACAAATGTTCCGAGAATAAATCCGCCGTAATAAGTAGAGCCTGAAAAATTTAACGCATAATGCAAAGGATTTTTTATAAAGCTGCTCCAGATTTCAATTAAGTAAAAAAGCTTGCCACCAATCAAAATTGAACAGACTGAAAGTAGAAGAACTTCCAAAGTATAATAAATATCTAGTCCTTTTCGTTTTGCTTCCAGATATAAAATAATCGTTGCAGCAATAGCACCAACAACCTGCATAAAGCCAAAACTATAAACCGTTAGTGAACCAATCTTAAATAGTTCTGGATACATTTAAACTTTTATTTGATTTATTATTTCTTCGTGTGAGTTTAGAGGGATGAGCACTTCTTTGCCATTTTGCATATTCTTCAAATTCAGCTTGCCTTGTTGGTATTCTTCGCCGCCCATAAATATTGCAAAACGGGCTTTTGATTTGTTAGCTTCACGCATTTGTGCTTTTACGCTTCGCTGCAAATAATCAAAATCTACTTTTATATTTCGGGTTCGAAGTTTCAATGCCAAATCAATTACAAAAGCCTCAAGTTCTTTATCAATCCTTACTATATAAATATCTATTTCGGATTCATTGATAGAAAAACTACTTTCATTTTCGCAGGCGAGAAGAATTCTTTCAATACCTGCTGCAAAGCCAGTTGCGGGAGTAGGTTTGCCGCCAAGATTTTCAATCAGCAAATCGTACCTCCCGCCGCCGCAAAGTGCATTTTGCGACCCAACGCTTCCGCTGATAATTTCAAAAGTGAGTTTTGTGTAGTAATCCAATCCCCTTACAAGAGAAGGATCCATTTCAAAAGGAATATTGGATTTATTTAACTGTTCTTTTACAATTTCAAAATCGTTTTTACTTTCTTCGTCTAAATTATCGATCAGTTTTGGAGCGTCATTTAATATTTTTTGATCGGATTCAACTTTACTGTCAAAAATTCTGAGCACATTTGTATCGAATCTTCGTCTACTGTCTTCAGAAAGTTTATTCTTTTTATCCTTTAAGAACTTTTTGAGAAGCTTTTTGTAGCGCTCTCTTGTTTCAGGAGTGCCGAGTGAATTTATTTTTACAGATAAATCTTTAAGTCCGAGTGATTTTAAAATTTCATAAGAGATCTGAATCATTTCCACATCTAGTAAAGGCGATGGGCTGCCAATTGCTTCTGCACCGAACTGATGAAACTGTCTGAACCGCCCGGCTTGTGGTCTTTCCTGCCGAAACATTGGTGAGATATAAAATAATTTTACTAGCGATTGTTGTGTACCAAGCGAATGCTCAACATATGCACGAACAACTGCTGCAGTCATTTCAGGCTTTAAGGTTAAGCTTGTATCACTTTTATCATTAAATGTGTACATCTCTTTTCCAACAATATCAGTCTCTTCACCAATGCTGCGAGCAAATAGTGCGGTCTCTTCAAATACTGGTGTGCGAATTTCTTTATAGTTGAAGTCTGAAAATACCTGCTCAACAATTTTTTCTAAATATTTCCAGCGCGGAATATTGGAGGGAAGAATATCTTTTGTACCAGTTACAGATTTAATCATTTCTATTTTTATTAAACATCAGGAAAGTTTTGTTCTTCATCATGAAAAATTTTGAGAATTTCCTTTTCATCATTTGCATTGATCAGTTTTTCACGGAATTCATCGCTGTTCATCATCCTCGAAATTCTACTTAAAAGTTTTATGTGTTTCCCAACCAGAGCGTCTTTTCCAACAAGCAGAAAAACAAGATGAACAGGTTCACCATCGAGTGCATCGTAATAGATAGGCTTTTCTGATTTACCAAATGCTGCTATTATTTCATTTATAGAATTTGTTTTACCGTGAGGAATTGCAAATCCCTTTCCAACGCCTGTAGACATAATTTTTTCACGTTCAAGAACACAAGTTTTCACATCATTAAGATTAGTAACACGCGGATCATCCTTAAAAAGATTAATCAGTTCGTTAATTATATCTTCTTTTTTTTCTTCCTTAAATTCTTTAAGGATAAATTTCTGTTCTAATAATTGAGTGACTTTCATATCTGTATTTTCAGGATTAAAATTTCGTACGTGAATTTACCAATGCGGTAAAGATAAATCAATTATGATTAGTTTTTAAATTTTAATTGAATGGTGTTCATTAAATTTTTTCAAACGGTATTCAAGATCGGGAAATTGATTCCGTTGAATTAATGAAACGCAGGCACGTATTCCTTCCAATCTCTCACTTCCGGTAATTGCAAGTGTTATTGCGCTTATACCGTAGTAAAGCATTTCTTTAAGAAGCTCATCTCCCGAAAAACCGGGATATGCAAAAGTAAAATAAAATCCATCTGCAATAGGATCGTTTTCATCCTTATCGTAAACGATATAAAAACCGTTTTCGGTAAAAAGCTTTTTCATAATTTTTGCTTTTTCGCCGTACTCTTTCACAACTTCAACAAAATTGAACTCACCGTCGTTTGCTGCTTTTAACATTGCAGCAACCGCATACTGCGCAGAGTGTGTAACGCCAGCACTTAAAGCGTAAACTGTTCCAAAAATCATTGCTCTGCCGAAGAGATCGGTGTTATAATATCTTTTTAGATCGGGGCATTTTTTTTCAAAAAGATTATTTGAGACAGCCATCATTCCAATTCTTTGTCCTGCATAGCTGAAGGCTTTTGAACTTGAAATAAAAAGAATGTAATTATCGGTGTAACGTGCGGCCGTTGCCTGGTAGGGTGGCTTGCCAGGGTGATACAGTTCTTTTCTAAAATCCATGGCTATATATGCAAGATCTTCCAGCACAACAACATTGTATTTGTCCGCAAGTTCTGCAATTATTTTCAACTCTTTTTCAGTAAAACAAATCCAAGATGGGTTGTTTGGATTTGAATAGAGAAGAGCACATATATTTTCTTTAGAAAGAAACGATTCTAACTTATCTCTAAGTTTTTCACCGCGGTAATTGTAAACATCAAAAGTTTCCCACTTCTGTCCTAAGACCTGAAGCTGTTGTTTGTGAACAGGAAAGCCGGGATCGAGAAAGAGAATTCTATCCTGCTTTTCATACATTCTGCTTGTTGTAATAAAAGCGGCAAAGCTTCCCTGCATAGAACCGACTGTAGGTATGCATCCCTCCGGATCAACATCTACATCCAAAAAAAATTTTACAAATCTTGATACCTCGTCTTTAAATTGCGGTATTCCCTGAATATCAGGATAAGTGTTTGCAACTCCTTTTCTGAGTGCATTTATTTCAGCTTCAACACCTTTTTCGGAAGCTGGAAGGCCAGGGATACCCATTTCCATCCGGACAAATTTTTCACCTGTTTCTTTTTCAATATCATCAATTAATTTTTTTATTTCACGAATGGAAGCTCTTCCAACATTTTCAATTTTGCTTTGATTGATTTTTTCTTTTACAATTTCGAAATTGATTGGTGTGTCTTTCATCAGGTTCTCCGTAAAAATCAGAGGAAAATTATGCGGTAAATTTAAGAATAATAATTCTCAGATTTTTAAAAGTTTTGACTATAAGTAGATAAGCCTTGATGAGTAAATATTTTCAAACATTGTGATGTTCACAGGTTGCATTCTGTGCGGACTTTTCGATTTGAATGGTTGAGTGCACAATCCCAAATTTATTTTGAAGTTCACCACAAATTTCTTTCAAGAAGAAATCATTCTTCGTTTCCCCAGGAATAACGAGATGCGCCGTTAATGCAATTTCCGTTGTGCTCATTGCCCAAACATGAAGATCGTGCACCTCTTTAACTCCATCAATTGATTCAAGATATTTTTCTACTTGCTTCAAATCAATCTCTTTAGGAACGGCATCCACAGAAAGACGAAAAGAATCTTTCAGCAATCCCCAGGTTCCGATAGTGATAACTAAAACTATAATCAAACTAATGGCAGGATCAACCCAAAGCCAGCCGGTTGAGTAGATAATAAAACCTGCAGCTACAACTCCAAGTGAAACACCAGCATCGGCAGCCATATGCAGAAAAGCACCTTTAATATTCAGATCTTTTTTTCTTCCTTTTATGAATAGCAATGCTGTTATGGCATTAATAATAAAACCAATTCCAGCAACAATCATTATTGTTTGCCCCTGCACAGGATCAGGATAAATTAATTTACGAATTGCTTCAATTGTAATTGCACCAACAGCAATCATTAAAATAATTGCGTTGAATAGAGCAGCAAGGATTGTTGATTTTCTCAGGCCGTAAGTTCGTTTTTCCGTGGCAGCTGTTTTTGCAAGATATGCTGCACCCCAAGCAAGCATTAATCCAAGAACATCACTAAAATTGTGACCAGCATCTGCAAGTAGTGCCATTGAATTAATAATTAATCCATATACAACTTCAACCACGATGTAGATTGAGTTCAGAATAATTCCAATTGCAAAAGCCTTGTTGAAATTCTGAGTGTTGGAAGTTGTATGATTATGATTATGCTGAGACATATTTAGCAAATTCTATTTCACAATTTTTGTTTCTGAAACAGGTTCTCAATGCTCATCACAATTGCATAGTAAATTTCCTGTGCGGACTTTTTCAAATGCTTCTCTTCCCTCTTTAAATGCAAAATATGCTATTCCTAACGAGCCTAAAATATCGAAGTAGGCTATACTGAATAACTCATAAAGTCCACTCGATGCAAGTAGAATAAATGAAAGATAGAAACAGGTTTTTGTGCAGTTAGCATCTGCTATTATTGCATCTGAGTTTAATGCTTTTCCTACTTTTAGTTTTGATGTCATCAGCCAGTACATTGTAGCAATTGATATAGCTGCGATAATGATTCCCGGAATAGTGGTTTCGGGTTTCACATCATTAATAATGATTAGAACTGATCCAATAACCAATCCGGCAGTTAAAAGATAGAAGGCTGTTCCTGTTACTTTAAGTGCTGTTTTTTCGAAAGCATCTCGGCTTTGCACTTTAGAATATTTCATTCGAATGATTAAATGCGCTATACCGATTCCTGAAATAACTTCCACAAAACTATCAACTCCAAATCCCAACAATGCAAGAGTCTCGTCTCCTGCTCCGAAGTAAACAGAGATTAAACCCTCGACAATATTGTAAAAGATCGTAATAAGACTGAGGATGAATGCTTTTTTAATCCAGTGATTCATAACTTTAAAATAAAAAAAGGGATGCTCAATTTCGCATCCCTTTACAGATTTATTTTCTGCCTATGAAACGAGTGCCGCTTTCGTTCAAATTTTTAGAATACTTTTCTGGATTATTTGCAAATTCTGTATCACATCCAGGGCAACAGAATCCGTACAATTTTCCATCGTATTCAACCGTGGGCGTATCATCTTCTACAGGTCCACCTTCAACAGGGCAAACTTTGTTCCAGGCTATCTCTGTTGGTAATTCTTCACTTTTCACTAGTGAATCACTTGTCATAATTTCTTCAGTTTGAGAATTTTCTTCCTTTTCTTTATCTGGATTTTCTTGCCCAAGTGTCAAGATGCTTACCAGGACTACCATTGAACATATAAATAAGATTTGTTTCAACATTTTTATCTCCTTTTTATAAGTTGATTAATAACTATTTAAATTTTATAGAATACTTAATCTAACACCTGCGTAAAATCTTCTTCCTTCTATTGGTCCCCAAACAAGCGATGCATCAAAATACTCACCAAACGGATCATCTGCAGCAATTATTGGACTAACCTGTCTGTAGTTTAAGAGATTTTCAACTCCAAGATATAAATCCACTATGTTAATCTTTTTTGTTACCTGGGCATTAATATTTATGAACGAAGAAAATGATTCAGGTCTCTGATATTCGACAGGATTTTGTTGTGTGCTCGGAATTCTGCCATTACCGTTTAGCAGAAAGGATGTATCAAAAAACCAATCACGATGTTCGTTTACATATGATGCAGTAATCAAAAATTTATACTTACTCAAAAGTGGTTTAATTAAAAATTGTTTATCGTATTGAGTTTTTACATCTGAATATCTGAAAGCTGCTGAAATATCTAACCTTGGAATTAATTGATAAGCAAGTTCTATTTGATAATTATTGGAATACGATTTACCGTTCAAATTATAAAACCTAACTTGTCTTACATCAGTATCAATATCAACAACCGTTTGTTTTACAAAATCAGTACGATAAAAATCTAGTGTTATTCGCATTTCACGGTCATCAATTGAAAAATATCTAGTTAGATTAAAACCATAATTCCAGCCTTCTTCATATGTCGGTCTATCAACTACAACAAAGTTCCTTGAGCTAGCCAGATATTTCAGATTATCAGAAATAAGATTAACAGACCTTATCCCCTTCCCAGCAGATAATCTTATTGTTGTATTGTCATCAAACCTGTATTTAACATGCATTCTAGGTGTAAAGAATGTCCCGTATAAATTGTGAAAATCTACTCTTGCACCGGGAACAATGGAAAGTAAATTTGAGGGTGAAAAATTATATTCAACAAATAATCCAGGTCTGGATTCTTTTCTAAAAAAGTTTAGGCTGTCAAATTCTTCTTTATATTGATCGAAGACATAACTGCCGCCCAGAGTTAAGGAATGAATTTCATCTTCTGTACGGGTTTCAAATAAAAGATTTGAATAGAAAGAATTCTGCTCCGCGTTGTATTGTCTTAAACCAAATAAGGAATTCTGTTCGTGGATATGTCCATTTAGAATTAAACCTAAACTTGTGTACGGTTCATCACTAAAGACAAATCCATTTTTAGCAAACATTTCAATATGCTTAGAATCTATATTTATCTCATATCTACGCCCTTGACCTCCAGTAGTTACTTGTCCGCCTCTTCGCTCCTCGTTTAATATTTGAATACCAAACTGTGAACGAAATCCATTAAAGGATTCATATTTCCAACGGTTTAAAAAATTAAATTGTTTTACTTTGGGTTGATCTGCAAAAGAGTCCCCGTTGTCATCCAGAGCTTTCACATTAAAATCAGTATGTGCCAGAAGCATAGAACTTAGGTTTTCGTTTAAATGAACCGAAGCATTTGCATTTAAATCTGTTTTGAAATGTGAACTCTGAAATGCGTTAAAATAAAACCTTTCAATGTCATCTGGTTTTTTATAGTCTATATTTATTTGTCCTGTAATTGATTCGTAACCATTGACAACGGAAGCAGCACCTTTAGATATACTGATTGAAGTCATCCAGGGACCTGGCACATATCCCAATCCAAATGTATTCGCTATACCGTTTAATGTTGGAATATTCTCAAATAAGATTTGCGTATAAGTCCCGGCTAATCCCAATAGTTGAATCTGTTTTGCACCTGTAACTGCATCCTGAAACTGAATATCAACACTAGCATTGGTCGTAAAACTTTCGGAAAGATTACAGCATGCAGCTTTAAGCAGTTCTTTACTTGTAATAATTTCAGTTGGTTTTGCATCTAGTTCATCAATGAATTTTGAAAGAGATGTTCCAGTTACAACAACTTCTTTCAATTCACGGTTAACTGATAGAGTTATTTCAATGCTATCCTGATTGATCGGTACTTGCACTGTATCTGGTTGATAACCTATGTAACTAATAACTAATGATAATTTTTCTGGATCAACTTTCTCTAACTCAAAGTAACCTTCTTCATCTGAAGTAGTCCCTGTTTGTGTACCTAACCAATAAATGTTAGTTCCAATCAAGGGAATTTTATTTTCATTGTTGTCTTTTTCGTATACTCTCCCTGTTAGTGTTTGTCCGATTGCAACATTGAATTGAATCGCAAAAAAAGTAAAACATAATAAGTATCTCATATCGAATTTATCTGTTAATTAAAATAAATTTATTCAAAGCAACTATCCGGTTACTTTAAATTTTATTTAAAGGTGAAACAATAAACTAACAGAAGGATATGTCTATCTTAAGTTGATGAATTGTTTGCAGGAGTTTCCTGCCAAATTTAGGTGGGGGTAGATTGTAAGAGCTTTGTTGCGTATATGACTTTTCTTCAGTCAGGCCAATGTCATCTGGGTGAATAGTAGCAACAACAATTTTAGAAAGGATTAAACTTGTGTAAACACTTAAAGAAAAGTTATCTTCAATTTTGTTAAATTCAAAACTTTCAATACAGCAGGTTGTTTCAAGCGGTGAAAGTTGAACTAAGTTATCAGATACTTCCTCATCACAACAAGAGGTTTCAACTTTTTGCATTTCAATCATGCAAACTTCACATTCTTCTAAAGCTTTTTCTCCCATCATTTCACAAAGGTGATATGTTATGGGCATCCCTGTTGTTGAAACAAGAAAAAGTAACACTAAACCGATTATTAAAATTCTTTTTTTTCTCATTTGATGACAAACATAAATATTTAACCAATAGCAAGCAATGATAATGCCGGGAAAAATGTTATAAAATTTTTGTTTTGTTTTATAGCTTATTAAGCAATAATAAAGGTTTTTACAACAGTAATTGAGACTATTTTTAATTAAAGATTTGCTACAACCATCACATAAGTCCAATAAGCAGTATCTTCTCTGGGATCAAATATTGATTTCATTATATCACCCTGAAAGAAAAAACTTCCTCCCCAAATAAGTTTTGTGCCCTTAATAAAATTGTAACCAATAGTTAAATCAACTTCCTGTCCAAAAGTATCTACATCCTTTGAAACACCATTTACATTTGAAACAGCTGTTTGATTACTCATAAAATGATGAAAATCTGCAGCAAATTCCCACTCCGAATTTTCAGGAACTATCTTTGCCTTAAAGTAAAAATCATGCAAGCCAAGATTCAATGTGTTGACAGGAATGTTAATAAAGTAATCCATAAATCCGTAAAACTTGTGGTTGGTGCCATAAGTAGGATAAAAGGTATTTACTTTATCTCTATTAGTCGGTTTGGTGCCTGATAAAATATCTGCTCCCAGTCCAACTTTTGCAATTCCAATTTTGTAATGTCCTTGAGCTGATATAAGATAAGCAGAGACATCTTTTCCAGCCTGATCACCAAGCTGATATGCAGCTTCAACAATGGTAGAAAAGTTTCCAAAAATTCCCCAATATGTTCCGCCAAATGTAGCTTTGTTTAGTTTGCACGAATCAACGCCTACTTTTTCTCTATCTACTTCCCAATAACCAAAAAGATCAAATTTATTTGCATCATCAATATTTGTTTTTTTCCAGATTCCATAAATACTTGAAGCAGGTGTTGGTTCCTGAGGAAATGGATAAGTACTAGAAGTTGCATTTCCGATATAACTGACGCTTTCTTTAACAGTCAAAGCAAAAATATCAAGATCCCACTTATTTGGCGCAATTGTAAGGCGTGCACCATCGAAGGATCTTCCCACAAAATGCCAGCCAACTGCTCCAATAAATCTTTGAGTGCCATATGAAACCTCAAATCTTCCGGCTTGAAAAGAAAAATTCCAACCGAACAGTTTGGTAAGCTTTACAAAACCCTGGTGAAGATCTAAATTTTTTGAATTGGAAAGTGTGTTGCTTTCAGATCCGAACACTCGTGAATCCTGCGCCTGAATAAACAACTGAACTTTTTCATCAAAAGTTTTTGCAACACCTAATCGTATTCTGCTGCTTGCAAAAGTTAACGGATGTGTGCTGTTTGAAAAATCCCTTCCATCAAGCTCGCTTCTTAACATAACCTGCCCCAAAATCTGCCAACCATCTCCTAAATCCTGCTGGGAAAAATTTGTTGATACTAATAGAATTGAAACTAAAAATATTTTTATAAGTGTCTTCATTTTTGTTCTTTCAAAATAAAGTTAAATTTATAGTGTTATTTAGTTAATTTACTCCGGTTTTTTATATTCCTTTAAAGTTCCCTGTCTTTCTTTTGCATCTTCATCCCATTGAACAGCTGTTGTTTTCAGAAAATCCTGCTTATCATCATTTAACATTTTCATATCAAAACCTATAAACTTCTGTGCTTTTTCTTTTGTAGAAATATCAGGTAATTGAACAGGGTAGTTCAATCCCATTTTTACAAATAGAGCTGCAAGTTCCCTGCGTGCTTGCTCTCCTTTTTGAATTGATGTTCCAAGAACACGTAAAGCCTCAACGGGTGAATGGAAGCCCAACCCGTTTGCAGCAGCAACCCAATCCCATCTCCATTGAGCATGACGGATAAGGGTTAAAATATTTTTCATCTGTTCTTCGGTTGCACCATTGTCCCATGCAACCTTAGCTTCTATGTGCGCTGCAGCAATGGTCTTTTCTGTTATTCTTCGCAGTTCTTCAATTCTATCTTGCCGGTCATAAACATCTTGCATTAACCTGCCTGTTTCTTCACGATGACAAACCTGGCAAGTGTTTGCTACATTATTTAACGGCGATTGAATATGATGATCAGTAAACTTTACGCCGCCTTCACTTTTATAGGGCATATGGCAATCGGAACAAGATACACCACGTATGGCATGTATTCCGGTTTTAAATAATTCATAATCCGGATGCTGTGCTTTTAACATTGGTGCACGACTAAGCTTGTGAGTCCAATCAGCAAATTCAATGTTGTCAAAATATTCTTCCATTGCATCAGCACTAAAGCCATTATCCCAAGGAAAGGTTAAATATTTTTCTTTTTTTCCTTTGAAGTAATATTCAACGTGGCATTGCGCGCAAACAAGAGAACGCATTTCCTGCCGTGAAAATTGAGATACATCTTTTCCCTGTCGTTCGAAAGCTTCAACTAAAGCAGGACGTGTAATTCTTAAGTTCATTGTTTTAGGATCGTGGCAATCCTGGCAGCCAATAGGATTAATAACCTGATCACCTAAATCAATCCACTTTCCTTTATAAAAATTCTCTATTCCTATTTCATTCATCAATCGCGGCACATCAGTGCTTTTACAGGACCAGCAAGTTGCAGGCATTGGACTTATTTGATTTCCGCCTGTTCGTAAAGAATTCCTTATATCTTCAATTGCATAAGCGTGCCCTCTGCCCTGATTGTAATCTTTGGAAAAACCGTAACCAGCCCAAAGTACAACAAGCTCAGGATATTTCTCCAAGTAATCTATCATTTTAGAACCACCATGTTTACTTGCGTAATCTGTTTCAAGAGTTTTTAAATACGATTCGTATTCCCTCGGAAAATTTTCTCCCCATACTTCGTTGCGCGGTTCCCAGTCATTAATAGGTTTAACCATTTGAAGCGTATAAACTGCTTCTGATTTTCTTTCAAGAATTGAAGAAGCAAGCAAGCCGATTAAAAAAACAACTACGACAGTTGCAAAAAACAAAACCCAGGCAAGCCAAGCTTTATTTTTTATTGTTTCATTTATTGATTTCATTTTACTTCCCTTTAAGTTTAGTTGTTATTTAAAATTGAATTCTTTATCCAATCAGGATAAGGATTTGTAAACTTCGGAATCCTGGCATATGGTGCTGATGTTAAACTATGAACTCTTCCGTGCGGAGTTTCGCGATGACAATTCCAGCAATAGCCGCTCATTCCTTCATAAATACTTTGGTTTGAAATTGAACGAACAGAAACAGGGTGAAGAGCATTTTGATGGCAACGCACACAATTTTCCTGCACAACATCTTTTCCCATCTGTTTAATCCGAATAACCTGCGGCTCAAGACGAAATGTGAACATATAAGAATGTCGCAAACCATCACTGGCCTTGAATAAAAATTTACGAATTGCGTTATTGTTTGGAACGTGACAATCGTTGCAGGTTGTAACTCTGCCGTGACTTCCTCTTTCCCAAGTTGCATATTGCGACGTCATAACATGACAATTAACGCAAGCTTCCGGCTCATCCGATAAGTATGATGTTGCCCTGCCCGCATGAAGTGTGAATATTATAAGCCCAAACATAATTCCAAGTAATATTACAACTACAAACCTCCAAGTTGCAGGAGGCGCAATTGCTTTTAAAAATTTCATTAATGGCATATTAATTACCTTAATTATTTATTGTTCTATCAACTTTATTTTAAGTTCTTCCAACTCATCATTGGTTAAAAGATTTTCAATTTCTCCAAACAAAGATCTTTCTTCTTTTCGAATGTGCTTTTCCAGCAGCCAACCAAGTTCATCCAATTTGTTCTCAAAATCGTTTACTGCTTTAAATTTTAAAATTATCTTTTCTATTTTCCTGTGTTCCTCTAATATTTCATTAATCAAAGCATCTACAGCTGTATCTCTGTTTTTAACCATCGGGAACAAAATTTCCTCTTCTTTCCAAAAATGTTCCTTCAAATCAGAGTTATAAAATGAAACTGTGTAGTTCTTTTTTTCTTCAATTGTGGCTGGCATTCCTTTATACTGAGGAGCTCGCTTTTTTAACTGCTGGGCAAGTATCAACCCATGGTGGTGATCTCTCGATAATGGTTGCAAAGCTTCGTGTCGTTTAATCGGCATAAATATTTTAAAGCAGAGTTAAGTTTATTTTAACGCTTCCAAATCGTTGATTTCCTGTTTTTTCTCTTTTTCAATGGCATCTTCATTAAATCTTTTTACGGATTCAGTTCCTGTTGGATGACCGTAACTATCAATGTCTTCATAAAGATTGATATATTCTTCATTTGAAATCTTGTTCTGCCAGTTGCCGCTTATCATTCCAAATCCTGTAATTAGCATAAACAATCCTACTACACCGGCTAGAACATATTTTTTATTAATTGCCTTTTTTGTCCCAACTGTTCCAACCTGAAGAGTATCTTTAACAGGACAAACATCAACACAGTTCATGCATGTTGTGCATTCATCCGAGATTACTGTTTTTACTCTGTCAACTTTAATAAAAGAAGGACATGCTTTATTGCACAAATTACAATCAACACAGCTGGAAACATTTCGTTTAATTTTGTTTGGACTCAAAAGTGAAGTAATTCCAAGCAACGCCCCGTAGGGACATAAATAACGGCACCAAAAATTTCTAATTGGAATTGAAAGTAAAAATAAAACAGCAAGTACAATTAACGCAGTTCTTGAAATATCAGCGAAGAAATAAAACATTTTAATATCAGATACAAGATTGTACGGGCTATCTAAAAATGATTTGACAGCAACAGTGCTCATCAAAACAAAAACTGAGTAAAATAAAAATCCGAGCAATAAATATTTTATGCTTCGAAGCGGGTAATCCAGCCATCGCGGAATTTTAATTCTTTTCTTAAAAATTTTATCTCCAAAATCACCAATCAATTCAGATATAAAGCCAACAGGGCAAAGCCAGCTACAAAATGCTTTTCCAAAAACAATTGACACAAAAACGATTGCGAAAAAAATAAAGAACCCGGCTGGGTGCGCAGAATGAATTTCACCAGTAACAATAAATAAATAGAAGCTCATAAATGAACTGATTGGTAGGAACCCATCAACTCCGGGTGGTCTGTTTATAAATGCAGAAGTTCCGTTAGTTTCCAAAAATTGAATGAAGAAAAAAAACTCTATTCCAATCCAGATGCACAACAATGTAAAAAGAAGTTGAACAACAAATCTAAATTTCTGAATTGGTTTTTCGTAATTCTTAATTACTTTTTTTCTTTTTGATCTATCAGTATCCACTACTAAAAAATTAAAGCTTCGAAATTTTATTTAATGTTCTCTCTTTTAGCTGATCTAATGTTTCTGCTTTAAGCATTTGATAAGCCTGATCTCTCAGTATTCCCCATTTATTATGCACAGGACATGGGGCATCGGGTGTACACTCCGGAAATCCAAGCACACAGCTGTTGAACATTTCTAATCCGTCTATGGCTTCAACAATATCAATTAATTTAATTTGTGATGGTTCTTTTCCAAGAAAAAATCCACCAGCTTTACCTTTAACAGAACCAACCAATCCGCTGGCTTTTAAATCCTGTAAAATTTTTGAAACAAACTCACGCGGTATTTTTAAAGCTTGCGAAATTTTTTCGGCAGGAACTGCCTTACCCATTGTGTGGGTAGCAATATATAATATGGCTTGAAGCCCGTATTCACACTTTTTTGAAAAAATTACTGTCATAATTGAAAATCAGATAAAATTGTCTGGTTAAAGATAGTGTATTCATGGATAATCTTCAATTAAACAAATTTAAAAATCTTTCTTGCGGAAGATTTTTGTGCTGAAAAAGAGTGGAACAGCAATCCACAAAAGTAAGCCAATAGCTGAGAGCAACACACCTAAAGTGCTGCCAAAGAAACTTTGAAAGACTGCACCTGTGTAACCCATTAATGCGGAGATGTTAAATTTCATAAGGAACAAAATCCTTCCCAAATCAATTGGATTTATTACGCTTAAAGCGATCATTACCTTTTCAAGAGGGTATTCTTCAAAATAGTAAACGACAAATAACATTATTCCATCGTAAATAACAGAAAAGATAAGCCAGATAAGAATTATTAAACCTAAACCTTTTGCCTTATCGTCCTGCAGAACCGTAATTAAAAATGAAATAGCAGTGAAGACAAACGTTAATGCAATTCCAATTAAAACAAGAAACATTAAGCCTTCTGTTTGCTCTTTTACTTTTCCGAAAATTAAAAACGGAGTTACAATGCCGATCAAATATCCTGCTGCGAGTGGAATACTTGTACCGAAATATATTCCAGTAAACAGAGATTTCCTGTCAATGGGCTGGCTTAACATCATTTCAATAAATTCACGCGAGCTGTAGAGGTAGATCGCACCAAAGATTAATGATACAAGCGGAATGACAATCAAAACGATATTCATTAAACTTATGTAGGCTTTATTCACATCACTGCTTAGGGAAAAAAGTGTATATCCCAATAGGAAAAAGAAAAACGTATAAAGTATAACCCACTTACTTCTAATAGAGTTGTGTATTTCGTAACGCAGAACTTTCATCATCAAATTCATTTTTCCACTCCGCTCATCAATTCTGCAATTGCACGTTCAAGTTTTGTCTCCTTTTTATGTTCTAAAAGTGAACTAATAGTTCCCTTATATTTAATTTCACCTTCAAGCAGAAACACTATTTCATCTGCAATTTCCTGTATTTCGCCCATAATATGTGAAGTGAGCACAATTGTTTTTTTATTTTCTTTTTCTTTTGCGACAAGGTCCTTAAAGTAACTACTGGAGATTGGATCTAATCCAGCAGTTGGTTCATCCAAAAAATAAATTTGCGGATTGAAAGCAAATGAAATCAAAACTGAAACTTTCTGCTTTGTACCGCCGGATAAATTTTTAAATGGTTTTTCCAGTTCACTTTTTAAGTTGAAAGATTCTATTAACTCTTTTGAGCGAGAATCGCCATTTGCCCTTAAGTCTTTTACAAGCGAAAGTAGTTCGTTTGTTGTTAAGTTATCTGGATATTTAGCTGCCTGCGGCATATAACCGATTTTATTTCTGTAGCTAAAATTACCCTTGGTGTTTTCGCCATCAACTAAAATTTCACCATCGGTTTGGTTTACTAATCCAAGGACAGATTTAATTAACGTGGTTTTCCCTGAGCCGTTTGGTCCTACAACTGCTGTAACTTTACCCGATACAATCGAAAGACTGATGGTTTTGAGAACATGATTCTTCCCAAATTTTTTATTTAAGTTTTTAATTTCAATCAATTGTACGAACTCATTTTTGGCTTTGGATCTGTGAGTGCTTTGGGTGTAATAGCAGGAACAATGCTTTCCGCAACATCTAAGATTTTTATAAACAAACTGTTGAGTAAAATAAGCGAAGTCGGCTGATCTTCTACCATCATCGAAAACATTGTGACAGGTCTGAACGGAACATCACCATAGCCATCTTTATCTAAATCGTAACCAGAGTAATTTGCCCAGTAGTTTCGTTCAAACGTATTAAAATTCTGTCTGCTGTTTGTTGAAAGATCAAATGAATTTGCCACAAAATTATTTTCATAAAAGTAATTTCCCATCGAATTCGCCATCAGCTTTAAAGCCCAGCCGTTTTTTACAAAATCATTTTGTTCAATTGTAATTCGGCTGCATCCTTCCATATAAATTCCAATTGAGTTTTCTTCAAACAAGTTATTCGATATTTCACTATCCGAAATTTCTTTCAATAAAATACCGTACGAAGCAGGGCCCCAATTCAATTTGAAAATATTTTCTTCCATCAAAACATTTTTAGTGTACATCACTGCAACGCCTGCACCGTTTAGTTCAAAGGTGTTTTTCCTGTATTCGCAGCTATCGGAAAACATAAAGTGTAGTCCGTATCTTAAATTCCCTTTGCTAAAATTATTTTCGATTTTTCCGTGTCGTACAAATTCAAAATAAATTCCATCGCGGTGGTTTAGAATTGTGTTCTTTTCAACGGTTATGTTTTTACAGTACCACAAGTGGATCCCATTCCCGGAATTTGTTTCCCGTTTTTTAATTCCTTCGATATGGTTATTTGAAATAAGACAGTTTGCAGTTTTTGCAAGATAGACTGCGAAAAAATTATTGATAAATCTGTTGTTGGTTACAGTGCAGTTCCGGACTTCTTCAAGTCTTACGCCGGCATTTTCCTCCAAATAGCTTATGCCTGAATTTTTTATAATGAATCCTTCAATTAATACATCGTCTGCTAAAACTGTAAATACTTCTCCATCCCCCTTTCCATCAATAACAGGAAAACCTTTCCCTCTGATTTTAACACTTTTTTTTACAATGATATTTCCTTCTTCGTAAGTGCCCTCTTCAATTAATATCTCATCACCATCGTTTGCTAAATTCAATGCTGCAGAAATTGATTTTACTTTTCCGCTTTTTGAAACAATGATTGTCTCGGAAAAGTTAATTGAAGAACAAAGAATTATTAATAGAAGAATTGAAAATGAAAATTTCATTTAAAACTTATTTTAAATTAAGATTATTCTGAATGGAATATAAAAACGAATTAGAATGTATCAGTTATCTTTTTGCTTTGTTAGTTCAATCACTTCAATCCAAGAAAGCTTACTGCCAGCATTTTCTTTTGCAAAATTGCTACGCTGCTCTTCAGTACTAAATGCCATTACATTTAAGCCCATCGGGCTTCTGAAATTATCGTTATGCAAATAAGAGGATGTTCGGGCATCAGTAAAATTACCGGGGTTTGAAAAGTCATCTACAAGCATTGTAACTTCATTATCGCCTAAAAGATTTTCAACTAATGAATAATTAATTAAGCATTCTATTGAGTCGTATTTATAGATTTTACCTTTTTTCGTAATTAGTTCTGCACCGTATTTGTTATCTGTAATAAGCATTCTGCAGTATTCGCATTCATCGTGTCCGTAATTAATTGGTTCAGGTTCACTTCCACAGGAAACAAATAATATAATCGTTAGAACTAAAAATAAAGTGGAACTAATAATTTTCGATCTAGTCATGTTTTACGTTTTCCTTTTTTGATTTTTTATCAAGAAATAGCGCAACTACAGCCAAGGCCACAACAAGTACCAATATGTAAAAACTAATGTCCGGCATTGAGATAGCATTAAAATTTAAAAGCATTTTTGAACCAATCAATGGTGGTTGATATACCATTCCCGGAATTTTAATAGCAGCATTCGGATTTAAATTGTGTCCGTAATCGTACTCCCACATATAAAAATCATACAAACCAACTGCAGCCAAAACTACAAATAAAGTTATCCAAACGTAAACTAATACCCGTTTGCCGGTAAATCCTGATGTTAAACCAAAAAGAATTAAAAAAATTAAAATGAAAGGCATAATTTTTAATTCAGGAATTGCATCCGGCTCAATTTCTTTCATTCCTATGTAATGATTTAAGCCATTTATATTATCTAGATCATTCGGTTTCTGTCCGGTAATCTTATTCAGCCATATCTCAAGACCAATACCTTCAGGATATTGTGGTGCCTCGAGATCAATATACCACAAGGGAAAAAAGAAAGTTAGAACAAGAAGTAATGAAGCAAATACAATAATTATCTTTGATTTGAGTATCATTCTTCCCCTCCAGATAAATAATAAAAAAGGGGAACACATCGTTCCCCGTTAACTAGAAAATTTTAACTATTTACCAGTATGCCAGGAAAGTTTGACATTCGAACCCTGCGGAGATACTCTAACATATCCCTGCATTTCCTGATGTAATGCTGAACAGAAGTCTGTGCAATAGAATGGATATACTCCTGCAAACTTTGGCTGCCACTTAATTGTTTCAGTTGAGCCCGGCATAATTAAAAGCTCTGCATTGTTAAGACCTTTAACTGCAAAACCGTGTGGAATATCCCAGTCTTGTTCAAGATTGGTTACATGGAAATAAACTACATCTCCAACTTTTATTCCTTCGATATTATCAGGTGCAAAGTGGGTTCTGATTGTAGACATATAAACATGAACAGTATTCCCATTTCTTTCTACACGTACATTTTTTTCGGATTTAACCGAGTAAGGATTTTCATTTTCTTCAATTGGATAAATTCTCTTAGAATTTTTCATCAGTAAATCTGCAGGCAGGGATTGAGCATAATGTGGTTCACCGATAGTTGGAAAATCTAGTAACAATTTCATTTTATCGCCAGAAATATCAATTAGCTGAGCAGATTGTGTTAGCTCTGGTCCTGTTGGTAGGTATCTGTCTTTTGTTATTTTGTTTAATGCAACAACATATTTACCCCAGGGCTGTTTGCTATCGCCACCGGGTACACAAAGGTGTCCTATTGAATAGTATGTTGGAATGCGATCAACTACTTCCCAGGTACCAATTTTCCATTTTACAATTTCGGATGAAATAAACGCCGATGTATAAGCGTACCCTTCACCGTCAAATTCTGTATGAAGTGGCCCTAATCCAGGATTTTGAACTTCACCAGCCATAACAGACTCATACTTAAGAACAGGTATTCCATCGATGGATGTTTCGAACTCTTCATTTTCAATTGCCTTGAGCATTTTACTGAAAGAATGAACAGGAATTACTGTTGCAAGTTTTCCACCTGCAGCTATGTATTCGCCTGATGGATCAACATCCACTCCGTGTGGAGATTTTGGAGTAGGCAAATAATAAATTAAACCAGGACACTCTTCAGGAATAAGAACTTTAACATCGCTTCGCTTTTCTGAGGTAGCCATGTGTGTCTTGTCATCAAAGTGATTTCTGTAATAAGTGGAATTGAATGTTTTAAATTTGCCTTGAGCTAAATATTCTTCAGCTTTTTTCCAGTTTACTGCCGCAATAAAGTCTTTATCGTTCTGTGAAGCATTTACTTCAAGTAAAGTGTTTGCCTGCTCTGTATTATAACTGGTAAAGAAAGCCCATCCGTGCGACGGACCCTTCCCAGAGTGCGCTAAATCATAGTTAAAACCCGGAACAAGAATTTGAAATTCAATATCCATTGCACCGTCATCTGCACATTTTATAAAAGTAAGTGTTCCCTTAAAATTTTCTTTGTATGAACTTATTGGTACATCTCTATTTGGAATGGGAACACTAAAACGGGTTGAAGCAACTATATACTCAGTATTCTCAGTTATAAATGGTGAGCCGTGGTTACCTGCAGAGTTGGGTATTTCAATTATTTCTGCCGTTTTAAAGGTTGTAAGATCTACTCTAGCAACTCTTGGTGTGTTATTTGCATTTATGAATATCCATCTTCCATCAGGGACACCATTAGTTTGTGATAATTCAGGATGATGAGAGTCATCCCAAGGAACAAAACCGTACGAGGTCATAAACATCGGTTTGGATTCTTCTGAATAACCCCAGGATTTTTCAGGATCCTGTGAGAATACTGGAATTACACGAAACAGTCGTCCCGATGGTAATCCGTAAACTCCAATTTGTCCGCTATATCCTCCGGATGTAAAAAGATAAAACTCATCGTAATTGCCTGGTGCTACATACACCCTTCCAGATTCATCTCCAGCGGTAACGTCTTGCGACTCTTGGCAACCATAGTGAAAAACTACAAATAAAGAAACAACCGCAATAGCAATTAATATTGCCTTTAAATATTTGCGATTCATAGGATTTCCTCCATCCATTATTGATTGGTTTGATTATTTTGTTCAAGTTCAGCTTTTAAAACTCTAAAATACTCAAGCAATGCGCGCGCATCTTTAAGAGTTACATTCTGATTTGTCATTTTATTCATATACTCGGCAAGTAATTTTTTAGCGCGTGGATGTTTTTCAATATTTTCATCAGGATTAACAACCATGTTCATAAAAAATTCAGGGGAAATACGCTGCAATACATCACGTTGTGCTGGTCCAGTATAACGCTCATCCAATTTATGGCAGGTGATACATTTAGTATCAAAAATTGCTTCACCTTCTTTTGATAATTCTTCATTTATTGGTCCAAGATTAAGTTTCTTTTTTACGGGACCAAATCCACTCTCCATTTCCCAGTCTGTTAAACCACTGGGATTTGTTTTTTCAACAACTTGCGTATCAGTAGTTGTTTTGTTTTCACCAGAATCACCACAGGCACTTAAAAAAACTAAAGCAGCTAAAAAAATAATTACTCCCATAAATCCGAACACGTTACCATATTTTCTGAGTTGCATAAATAATTTTCCTTTCTTAAAATAATATGGTTTTTATAATCAGATAAAATTGTCTGATTAATATTACTAACTAGAAAGGTAATTGTCAAATTCAGCTATTAAGAATGTTGATGGGAAACTAAATAAGATTACTCACTATCAGAATCATTTGAAAACTTAGCTTTTTTAGCTATTTTCAATGAAATCCGTTCATCAAATAATTTTCCTATTTCGGCTCCTAGAATGAAAACTGCTGATGTATAGTAAATCCAAAAGGCAACCACAATGCCTAATGCATAAGCCCCATAAATTCTGCTAAAAGTAGTAAAGCTGGAGAGATACATTCCGAATAAAATTTTTGCTGCCACCCAAAAGATTGAAGCCCACATTGCCCCAAGCAACACAGATCTTTTGCGAATATTTTCCGTTGGCATGAATTTATACAGCACAGCAAAAATCAGAACCATAACAAAAAAGGAAAATGAAGCCGTAAAAAACCGATGAAAAATAGGCTTATTAAAAAATTGCAAATAAGGAGTAGTCTGCGCAAATGAAACAAGAAAGTCCAATATGGGTAAAACCAATATCAATGCTAAAAACACAAGTACGATAATAATAATAACCAAAAAATCTCTAAGCTTGCCAAGAAAAATATTAATATCAATATCAGTCCCGTAAATTTTATTCAGTACCGTACGTAAACTACTGGCAAATCCACTTGCAGCAAAAAATAATCCTATTATACCTACCCAGCCTGCAATGTTCCTATACTCAACAACTTCTTTTACCCTATCAAAAATTATCTCCTTAACAAATTGTGCATAAGTATCGTAGGGTATTACTGTATCAATAAGCGTAACTATTTGTAGTTCGACTTCAGCAGAGTTGAGAAATTTCCCAAGCAGCCAAAATATTATTAGTGTCATTGGAAGAATACATACAAAGAGTGAAAATGCTAAACCGCCTGATAGTAGAAACAGATGGTGTCTATCGGTTCTGTCATACAATCCGCCAAAGTAATGCACAAAAAAATTCTTGAACCAGTGCCATGCTGGAATAAGATGCAGGAAATAACGAATTTTCCTGAATAGAGCATAGAGTTTCGAATTTCTAATCTTTTGTAAAATTTTATTTTTCACTGCTCATTATTTTCGGAATTGTATTGAAATACAAATCATAAAGCTCATTGAGATTTACATTTATATCATCATTAATCTTTAAAGATGTGCCGCGAACCTCTCCGATATCAAAGAATAATTGATTTGAAGAATGAACAAACTTATCAAATTCTCTTTTATTTTCTTTTGAAATAGTTACGATTACACGTGATTGTGTTTCAGAGAAATAGGAAAAATCTTTTCTGCTTTTTATTGTAAGATTAATTTCAGCACCAATAATTTTCTCTTCATTTATTATGCAGCATTCTGCAAGTGCGCATATAACTCCACCTTCTGAAACATCGTGTGCAGATTTAATTAAATTTTTTCTGATTAATTCAAGCAGGGTATCCTGCAATCCTTTTTCAACATCAAAATCAAGCTGCGGTGAATCGCCTGCTACTTTGTTGTGAATTATTTTTAAATATTCACTACCGCCGAGTTCTTCATCATCTTCACCTAATATATAAATCAAATCTCCTTCATCTTTAAAGTAAGAAGTTGTAATGTGCGAAAGGTTTTCAACCAGTCCAACCATTCCAATTGTAGGTGTGGGATAAACAGCCCGATCTGGAGATTCGTTGTAAAAGCTTACGTTACCGCCGGTAACAGGAGTATCAAAGAACCTGCATGCATCCCCCATTCCTTCAATCACTTTTGCAAACTGCCAAAATATTTCGGGTTTGTAAGGATTACCAAAATTTAAACAATTAGTAATTGCAAGCGGCACACCACCTGAGCAAACAATATTCCTTGCAGATTCTGCAACTGCAATCTTTGCTCCTTCCTTCGGATTTAAATAGACGTAACGTGCGTTGCAATCAGTTTTCATTGCCAAAGCTTTATTAGTGCGTTTAATGTAGATAACCGCTGCATCGCATCCGGGACCCACAATTGTATTCGTTCGAACCATGGAATCATACTGTTCGTACACCCATCTTTTAGATGCAATGTTAGGAGATGAAAAAACTTTTAGAAATTCTTTTTGAAGATTTTCTGACTCACGTAACGAATTAAAATCAAATTTTCTTAATTCGTTTAAATAGGCTGGTTCTTTCTGCTCGCGAGTGTAAACTGGTGCACCGCCACCCAGCACTAATTCGAATGGTGGAATTTCTGCCTCAAGTTTTCCTTTATAATTTATGACCAGTTTATCATCATTTATAACTTCACCGACTATTTCGCAATGGAGATCCCATTTATCAAAAACATCACGAACCCTTTCTTCATATCCTTTTTTAACAGCGCAAAGCATTCTTTCCTGGCTTTCGGAAAGCATAATTTCATAAGCGCTCATTCCTTCTTCACGAAGCGGAACTTTATCTAAATCAAGCTTCATTCCGGAATTACCTTTTGCGCTCATTTCGCTACTGGAACAAGTAATACCAGCCGCACCCATATCCTGTATTCCAATCAAATATCCTTTACGAATAATTTCAAGTGAAGCTTCAAGTAAAAGCTTTTCTGTGAAAGGATCTCCAACCTGAACTGCAGGACGCTTAGCTTCTGATTTTTCCGAAAGTTCTTCAGATGCAAAAGTTGCACCGTGTATTCCATCCCTTCCTGTTGATGAACCAACAATCATAACTGGATTACCTTCACCTTTTGCAACTGCACTTGCGAAAATACTTGTTTTTACTATTCCAACTGCCATTGCATTTACCAAAGGATTTCCTTGGTATGATTCATCAAAATAAATTTCACCTGCAACTGTGGGCACACCAAAACTATTTCCGTAATCCCCTATTCCTTTTACAACTCCTGCAAAAAGATAACGTGTGCGTGCATCATCCAATTTACCAAATCGAAGCGAATTTAGTGAAGCGATTGGGCGAGCGCCCATTGTAAAAATATCACGCATTATTCCACCAACTCCAGTTGCTGCGCCTTGATATGGTTCAACTGCTGACGGATGATTGTGGCTTTCAATTTTAAATGCAACTGCTAATCCGTCGCCTATATCAACAAGTCCCGCATTTTCTTCACCTGCACCTACTAATAATCTTCCCCCACTTCTGGGTAAAGTTTTTAATTGTGCAATTGAATTCTTGTAGCTGCAATGCTCACTCCACATAACGCTGAAAATACCAAGCTCTGTAAAAGTCGGTGTTCTGCCAAGAATTTTTAGAATTCTGTCATATTCCTCTTCATTTAATCCGTGTTCGATCGCAAGCTCTAAATTTACTTCGGGTTCTTTCATTTATAAGATGATTTTGAGTTTAAGCGTGAATTTTTAGGTAAGAAATATAATAAAATTATACCCCTCCATTCACTGCCAAGAAGCTGTTATTTAAGATTTAAATACTCATTCCAAATCTTAAACAATTTGTAGGTGGCATAAATATCTCTGGAGCAGTAAACAGCAATATCCTTAATTCTTCCGGCTTCATAGAGATTTTTAACTTCCATTCCTGAAACTTCAGAGGTTTTAGAAGATTCAATTCCGAATGCATTGCAGTAAAAATCTAAGTTAAATTTTCTGGTGGCTCCGTAAAAGGTAAATTTCTCTAGCAAATCGATGTGTTCATCACCGTAACGGTAGCTCATTAAATTTTTAGTTACTTTAATTTTTAACATTGCAGAGCGCATCATTAAAAACGGAATATCAAAGTTTCTTCCATTAAAAGTTATTATCTGATCCGCTGCGTTTGCAACTCTCCAAAACGATTTGAGCATATCGATTTCAAGTAAACCTTTGTAATGAATATTTTCATCCTCACTTTTCCACAGTTCGTCTTTATTGCTTTCGTAATAAATATAAGATTTTTCCTTTTCTACATCGAATATTCCAATGGCAATGCACTTTGCAGTATATGGGTAAAGACTGGTGTAACGAACTGCATCATCAACCATCATTTGTCTTTTTTCAGGATCAGGTTCTTTTTCTGCATAGCGAAGTAAGTATTCCCTCTGGCTTTCAGCGAGCGATTCGAAAGGATAAGCACAGGTCTCGATATCAATTACAATTCTTCTCATTTTATTCTCTTATAATCTTAACCGATGGTTCAAAAGCCTTCACTTTATTTATAAAATCATCCGTAAGAGTTGCAGATTTTTTTGTTTGGGGATCGACATAAACTACAACACCTTTTCCATCAACGATAATTTTACCTGTTTTATGTTTTACAATCAAGTGATCGTAACCAAATGAAGAATTTTTTATAAACGAAATTTTTGAATAAATATCTAACACATCATCGTAGTATGCATGATCACGGTAATTGATTTCGTTTCGTACCATGAAAAATATTTTACCGTCAGAAAAGATTCCTTTCCCAGGCATCAAACCAGCAGTTTTGATATACTCCAGTCTAGCGGTTTCAAAAAAATTAATGTAAACTGCATTATTGCACACACCGAGCATATCAACTTCGTGAAATCGAACGGTTGCTGTGTATTTGTGTTTGAATTCCTTGGGAATTATTAAATCAGTCACTTGAAAACCTCGTCTATAATATTCGCAGCTTTACTTATATCATCATCATTAACATCCAAATGAGTAACTGCACGCAAAGAATTTATTGTTCCAGGAGTGAGAATTAATCCTTTTTCTTTACAG
>JABDPB010000072.1 GCA_013042995.1 Ignavibacteriaceae bacterium | reverse complement strand
CGCTGTACTTGATGACGAAGACTGGAATTTATATTGGAGAAGAGAAAAACGTAAAGCAGCTGAAGAAAGAAGAAAACCAAAATCATGTAAAACTCTGAGGGCAAGAGATTTATGGAATGATATTGCACACGCTGCCTGGTCCTGTGCTGATCCTGGAATTCAATTCCATTCAACAATTAATGAATGGCATACCTGTCCAAATGAAGGTGAAATAAAAGCATCAAATCCTTGCAGCGAATATATGTTCCTTGATGACACAGCCTGCAATCTTGCATCACTGAACCTTGTAAAATTTTTCAATCTCAAGGAGAAAAAGTTTGATGTTGAAGCTTACAGGCACTCAACAAAAATCTGGACTGTAGTATTAGAGATTAGTGTATTAATGGCACAATTTCCAAGCCGTAGAATTGCTCAACTTAGTTATGAATACAGAACTCTAGGGCTTGGATTTGCGAATTTAGGATCTCTTCTTATGCTTCAGGGAATTCCCTACGATAGCAATGAGGGTTTTGCTATTTGCGGTGCCCTTACTGCAATCATGCATATGTCAGCGTATTCTACCTCTGCTGAAATGGCTAGAGAGCTTGAACCATTTTCCGGTTATAAGAAAAACAAAAAGGATATGCTTAAAGTTATTCGCAATCATAAGCGGGCTGCGTTCAACGTTCCAAATGAAGAGTATGAAGGATTATCTGTTTTTCCAACAGGTATAAATCCAAAATACTGCCCATCTGATCTTTTAAATGCTGCCCGCGAAGATTCAAGCACAGCTTTAGAGCTTGGTGAAAAATACGGCTATAGAAATGCGCAGGTTACTGTAATAGCGCCAACAGGAACAATTGGTCTTGTAATGGACTGCGATACTACAGGTGTTGAACCTGATTTTGCTTTAGTTAAATTTAAAAAGCTTGCCGGTGGTGGTTACTTTAAAATTATAAACCAATCAATTCCTCCTGCACTTGAAAGAGTCGGTTATAATAAAGATCAGATTAACGAAATTGTGAAATATGCAAAAGGACACGGAACATTAAATGGCTGTAATTACGTTAATGCAGAATCACTTAAAGCAAAAGGCTTCACAGAAGAAGCAATATCAAAAATAGAAAAAGCACTTCCAACAGTATTTGAAATCGGATTTGCATTTAACAAGTTTACACTTGGAACGGATTTCATTATAGATCAACTTGGAATTGATGAAGAAAAAATCGATAGATTCGATTTTAATCTTCTTAAAGAAATAGGTTTTTCAAAACAAGAAATAGCCAGTGCCAACGATTTTGTATGTGGTACAATGACTATAGAGGGTGCACCGTTTCTAAAACACGAACATTATCCCGTGTTCGACTGCGCGAACAAGTGCGGTAAAAAAGGAACACGATTTATAAGAGCGTCTGCACACATAAAAATGATGGCAGCCTCTCAACCTTTCATTTCAGGCGCTATTTCAAAAACAATTAACTTTCCTAATCAGGCTTCAATTGAAGACTTTAAAGATGCGTATATGCAATCCTGGAAATTAGGATTGAAAGCAAATGCACTTTACAGAGATGGCTCAAAATTATCGCAGCCTTTAAATTCAATTAGTGAAGAAGATATTGAAGCATTACTGGAAGACAAAGATAAAAATGATATGGTCCGGGTAGCTGAAAAAATAATTCATCGTTACATTGCTAAAAGAAGAAGACTGCCTGATAGACGTTCCGGTTATACCCAAAAAGCTAAAATTAATGGACAATCCGTCTACATCCGAACCGGAGAATATGATAATGGACAGATAGGTGAAATTTTTATTGACATGCACCGTGAAGGCGCTGCTTTCAGAAGCCTGTTAAACTGTTTTGCCATTTCAATCTCTCTTGGGCTTCAGCACGGAGTGCCGCTTGAAGAATTTGCCGATGCTTTTGTTTTTACAAGATTTGAACCGAGTGGAATTGTAACGGGCAATGAAAAAATTAAAATGGCTACTTCTGTAATTGACTATATTTTTAGAGAACTGGCAGTTACTTATTTAGGTCGTCACGATTTATCGCATGTAGAACCTGAAGAAATAAAATCCAAAGCATCGCCCGGGATAGTAAAAAAACTTGCTGAACCGGAATTTGAAAGCGAAGAACTGGTAAGTGAAAGATTAGTTGAACTCGATCGGGATAACGTTGAGTCATTTAAAAAAGCAAAAATGACTACTGCGCTCAAAGGTCAAAAGTTAGAATCCGACCCTAATACTAAGACAGATATCAGTTCGCAGGTCAAGCAGGCAATTCAAAAGGGCTATACCGGGGATATATGCACCGAATGCCAGAGTATGACTATGGTTAGAAACGGTACCTGCTTAAAGTGTATGACTTGCGGTTCTACTTCCGGTTGTAGTTAATTTTTTTAAGAAATAAACGTAGTTGTATCATACTGTTTTAAGTAATATTAAATAACAAGAAGATGAACATAGAAAGTATACTAAGCAAAATCGCACTGTTTGAGGAGCTTGTAATCGAATCTGGATTTCAAAGAGATATAACTGATTTTGTGCAAGCAATTCAACAGCCGCAAAATCAAAATCTTGTATTTATGAAGGGCCTTTCCCAAAAGATTAAAGAAGTGTTAATCAATCTTGAAAATAACTCTCTTGATACCGAATTGAAAATAATTCTTAAAGAGAACGAACCGTTCACTTCATTGAATACTCTTGAGGAATTAAATGACATGGACTCAGATGGTGAAATTGAGGCTGCGGAGTACTCTAAAAAAATTATCTCCTTACTCAATAAACTTATCAATTCAATTACTTCAAACGAAGCAGAATTACAAGAAGTAAAAGAAGTATTCTCAAAATATATAACAGATACAGATGCATATGCTGCGGAGGGAAAGCAAGCTTTAGTATCAATTATCTTTAACGATTTAGAGTCAACTGGAAGTCTAAAAGAATTCTCAAAGGTTTTGCATCGTTGGAATAGGACATTACTAATATATCATACACTATTAAAATCTGAATCTCCAGATGATATTTCATTAGTAGAAATTCAGAACGGCTCCATTGATGTGATTTTTAATATTGACTTTGATATTGCTATTGATTTAACAGAACTGATCAAGATAGGTTTAAAAGTATACGGTGCATATCTATTGTATAAATCAAAGAGAGCTAGGGAAATAATCGACTCTTATCTTGGCAATAAGAAACTTATAAAAATGGAAAAAGATAGAGAAGGTTTAATGCTTGATAATATTAAGGACTCAATTAATCAGAAGGCAATTGAACAACACAAAAAACGAATTAAAGTAGATAAGAAAATAGATAAGACTGGTATTGATAAGAAGGCAGATGAAGTTAGTACGGTAATTACTGACCATATTATCAAGGGCAATGAAGTAAAGCTTTTAACTCCTCCACAGATTGAAGAAGAAACCGATGAAAAGGATTTGTCACATGAGTTAAGAGAAGAAACTGCAATAGTTAGAGAAAGGTATAAGAAATTACCACCAAAAGACAAACAGTTGCTATTAGATAAATATTCGATAAAGGAGGATGAACCTGAAGAGAAATAATCACACCACCCGCCAAAATATATAAAATTAATAACCACCTTTAAGGTTGACAACTCACCATACGATAACGCTAAGCACAAATAAGATGAAAATCAGACTTTTAATAATATTTTTATTAGTTTTTAATCTTGCACATAGCCAGGCTAAAGATACGTTGAGCATTTCAGCAATGAAATTAACCTAGCAAGAAGTTTCTTATGATGCCCGTAATTACTAAAAATTATAGAGTAACTATATGAGCCCTATTATATCCATAGTTATTATAGCCATAATTATTGTTTTTGTGTTTATATGGAACCGTAGAAATAATCCAAAATGGAAAGTGCCAAAAGAACCTTTTCCAACTGATTGGAAAATTATATTAGCCCGCTATGTATCTTTTTATAATTCATTATCCGGAGAAGAGAAAAACAGGTTTGAGTATAAAGTTCAGGAATTCCTGCTGAATTGCAGAATTACAGGAATAGATACCAGCATAGATCTAACAGATAAATTACTTCTAGCTTCCAGTGCAGTTATTCCAATTTTTGAATTTAATGATTGGAAATATTCTAATATTCACGAGGTTTTACTTTACCCGGCAATGTTCAATAAGAATTTTGACACAAAAGGTTCAGGCAGACGAATTGCAGGAATGGTTGGCAGTGGTTATATGGAAGGTAAAATGATCCTGTCTAAACCAGCATTAAGGCATGGATTTAAGAATGAATCGGACAAGAAAAACACCGCTATTCATGAATTTGTTCATTTGATAGATAAGTCAGACGGATCGGTCGATGGTATTCCCTCTGTACTATTGGAAAAACAATATTCAATTCCGTGGATAGATCTAATCAATAAAAAGATAGATGAGATATATGACGGGAAGTCAGACATCAATCCCTATGGCGGAACCAACCGGGCTGAATTTTTTTCCGTTGTGAGTGAATACTTCTTTGAACGGCCAAAGTTGCTCGCAAAAAACCATCCTGATTTATACAATCTACTGGAAAAAATATTTAAACAGGACATGGCCTCGAGAAGTTTGAGCAGAAAGAAAGTGAAGATTGGTCGTAATACTCCCTGTCCTTGTAATAGCGGAAAAAAGTTTAAGAAATGTTGTGGACGAATACATTATAATTAATATTACTAATCGTTCTGTAATAGTATTGAATAGATAAAAAACTACCAGCTAAAATTTATGAATACTGCTTTATAGATTAGTTTACTCAAACTTTTATTCACACAAAATGAAAATCCAAAATCTATTAATATTTTTACTAATTTTTAGCCTAGCACAGAGCCAGGTAAAAGATACGTTGAGTGTTTCTGCACTGGAATTGACGAAGCAAGAAGTAACTTATGATCCAAGCTATTATTCAATAGATTACCCAAATGGAGATATTCCAGCAGATAAGGGAGTTTGCACAGATGTAATTATTAGGGCATACCGTTTAATTGGAATTGATCTTCAAAAAGATATTCACGAGGATATGAAAGCTAATTTTGATGAATATCCTAATAATTGGGGATTGACAAAACCGGATAAGAATATTGATCACAGAAGAGTGCCTAATCTGATGACTCTATTTGAAAGAAAAGGAACAGTAAAGCCAATTACTTACAACCCAGTGGATTATTTACCGGGAGATATAGTCTGTTGGAACTTAACGGGCGGTATTCCTCATATAGGATTTGTGGTTCATATAAAATCTGAAGATGGTTTGAGAAACTTAATTGTCCATAACATTGGAGCTGGGCAAGTGTTGGAAGATTGTTTGTTCGACTTTGAAATTACCGGACATTACAGATACAAAAATTAATAGTATTTTCTAAAAGGGATATAAATGAAATTATTAATAACTGGAATGCTGTTCATTTTGCTCACAAATATTGCTTTTGGGCAGGAGAATGAAACTGAAAAGCACCCGATTGATATAAAAGTTGAAGAATGCATTGCCAACGAATCAAACCAGACTACAATTGGTATGATTAACTGTATCCAAACAGCAATGGAGGAATGGGATGCTGAACTGAATAAATATTATAAACGCCTTATGAATACGCTCAATACTGATGAGCAGGAGAAACTTAGAGATGCACAACGGCAATGGCTGGTTTTCAGAGATAAAGAATTCGAGTTTATTGGAATGAGGTACGGAAAAATGGAAGGAACAATGTTTAATATAATTGAAGCTGACAGCCGCAGCAATATTGTAAGACAACGTGCACTTGAGCTTAAATCATATTACGATATATTAATTTTTGAATAGAAAAGAAAATTTAATCAGAAGAATCCTGGATGCTTAGAGAATTGCAATTAATGCAAAACCTTATCACCAAATACAGCCTCCTGCATCGCGGTTAATTCATATGCTCCCATAGCAGTCTATGCATCAGCAAGCAATTCAGGAGCATAATATATTCTGTCTCCAACACATAAGACTTTGTTGTTTCACATTGAATTGTCTATTTATTTATCAATTTCAAATAATTTATCGTGCGGGAGCACGCCGAAATTATTTATGCAAGTAATTTCAAAACAATGATTTTAAAAATGAAAGGAAATAAAATTCAATAATTAGTTTCGACTACCTGTTTGAACAGTTTCAAAACGACGTGCGCTCATGAACCGTTTAGAATAGTAGTTATGATCAATTGAAGAAATGGTTACCCCCCTTTTTGAGCTTGCATGGACGAATAAGCGGTCTTGAATATAAATACCTACATGACCGGGTTTGACTCTTTTTCTAGTATTAAAAAAAACCAAATCACCAAATCTTAATTCATTAGTATCTGTTATTTCTGTTCCCTGCTTGTATTGCAACCGTGCAGATCTTTCAAGATTTATTGAAAGAACATCCTTATAAATATTTTGAGTAAATGCAGAACAATCTATTCCATCAAATGAATTTCCCCCGTACTTGTATGGAGTATCAAGGTATTTAATTATTTCCATAAGCATTTTTTCTCTGAGTGTAGTATAATCGAATCCCGGTATATTATAACCATCAGTACTGCTGTTATTAATAAGCGAAGCGATTTGTATTTTTTGCTCCTCATCGGGTAAGTCGCTGGGATCCTTTAAATCGAGGTTTAAATCTACAATCATACTATCATCTGCAGAAGTAAACCGGACAACAGAATCAATGGAATCAACTTCTTCCACCTGTTTTCCATACCGAATTGTACTACTGGATGTGCAGCCGAAGTAAAAAATTGGAATGAAAGAAATGATGAATAAAATTCTTTTAAAGTAAAAATTCTTCAAACTCAGCCTAAGTATGTTCTCAAATCATTGCTGAGAGATGTTCGTTTTAATCTTCGAATCGCTTTTTCTTTAATTTGCCTCACCCTTTCACGGGTAAGATTGAATTTATCTCCAATTTCTTCAAGTGTGTGTGCCTGATTTCTATCCAATCCAAAATACAGCCTTATTACTTCAGCCTCTCTTTCGGATAAAACAGAGAGCACACGTTCAATTTCATTTATTAAAGATTCAGAATTTAGCGTATTATCCGGTGAAGGCAGTTCTTCATTTTCCAAAACATCAAGTAAGCTGCTTTCATCTCCAGAAGAAAAAGGTGCATCTACTGATAAATGCTTTGCGGGTGAAGTAAGTGCCTCCGAAACTTCACTAACATCCATATCAAGTTCGTTTGCAAGCTCCTCTGTACTTGGTTCCCTCTCAAAGTCCTGTTCTAAATTTCTGTATGCTTTTCCAATTCTGTTCAGTGCACCAACCCGGTTAAGCGGCAATCTTACAATTCTTGATTGTTCTGCTAAGGCTTGCAGAATTGATTGTCTGATCCACCAAACAGCATATGAGATAAATTTGAATCCTCTTGTTTCATCAAATCTTTTTGCGGCTTTGATCAGACCAAGATTTCCTTCATTAATCAAATCACCTAAAGACAATCCTTGATTTTGATATTGCTTTGCAACACTGACTACAAATCTTAAATTTGCCCGTGTTAATCTTTCCAAAGCTTTTGCATCACCTTGTTTTATCTTGATCGCGAGTTCAACTTCTTCTTCGGGGGTTAAAAGACTGTCTTTACCAATCTCCTGAAGGTATTTATCTAATGATTGGGCTTCCCTATTTGTAAATTGCTTTGTTATTTTCACGGCAATTTGTCGTATTAATTTTCTGTATTGATTGAATCAACAATTCCTACAATTGATGCATCTACAGGTGCAAAATTAACCGGTAAAGGAATTACGGCTTCTGAGGCTGTTATATAATAAATAATTTCTCCAGGCCCGGAGCCTACAGTATCTACTGCTATTATTATATCGCCTGTATCTTTTAACTCAGCATTTATTGGTTGAATAAGCATTAACTTTAAATTTTTTAGTTCGCTGTTTTTTTTTGTTGCCCAAATATTGCCGATTACTTTACCTAAAAACATTATTTATTCTAGTATTATTATTTTGGTTAATATGTATTTATTCGAAATTAAAACTCAAATTTATTGGAATTAAAAAAAATCAAAAATTAAATTCAATTTTACAACTCCATTTTTTCCTCAAGCCATTCTTTTGCCGCAACGTCCAGCTTGTCAACAATGGCCATTACTACCGCATCAACAGGTTTGTCGTTAGTAAACGTAGTCATTCTGGATGAACTACCGCTGGCAACTAAAACTACTTCACCATCACCAGCACCAACGCTGTCTACAGCTACAACAAATCGTTCTCTCTCATTCAAATCCAAATCTAATTCCTGCACTATTAAAAATTTGGCACCAACTAATTGCTCATCTTTTTTTGTTGACCAAACTGTTCCAATGACTCTTCCTAAAAACAATTTATCCTCTTAATTCTTGTGGATGAATAATTTTTAAACCAGTATTAATATATCTATTATTATCAAAAGTAACTATCGGTAATTTATTTATCTCTGCAACAACTGCAAGCAATGCATCACGGAGTGTATTAACTTTCCCAGAATAATTGGAAACTGAAAGTGCATAACGTGAGTTCAATCCCAAAACCTTTAATGCGTTTAAAACATCTCTAATAATTTTCTTTTCTTTTTCAGTTTTGGCAATAAGAAGTAATTCTGATGCATTTATTACAGTTGTAAAACAAATTCCTATTTGCATTAAGTCAATCAGAACAGAATTTGCTGTTTCGCTGTTTGCTAAATGATTAGAGAGAATATCAGTATCTAAAAGAAATTTGTTATTATTTTTCATTTTTCAAACGGTTTTCAAATTCATTGTTTTTTAATATTCCGTCCGTTTCAATGAAATCGTACACCACCCAATCGGGTAAATCTTGTGTTTCTTTTATTTTATTGAATAAATCAACACTGTAATTGTTTTTCTCTAATAGATCATTAATTGATGCTTCGATAGTTATTCGTACTTTTTCGAATCCTTGTTTTCGCATCTCTTTTAAGGTTCCAGAAATCTCTTCTAAAGTTTTGTTATCAGATAGATTTAGATTCAAAGTCTTATTCCTGACTAGTTTATTTTCACTCATTTAGAAAACTTACTCCATTTAAGTTGTTTTCGATATTAAAGAAATCAGCAATAGTTTTACCCACATCTGAAAAAGTTTTTCTTACTCCTAAATTTTTTCCGGGTATATTTTCCCTGTAATAGAGTAGTGGAACATATTCACGGCTGTGATCTGTACTCGGCGTGGTTGGATCATTACCATGATCTGCAGTTAAAACTAGTCTATCTGATTCATGTAATTTGGAAATAAAATCAATTAAAAAATCATCAAACTCTTTCAATTTCTCAGAGAATCCTTTTGGATCATTTCTATGTCCATAGTACACATCGAAATCAACAAGATTTGTAAAAATAAAAGCGTTGGAAATTTTACTTGTGTATTCATTTAATTTTGCAAATCCTTGTGAATTTGATTCTGTATGTTCCTGGATTTTTATACCCTGGTAATTGAATAGATCGTTAATTTTTCCAATTGCTACAGTTGAAATTCCGTTTTTGTAAAGAAAATCTAATATAGTTGGCTTGGGAGGAGTAATTGAAAAATCTTTTCGGTGTGTGGTTCTTTTAAAGGCACCATTATCGCCAATAAACGGGCGTGCAATTACTCTTCCAACCTGCAATGGTGGTATTAACACTTTTTCACGAGTTATTTTACATATCTCGAATAATTCTTCAAGTGGAATTACCTTTTCGTGAGCCGCAATTTGGAATACTGAATCAGCCGAGGTGTATATTATTGGAAAACCAGTTTTAAGATGTCGTTCACCAAGTTCCTTTATTATTTCAGTTCCTGATGCTGGTTTGTTTCCTAATACTCCTTTGCAACCAGTTTCATTTAAAAATATACTAATTATTTCATCATCAAAGCCGTTAGGGAAATATGAAAAATTTGTATCTACAAATAAACCAGCAAGCTCCCAGTGACCTGTTGTTGAGTCTTTTCCCTTGGAGAGTTCCGCCATTTTTCCAAAAGAGGCAAGCGGAGAATTAACTTTCTGTATACCATCTATTTTTTCAATATTGCCTAAGCCAAATTTTTGTAAACTAGGAAGGTTTAATCCACCTAAAACTTTTGCAATATTGCAAAGAGTATTGCTTCCGCTGTCTTTATAGTCTGCAGCGTCAGGTAATTCACCTATACCTACCCCATCTAATACAATTACAAAAAAATTATTCATAAAGTATAAGTGGTTTTTTAATTGATATTGAGAACGGTGTTACCACCTTTTTCTAAGGCTTTAGATACAGCAAGGTTTGCATTGTATAAAATTTCTTCAACATTAACTTTGTTTGTTGTAGAAGCAATGCCAATTGAAACAGTAAAAGTTGTTTGCTTTGATGAAACTGAAATTGGTGTGCGTGCAATTTTAACTCTTATTTTTTCGGCCCAAACAAAAACGTTTTTTGTACTTGAGTTAAAGAAATAAACACCGAAAGATTTTTCATCAATTCTTCCAAAGATATTAAATGCAGTCAATTCTTCTTTAATAATATCTGAAATTGTAGTTACTATCTTGGGCAATGGGTTTTCACTGAATAGTGATTCTTGCTCAACAAATTCATCAATTTTGATTACAACGAGTGCACCCGGAACATTTAACTGATTTGCTTTTATTAAGTCACGGCTTAAGCTCTCCTGAAAAGCAGTATAGGTTTGTGCACGTGTTTCCAAATCAACTGAAGTTAAATTTTTAAGCAGCTTTTGAGCTGAATGGGAATATATTATATAGGCTAAAACATTTAACGATTGTTTAAGAAACTGAACATCCTGATTACTATAAGCATTTTTTTTCAAACTTTCAAAGCAAACCACACCGTAATTTTGTTTGTTATAAACCAGAGGAACAGCAACGAATGATCCATCAAAACTTACATCTTCTGTTTTGGAAAATCTTTTATAATCGCTACTAGATGTATCATCAATCTTAATTGGAATTCCGGAAACAATTGATTTACCAACAAGTGTTCCATTTAAATCAATCTGTAAATCGCTGCCAACATATTTGAGAGCTGTTGAGTTTTGTACTTTTTCAGTCTTAAATATTTTTTCTATTGGGTCAAAATAAATAAAGACAAAAGCGTCCCAGTTTAACATACATTCCAATGATCCAGGTAATGAATTTATAAGTGCTTTCTCATCTTCAAATTCGTTTTCCGGACCAATTATCTTTAACAATCCTTGAAGTCTTTTTTGCGAAATTGTGTCGGAATACTTTTCTTCAAACAAACCTATTAACATTGTAATGATGCGCACAAACCTGCCAAGTGAATAAACAGTTTCTATTCCGAAAGCATCTTCTACTTTAGAATCAATAGCAATGATCGCAATTAAATCGTTATTGTAAAAAACCGGCACACCTGCAAAGCTTCTTATACCTTGAGGCATATCGTAATACCGGATCACATCAGATTCAGCTGCGCGCGAAATGTCGGTAAGTAGTTCTGGTTCCCCTGTTTCTACAATTTTACTTAACACGTCATCTTCCAGATCAAATTTCTTTTTTGCTATAGCCGATGATGCCGAAAAATATTTTTCTATAATTAATTTATCTTTTTTCTTATTGAACCAAAAGAAAATTGCTGAATGTGAATTGTACAATTCCCCCATTACTGTAAGCATTTTGTCTACAACAAAATTGAACTGCTCATCATGTCCAATTCCGGGAGGTAATTCCTCCCCTGCTATCTCTTCAAATCGTTCCTTTAAATCAGGGGGTTTAAGCGTGGTTTTTGAAACACCGTATTCGGGTCTGTAGGTGTCATCAGTAATAACTTCTAAGTTTTTACTTTTAGAAACTATTTTAAATGATTCTTCGAACTCTGAGGATGTTTTTTCTGGATAATCTTCTTTTTTAGAGTCATCACTTTCTGAAATTCTAAAACCTCCCGAAAAACGAATAGAATCTCTCAAAAAAATAATAAAGGCAACATATATAATTATAAGAGCAAGAGTTATTAGTCTGATTGTTAAGTCATCGGTAAGAAACAGGACTAATGCAAGCAGCGGAATAACCAGAAAAATTAATATTCTTTTTCTCTGCCTTTTATCCATCTTTTAAAATTAATAATAGGAATTAAATATGCTTGGGATAAATTTACCAACAAATTGGTAAAAAAAATATTCTAATTAGTAAAACAAACTTAAAATTTTCTTGCGTACAGATTCTTTCCACTTCGCCTTAAAGGAAGAATAGAAAAACAGATTTTCGTTAAGCACCAGTTCAGGAAATGTTTTTGTTATTGAGTTCCCTGCATTGCTGAACTCAGATTGTGTGAGTTTATCAGCTTTATTCAATATTACGCTAAAATCAATCTTGGAAAAATGTAACCACTCGTTAAGGCTAATATCAAGCTCTGTTGGCCGATGTCTACTGTCTATAAGGTGAAATGCAGAACGAATATTTTTACTACTTTTAATATAGTCGTTTATTAGCTTTCCCCATTTTTCTCGATCTTGCTTGCTGGTTTTTGTATAACCAAAACCGGGTAAATCAACTAGAAAAAATTTACCATCAACACTATAAAAATTGATAGAACGTGTTTTACCGGGTGTAGAGCTTGTTTTCGCAATTTGTTTCCTGTTAAATAGAGAGTTTATGAATGATGATTTCCCAACGTTTGATCTACCGCAGAGTATTAATTGGGGTAAATTATCTTTAGGCAATTGCGATAAAATGTGAGCAGATTTGACAAATGAAATTTGTTTAAGCATCTAGAAATAAAAAAAGAGTAATCGATTATTTTCTCGATTACTCTCTAAATAAATTAATTAACAAAAAATATTATTTCTTCTCAGTTTCAGGTGGAATCTCGGCAACAGGAGCTTCTTCTACTTGTTCAGCCTTTTCTTTTTCTTCTTTCTCCTTAGCTTTAGCATCACGTTCTTCTTTTTGTTTTTCTTCCTTGGCTGTTGCAATTTCATTATAATCTACTAACTCAACTAACGCCATATGAGCCGCATCACCAAACCGCTGCCCTAATTTTACAACTCTTGTATAACCGCCCGGCCTGTCACCAATTCTTTCAACAATCTCTGAAAATAATTCTTTTACAACATCTTTATCCTTAAGGTAATCCATTACTTGTCTCTGCGAATGTAGATCGCCTTTTTTTGCTTTGGTGATTAATTTTTCAGCAAATGTCCTAAGCTCTTTTGCTTTTGCAAGAGTGGTCTTAATTCGTTTATGTTTTAAAAGTGAAGTTGTCAGCGCCTGCATAGTTGCTTTTCTATGGCTTGAGGTTCTTCCTAATTTACGTCCCTTTACATTATGTCTCATTTAATTTCCTCGGGTAATTTAATTGGTTTCAGGTTCTTCTTTAAGATACTTATCTACATCCATTCCAAAATCCAACCCTAAGTTTTCAACAATTTCCATAAGCTCTGCAAGAGATTTTCTTCCAAAATTCCTGAACTTCAACATTTCAGCTTCATCTTTGCTTACAAGATCACCTAAAGATTTTATATCGGCAGCCTTTAAACAGTTATGGGATCGAACACTTAGTTCCAAATCATCAACCGGGGTTAATAAAATTTTTCGTATCCTATCCGATTCAGTATCTTTTGGAGTCACAGGCTGCTCTTCTTCCTGCTCAATATCAAAGTTGATAAAGAGTTGAATGTGATCTCTTAAAATTTTAGCTGCCTGTGTGATTGCATCATCAGGTGTAATTGAGCCATCTGTTGTTACTTCCATCGATAGACGTTCATAATCATTTTTATCACCAATTCTTACATTATTAATATCAAATTTTACATTTTTCACAGGTGTGAAAATTGAATCAATCGGAATTACGCCTATTGTCTGTTCAGGATTCATGTTTTCATTTGAAGGAACATATCCGGTTCCTTTACCAACTTTTATTTCAACATCAAACTTTGCATCTTTATTAAGAGTGGCAATATGAAGATTGGGATTAAGAATTTCAATTTCATTACTGGCTTTTTGAATATCTCCAGCGTTCCATTCTTGTTCACCGCTGAAGGACAAATCAATTTTACCAGGTTTTTTAGATAATAATTTTAATCTAACCTGTTTTAAGTTTAAAATTATTTCCGAAACATCTTCTACCACACCGGAAATAGTTGTAAACTCGTGCAATATTCCACTAAATTTAACTGAGGTAATTGCAACACCCGGCAAAGAAGATAATAAAACACGACGCAGGGAATTACCTAAAGTAATTCCATATCCTCTTTCAAGAGGCTCTACTGTAAATCGTCCAAATGTGTTCGAATAATTTGCTTCGTCTAAAATTACCAATTCGGGCATAACTAAATATGTATTACTCATTTATCAATCCTCTAAAATTTCAAAAAAAACTTATTTAGAATAGAGCTCAACAACCAACTGTTCATTGGCATTTAGAGGGACATCTGCTCTTTCGGGAACCTGAATAAATGTTCCGCTCAATGAAGCTTTATCAATTGTTAACCAATTGTAAGTACTTTCCTTCACTCTCTTAAGCGAATTGTGGATAGCATCAAGCTTTTTACTCTTCTCTTTTACTTTTATTATATCTCCCTCTGAAATTAAATAAGAGGGAATGTTTACTAACCTGTCGTTCACAATAAAATGCCTGTGGCGTATTAATTGTCTTGCCTGGTTTCTGGAAGAAGCAAAACCAAGCCTATAAACAACATTATCAAAACGGCACTCAAGCAGCCTAACAAGGTTTTCGCCTGTAATACCTTTTTGCTTGTTTGCTTTTTTAAAGTAATTTCTAAATTGTGCTTCGAGAATGCCATACATTCTTTTAATTTTTTGTTTTTCTCTTAACTGAATTCCATATTCAGAAACTTTTGTTCTCCTACTTAAGCCATGCTGCCCTGGTGGATAATTTTTATTTTCAATCGGACATTTTTCCGTATAGCACTTTTGTCCTTTTAGAAACAATTTCTGTCTCTCTCTTCTACATAATTTACAAACTGATTCTGTGTGTCTTGCCATTAAAATAGTTCTCCTCTAATTAAACTCTTCTTCTTTTTGGTGGTCTGCATCCATTATGCGGAATTGGGGTAACATCTTTAATCGAAGAAATTTCCAACCCTGCCGTATGCAATGCACGAATTGCTGCTTCCCTGCCCGAACCTGGGCCTTTAACTTTAACTTCTATTTTTCTCATTCCAAGATCGTATGCCTCTTTGGCAGCTGCTTCTGCAGAAACCTGTGCTGCAAAGGGTGTATTTTTTCTTGATCCCTTAAAGCCATTTTTTCCTGCAGAGGACCACGAAACCGTATTACCGTAAATATCAGTAATAGTTACAATAACATTATTAAAAGTTGCTTTAATGTGAGCAACTCCGTTTATATCTACCTGACTTCTCTTTACTTTTTTTTGCAACTTAGCCAATTAATATCCTCCGGTTAAACAAATATTATTTCTTAGTTGGTGTTTTCTTTTTGCCCGCAACTGTTTTTCTTTTTCCTTTTCTGGTGCGGGAGTTTGTACGTGTCCTCTGTCCCCGAGCAGGCAACCCTTTCCTGTGCCTTATACCTCTGTATGAGCCAATATCCATAAGCCTTTTTACATTTTGCTGAACTTCCGAGCGAAGAGCTCCTTCAACTTTGTATTCCGATGTTAATACAGCTCTTATTTCAGCAACATCTTCCTCAGTTAAGTCGGAAATTTTTCTATTCGGATCAATCTTAGCTTTTGAAAGAATATCAGCCGAAGTATGATGACCAATTCCGTAAATATACTGCAAGCCGTAAAGAACTTTTTTATTTTTGGGTAAATCTACTCCTGATATACGAGCCAATTTATACTCCTTTAACCTTGTCTTTGTTTATGTTTTGGATTGCTGCAGATTACTCTGACAACACCTTTGCGTTTAATGACTTTGCATTTAGCGCATATTTTTTTAACTGAAGATCTTACCTTCATAGTGTACCTGCTATTTATACCTGTATGTAATTCTACCTTTTGTTAAATCATATGGAGAAAGTTCAACAGAAACTTTATCTCCGACTAAAATCTTAATAAAATGCATTCTCATCTTACCGGAAATATGAGCAAGAATTTCGTGTCCATTATCAAGCTTCACTTTAAAATGAGCGTTTGGTAATGTCTCTGTGACAACTCCATCTATTTTTACTGGTCCTTGTTTTGCCATTAACAAACTGTTAAAATTTCAGGATGATTATTATTCAATAAAATTGTATGCTCAAAATGTGCCGATGATGAACCATCCTGAGTAGAAACGGTCCAACCATCTTCACCGGTTTTAACACGATAGCCACCAGAATTAACCATTGGTTCTATTGCCAAAGTCATCCCGTTTTTCAATTTTGCACCAGTTCCCTTTTTCCCAAAGTTTGGAATTGAGGGCTCTTCGTGTAAAAATTTTCCAACGCCATGCCCGCAAAGATCTTTTACAACCGAGAAGCCATTTTTCTCAATATAGTCCTGAACTGCAAATGAAATATCATGAACTCTGTTTCCGGACTTCGCTTGTTGAATTGCCAGGTGTAATGATTCTTCGGTTACTTCCAAAAGATTTTGTTTTTCTTTTGAAATCTCGCCGACTGCAACGGTTAAAGCTGCGTCTCCAAAAAATTTATTTTTAAGAACACCAACGTCCACGGATAATATTTCTCCTACCTCTAATTTTCTATTACCCGGAATTCCGTGAACAACAACATCATCAACAGAAGCACAAATTGACCCGGGAAAACCGGGCAACCCGCTTTGAGAATAACCTTTAAATGCGGGTATGGCATCGTTACTTCTAATATAATCTTCCGCAATTCGATCCAGTTCCAAAGTTGTAATACCTGGCTGAACATTACTCTTAATTAATTGAAGAGTTTCAGCGACTATTCTACAACTTTCTTTTATACAATCAATTTCGTTTTTAGTTTTTATATAAATCACAACCTAAATAGATCTGCGTCCTTTAAACTTACCGGACTTCATAAATCCATCGTAATGCCGCATAAGTAAATGTGATTCTATTTGCTGCAGAGTATCGAGAGCGACTCCCACAACAATTAGAAGACTAGTTCCGCCGAAAAACTGAGCAAACTGTCCTGATACTCCAAAACCTGAAACGAAAGCAGGAAGTATTGCTACAACCGCAAGGAAAATAGAACCCGGCAACGTAATTTTTGTTAGAATATTATCAATAAATTCACTCGTTTGCTTACCAGGTCTTATGCCGGGAATAAATCCACCCTGTTTTTTCATATTGTCTGCAACATCTTTTGGATTAAAAGCGATTGCAGTATAAAAATATGTGAAGAATACTATCATCAAAGCATAAATTGTAGAGTAAACGGGCGATGTGTAAACAAACCAACTCGATAATCCTTGTAAAAATTCATTATCCGGAAAGAAGGACAGCACGGTGTTAGGAATAAACATAATTGACTGTGCAAAAATGATTGGCATTACTCCTGCCGTATTAACACGCAGAGGGATATATTGAGTAACACCACCATACACTTTCCTTCCTACAACCCTTTTGGCATATTGTACCGGTATTCGTCGGGTTCCCTGAGTTACAAGCACAACTCCAGCAATTATAAAGAACATAAAAACTAGAATAATAATTTCAATTATAATTGACCTTTGCCCGGCACCAATCAATCGAATTTCATCTAAAACAGCGTACGGTAAAACAGCAATAATTCCTATAAAAATTATTAGTGAAATACCATTACCGATTCCTTTTTCAGTTATTTGCTCACCCATCCACATCATAAATACAGTTCCTGATGTAAGAATAATGATAGTGGTCATCACCCAAAAGAAACCTCTAACAGCTTCAGGAACAATTGGTAATCCCTGCACCTGAAGATTCAGCAATCTAATTGTAACGCCCCATGCCTGCATTGATGAAATGAGTACCGTTCCATAACGAGTAAGCTGGGTAATTTTTTTTCTTCCTTCTTCGCCTTCCTGCTGTAGTTTTTGGAAGTAAGGAACAACTGCCCCTAAAAGCTGAATAATAATAGAGGCAGATATATACGGCATTATTCCCAATGCAAAAATTGCAGCATTAGAAAATGCGCCGCCAACAAATAGATCATAAAGTCCAAATAAGTTGTCGGATGTAGAATTTTGCATACTCTCTGTTAAGAGAGTCGCATCAACACCCGGCAGTGTAATATGTGCACCCAGTCGTACTAAAAAAAGAATGCCCAGAGTATAAAAAATTCTCTGGCGCAGTTCGTGTATTTTAAATATATTTCTAAAAGTATCTGCTAATTTCGACATTTATTCTAGTATTTTTATAGTTCCACCAGCCGACTCAATTTTTTCTTTTGCCGAACTACTGCAGGCATCAGCTTCAATATTTATTATTGCTTTTAACTCACCTTTACCAAGGACTTTAATCGGTTTTTTAGTAGTTGAGATTAAACCTAAATTTTTCAAATCTTCAGCCTTAAGAACATCAGCTTTGATTTTTTTGTCATCAGCAAGACGCTGTAAAGTATTTAAATTAATAACCTGGTATTCTGTTCTGAATAAATTTGTAAATCCAAATTTTGGGACTCTTCTCTGAAGCGGCATTTGACCACCTTCAAACCAGGCTTTCTTCTTAGCACCTGAACGAGATAATTGACCATTCATTCCGCGAGTAGCTGTTCCGCCATGACCAGAGCCTTCACCTCTTCCAACTCTTTTTCTTTTCTTTTTTGAGCCCTGTGCGTATTTAAGATTACTAAGTTTATCCATTAATCTTGTCCTTTATCTTTAACATCTTCAACTTTAACAAGATGCGATACCTTTCTTATCATACCTCTAATTTGAGGAGTATCATTATGAATCTTTTTTCTATTAGGCCTACCTAAACCTAAAGCTTCAATAGTTCTTTTTTGGTCCTTAGGTCTGTCAATTATACTTCTTGTTTGAGTTATCTTAATTTTTCTCATTTGAATTCCTGTTTACCCAGAGAAAACTTCTGTTAATGTTTTATTTCTTTTGGCAGCCATTTTCCTTGCATCAACCTGATATTTCAAACCGTTTAAGGTTGCTTTGACCTGATTGTGCGGATTGCTTGAACCAAGAGATTTGGTTAGTACGTCCTGCACACCAGCCGCTTCCAAAACTGCTCTTACTCCACCGCCAGCTATTAATCCTGTCCCAGGAGATGCCGGTTTCAACAATACTTTACCCGCACCATACTTACCAGTTATTTGATGTGATATCGTTCCTTTAATAACAGAAATTTTCACTAAACTTTTTTTAGCATCATCAATTCCTTTTGAAATAGCATCAGTAACTTCATTTGCTTTTCCAAGCCCAACGCCAACGGTGCCGTTTCCATCACCAACAACAACAATCGCATTAAAGCTGAATCGGCGGCCGCCTTTAACAACTTTAGCAACCCTATTAATGTGAACTACTTTTTCTTTTAGTCCATCTGTTTCTGTCGATCTATTTTGCTTCAAACTAATCTCCTAGAATTTCAAATTTGAAAATCAAAGCTGCCGGGAGAGGATTCGAACCTCTACAGACGCCTCCAAAGGGCGTAGTCCTACCATTAGACGACCCGGCACCATACTAAAAAACTAATCCGCCCTCTCTTGCACCATCAGCAACAGCCTTTACTCTACCATGGTATTTATAACCGCTTCTGTCAAAGACGACATTTTTAAGATTTTTTTCAAGTGCTTTTTTTGCCAGCAAGCTTCCGACCAATTTACTTTTATCCGTTTTTCCTTTTGCAGAATTTAATTCTGCCTGCAATTCCTTAGAAAGCGAAGACACGGCAATTATGGTTTTACTGGTTGAATCGTCAATTAATTGAGCATAAATGTTATTTAAACTTCTGAATATTGCTAGACGAGGTATTTGCTCTGAACCAACAATTTTCTTGCGAATTTTTATTTTAGCTCTTTCTCTGGTTTTTATTCTTTTCATTTTTAACTGATCTCCAAAAAAATTTATCCAGCCGTCTTACCAGCTTTTCTAATAATATGTTCATCCGAATATTTAATTCCTTTACCTTTATATGGCTCCGGTTTTCTGAATGAACGAATTTTAGCAGCAACTAATCCAACCAATTCTTTATCAATTCCTGAAATAATTATTTGAGTTGGAGATGGTGTTTCAATTATTATTTCATCCGGAGGTACAAAATAAATCGGATGGGAATATCCTATAGTTAACAATAAATTTTTTCCTTTAACCTCAGCTTTATATCCAACTCCAACAATTTCAAGTGTTTTTCTGTAAGATTCTGAAACACCCGTCATCATATTTTGTATTAAAGATCGTGTAAGACCGTGTAAAGACTTATTGCTTTTAGTATCATCAGGTCTCATTACAGATACTTCAGTTTCAGCAACCTGCAATTTCATATTAGGATGAATGCTTCTTTCAAGTTCTCCTTTAGGTCCCTTTATTTTAATAACATTTCCTGAAGATGTAACGGATACACCTTTAGGAATTGCGACAGGTTTTTTTCCAACTCTAGACACTCTAAAACTCCATAAAATTTACCAAATGTAACAAACAACTTCTCCACCAACTAATTGCATTCTTGCTTCTTTATCAGTAAGCAATCCTTTGGAAGTGGATATTACAGCTGTACCTAATCCATTTAATACACGCGGCATTTCATCTGCAGCTTTATAAACTCTTAATCCAGGTTTACTAATTCGTTTTAAACCGTTTATTGCAGAAACACCATTTTTATATTTCAAAACCATGTTAATTCTCTTCTGTTTATTATCATCAAGAATTTCATAGTCAATAATATAACCGTGAGTTTTTAAAATTTCTGCCAAACTTACTTTTAGTTTGGAAGACGGAATTTGCACACGCACCTTTTTTGCACGTGCTGCATTTCTGATTCTTGTTAAAAAATCTGCTATCGGATCTGTTACGGGCATAAATAAAATACTCCTGTTACCAACTTGATTTTTTCACACCGGGAATTTCGCCCCTAAGTGCCATCTCTCTAAAAATTAACCGGGAAACACCAAACTTTCTATAATATGCTCTTGATCTTCCGGTAAACATACATCGGTTTTTAAGCCTAACCTTAGAAGAATTTTTAGGTAATTTTTGAAGAGCTTCGTAATCACCAATTTCTTTTAACTCTTCTCTTTTCTTTTTGTACTTGTCATAAAGCCTGCGTCGCTTTTCATCTCTTGCTATTAAGCTTTTTCTTGCCATCAAATCTCCTAAGCTGTTTTAATTTCTTTTTTAATAAAAGGCATACCGAACGATTTTAAAAGTTCATAAGCCTCGTTATCTGAATTTGCGTTTGTCACAATAGTAACATCCATCCCCATAATACGGGTAATTTTATCTACATTAATTTCCGGAAATATAATTTGTTCTTTAACTCCAATTGTATAGTTACCTCGACCATCGAAAGATTTATCCGAAAGACCCCTAAAGTCTCTGACCCTGGGAAGAGCTACATTAATAAATCTATCAAGAAATTCGTACATACGTTCGTGCCTAAGAGTAACCATCGCTCCAATGCTAACACCTTCTCTTAACTTGAAGTTAGAAATGGATTTTTTTGCCTTTCTGATGCTGGCTTTTTGACCTGTAACGGCTTCTAGTTCTTTTACTGCTTCTTCCAAAATTTTTGGTTCACCAACAGCAGCTCCAATACCCATGTTAACAACAATTTTATCTACTTTCGGAGCCTGCATAATACTTTTGTAGCTAAAGGTCTTCATCAAATATGGGATGATTTCGTTCTTATAAACATCAAAAAGCCTGTTAGGAATTTTTACTTCAGGTTTAGAAGTTTTAGGAGCTTTTCCTTTCGAAGAGCCTTTTTTCTGTTCGGGCTTTTTACTTTTTTTCTCTTTTAATTTACTTTTATCTGCCATTGTTAAATCGTTAATAAATTTTTACTGAATCATTTCGCCGCTTGTTTTTGCAACTCTGGCGCTTTTACGTTTACCGGTTTTTTCATCCAGTATAATTTGAGCGCCAATTCGAGTCGGCTCATTACTTTTAGGATCAAGAATCATAACATTTGATGCATGAATTGATGCTTCTTTTTCCAAAATTCCGCCCTGAGGATTTTTTTGGTTCGGTTTTGTATGTTTTTTCCTCATATTTATTCCCTCAACAATTACGCGATATGTTTTAGGAAATACTTTCAACACTTTACCGGTTTTTCCTCTGTCATTTCCCGAAACAACCATTACCATATCATTCTTTTTAATTTTCATATATACCTCTTACAATACTTCTGGAGCTAATGAAACTATTTTCATAAAGTTTTTATCTCGTAGTTCACGTGCAACCGGTCCGAAAATTCTAGTGCCCCTAGGTTCATTTTGTGGATTTAGTAACACTGCAGCGTTTTCATCAAATCTAATGTAAGAACCATCTTTTCTTCTAACTTCTTTTTTTGTTCTAACAATAACAGCTCTGGATACTTCGCCTTTTTTTACGGCACTGTTTGGAAGTGCAGTTTTAACACTTACAACAATGGTATCGCCAACACTAGCATATCTTCTTCCACTTCCGCCAAGTACTCTTATACAGCGTACTTTTTTAGCACCTGAATTATCTGCAACAATTAAATTTGTTTCTTCCTGTACCATCGCACTAAAATCTCCTGACTACTTGGCTTTTTCAATTATTTCTACTAAGCGCCATCTTTTTCTTAAACTAAGAGGACGGGTTTCCATTATTTTAACTTTATCACCTATACCGCATTCTCTCTTTTCATCGTGAGCCATTAGCTTAGTGGTCTTCTTGTAATACTTTTTGTAAAGAGGGTGCGCAACTTTTCTTTCAATTGCCACCATAATTGTTTTATCCATCTTATTGCTAACAACCAAACCCATTCTGGTTTTTCTCAATCCACGTTTATGCATTATTAAGCGTTATCTCCTTCCGTTTTTTCTTCAACAGCAGCAGTTTTTTGTGCTTCAAATTCTCTTTCCTTAAGAACGGTTTTCATTCTTGCAATGTCTCTTTTTACTAATTTCAATTTGGCTGTATTCGTTAATTGTTTTAGTTGATGAGAAAATCTAAGATCAACTAAATTCTTTTCTTCTTCAGAAATTCTTTGAAGAATTTCTTCGGTTTTCATTTCTTTTATTTCATGAATTTTCATTCAAATTTCTCCACTAACTACTCAAAATCTGGTCTTGCAACAACTTTTGTTTTAATAGGTAATTTATGCGAACAAAGCTGTAAGGCTTCAGTTGCCAACTCTCTTGAAATCCCAGAAACTTCAAACATTATTCTACCCGGTTTAACAACAGCAACCCAAAATTCAGGTGCGCCTTTTCCTTTACCCATTCTTGTTTCTAAGGGCTTTTTAGAAACTGGTTTGTCCGGAAAAATTCTAATCCAAACTCTTCCATCTCTTTTCATTTTTCTTGATAGTGCAACACGGCAGGCTTCAATTTGCCTTGCTGTTATCCATGCTGGCTCTAAAGCTTTTAATCCGAAATCACCAAAAGCAACGTTTGCACCGCGTTTGGTTTTTCCTTTCCGTCTTCCACGTTGTGATTTTCTGTATTTAACTCTTTTGGGCATTAACATAATTTAACTTCCTTAGTACTTTTATTCCGAAACGCGTTTGCCTAAAATTTCTCCTCGGCAGACCCAAACTTTAATTCCAATTGAACCATAAATAGTTTCGGCGCGTGCAACTGCGTAATCAATGTCAGCTCTTAAAGTATGCAGCGGAATTCTTCCGTCTTTATACTGCTCTGTGCGTGCCATTTCTGCCCCACCAAGCCTTCCAGAACACATAATTCTTATACCTTCTGCTCCCATTCTCATTGAAGCGGTAATTGCCATTTTCATTGCTCTTCTAAAAGATATCCTTCCAGAAATTTGATGAGCTATGTTTTCTCCAACCAAGTATGCATCTAATTCAGGTCTTTTAATCTCTGAAATCTGAATTTTTACATCTTTACTTGTAATTTGTCTTAATTCTTCTTCAAGCTGAGTAATTTCTTTACCGCTTTTTCCAATCACAACACCTGGTCTGGAGGTGTGGATTGTTAAAATTATATTTTTAGATGTCCTATCAATAATAATTTTAGATATACCAGCTTTTTTTAATCTATTTCTTATGTAAGAACGAAGCTTATCATCCTCTTTAATTTTAGTTGCGTAACTTTTACTTTCGTACCAATTAGAGTTCCAGCCTCTAATTACTCCAACTCTTAATCCAATCGGGTTTGTCTTTTGTCCCAAAAATTCCTCCTGAAATTATTCCTTCGTTGCAACAACAACGGTTAAGTGACAAGATCTTTTACGTATTCTGTATGCTCTGCCCATAGGAGCAGGTGATATTCTCTTTAAAGTTGGACCTGCATTAACAAATGCCTCTTTTACTAAAATTTCTGAGGGTTCAACTCTTGTTGAATCATCCATATTCATTAAATTTGAGACCGCTGATCTTAGAGTTTTCTCCGCATCTTTAGATGCGTGTTTTGGGGAGAAATGTAATATTTCTATGGCTTTATCAACTGAGTGACCTCTAATAAGATCAATAACCAGTCTCATTTTTCTTGGTGATGATCCAATAAATCTATTTACTGCTTTAGCTTCCATTTCAAATCTCGATTTCTTTTAACCTGCTTTTGCTGCTTTTTCTGCTTTAGTTCCCGGATGTCCTCTGAATATTCTAGTTGGGGAAAACTCTCCTAATTTGTGTCCAACCATATTTTCCGTAATAAAAATAGGTATCATTTTGTTTCCGTTGTGCACTGCAATTGTGTGCCCGACAAAATCTGGTGTAATAACAGAAGCACGTGACCAGGTTTTAATAATTTTTTTCTGGTTAGTGTCGTTAAGCTGCTTTATTCGTGCTGCAAGTTTATAATGTATGTACGGACCTTTTTTAACTGATCTTGGCATATTAAAATTTATTTCTTTCTTCTTTTAATTATGTACCTGTTAGATTCTTTTTTATGTTTTCTAGTTTTAAGCCCCTTGGCTTTTTGCCCCCAGGGAGAAACAGGATGACCACCGCCGGAAGATTTTCCTTCTCCTCCACCCATTGGATGATCAACAGGATTCATCGCAACTCCTCTAACATGAGGTCTTTTTCCCTTCCATCTTGCTCTTCCTGCCTTACCAAGGCTAATATTTTCGTGTTCTGAATTTCCAACTTCACCATAAGTTGCCATACAGTTAACACTAACGACTCTTACTTCACCAGATGGCATTTTTAATTGTGCCATATTATTTTCTTTTGCCATCACCTGAATAGCACTGCCTGCACTTCTTCCAAGTTGGCCACCTTTTCCAATTTTAAGTTCGACATTGTGCACCGTGCTGCCGATTGGAATTTCACTTAACGGTAGAGCATTCCCAACAGCTATTTCGCTTCCGGAACCAGACATAAGTTTGTCCCCAACCTTCAACCCATTTGGTGCAATAATATACCTTTTTTCTCCATCGGCATAGTGAAGTAATGCTATTCTTGCTGACCTATTGGGATCGTACTCGATTGAAAATACTTTTGCCGGAATACCGTGCTTGTCTCTGCTAAAGTCAATTATACGATATTTCCTTTTATGCCCACCGCCTCTGTGCCTGCTAGTCATTCTGCCAAGATTATTTCTTCCACCAGATTTTTTTAGTGCAGCCGTAAGAGATTTTTCGGGTGAAGATTTTGTTATCTCTTCAAATCCATAATTGCTCCTGAATCTTGAGCCTGGTGTAACCGGTTTTAATTTTTTTATAGCCATTTAACTTCCAATTTCAATCTAAACTTCTTCGTAAAGTTCTATTGTTTCACCTTCTTTAAGAGTAACAATTGCTTTTTTGTAACCAGCAGTTTTACCAGTAAATCTGCCACTTTTTCTAAATTGCGTTTTCATTTTGCCACGGTGGTTAATTGTTTTAACATTAGCAACGTGAACATTAAATTTTTCTTCAATGGCTTTAGCTATTTGAACCTTATTAGCTTTGGGATTAACCAAAAAGCCATATTTCCCTTGATGTTCTGCAGAAATATTCGTCATCTTTTCTGTAATTAACGGGCTAATTAATACTTGATGCATTTTAGTTTACCACCTCTGCTTTTTGACGAAACGGTTTAGTGAGTTCTTCAACCGCACTTTTTTGCAGCATTAGAAGTTGGTTATTTAATATATTATAAGTTGACGCTTTTGAAGCTTCCATAATGTTTACTTTTGGAATATTTCTTCCAGATTTGTAAACGTTCTTATCTGTTTTTCCTGTAAGCAATAAAACTTTTTTACCATTCAAATCAAAAGAATTTAATATAGATGCAAATTCTTTTGTTTTTGGTTGCTCAAAAGTAAAGTCTTCAACAACAATTATTTGTTTTTCCTTTGCTTTTGAACTCAAGGCAGATTTTCGTGCAAGCTGCTTAACTTTTCTTGGCAACTTTTGCGTGTAATCACGGGGGCGCGGTCCAAAAGTTGTACCGCCACCGGTCCAAATTGGCGATCGGGTAGTTCCAGCCCTTGCCGTACCTCTTCCTTTTTGCCTCCACGGTTTTCTGCCACCGCCTCTAACTTCACTTCTTTCCTTTGCTTTGTGTGTTCCCTGACGCTGATTAGCTAAATATGCTTTAACAGCAAGATATAATACATGATCTTTTGGTTCGATACCAAAAATATCATCTGCAAGTTCAATTTTTTCGCCAGAGGTTTTGCCATCTATTTTATAAATATCAATTTTCATATCATTTTAATTTTTTATCAACTCAACTATTGAATTGTTAGCACCAGGAATTGCACCTCTAACCAGTATTAAATTTTCTTCGTTTAATATTTTCACAACAGTTAGATTTCTAATTGTTACTGTATCGTTTCCTTTCCTTCCCGCCATTTTCTTTCCTTTAAATACTCTTGAAGGATATGAACTTGCACCTATCGAACCAGGAGCTCTAAGCCGATTGCTTTGACCGTGAGTAGTGCCACCCACACCTCCAAAATTATGTCTTTTCATTACACCCTGAAATCCTTTGCCCTTACTATTTCCTCTTACTTTAATCACTTCTCCTTCTTCAAAAAAATCAACTTTAATTTCGTCGCCTGTCTTAAATTTATCTTTTTCGAAGCCTGAAAATTCTTTAACCTTAAAAGGAGCATCAACTTTGTGTTTTTTATAATGTCCTAATTCAGGTTTCGAAATATTTTTCTTTTTTTTCGCTCCCATACCAAGTTGGAGAGCATCGTAACCATCTTTTTCTTTAGTTTTAACAGAAACGACTTTACAAGGTTCTGCTTTAATAACAGTAACTGGAATATGATCACCATCAGAATTGTAGATGCTTGTCATTCCTATTTTTTTACCTAACATACCTGGCATAATAAACTCTAAATAAAATTATAACTTAATTTCTATGTCAACTCCGGCTGGAATATCCAGCTTGCTTAAGGAATCAATAGTTTTGTTATTAGAATTATGTATATCAATAATTCTTTTGTGTGCCCTTGTTTCAAATTGTTCACGCGATTTTTTATCAACGTGAGGAGATCTTAAAACTGTGTATACAGTTTTTCTGGTTGGTAGTGGAATTGGCCCAGAAACTACCGCACCAGTGCTGCGAACAGTTTTTATGATCTTTTCTGTTGATTTATCAATCAAAATATGATCGTAAGATTTCAATCTAATTCGTATTTTCTGACCAGGCACCTATTTATACTCCTTTAATTTTATAAAAGTAAAAAGGAGTAAGACTCCCTTTTAAGAGCAAACAAGACATTAATGTTAATTACTTGTTAATTTTTGTAACAACACCGGCACCAACAGTTCTACCACCTTCACGAATAGCAAATCTTAATCCTTCTTCCATCGCTATTTCGGAAATCAATTGAACTTTTAGCTTAACGTTATCGCCGGGCATAACCATTTCAGTTCCTTCAGGAAGAGTAGCAACTCCTGTAACGTCAGTTGTTCTGAAATAGAACTGAGGTCTGTAACCATTAAAGAAAGGTGTATGTCTTCCACCTTCATCTTTTGAAAGAATATATACTTCACCTTCAAAATCAGTGTGAGGCGTAATGGAACCAGTTTTAGCCAAGACCATTCCTCTTTCAATTTCATTTTTATCAATTCCTCTTAATAAAATGCCTGCATTATCTCCAGCCATCGCAGACTCTAATTCTTTCCGGAACATCTCCACTCCTGTGACAACAGTTTTTTTATGAAGACCAAGACCAATGAGTTCAACTTCTTCCTGAATTTTTACCTGTCCTCTTTCTACTCTGCCCGTAGCAACAGTTCCACGACCGGTTATTGAAAATACATCCTCAACTGGCATTAAAAAAGGTTTGTCAGTATCTCGTTCAGGTATAGGGATGTAGCTATCAACTGCGTCCATTAATTCCCAAATGCTTTTTAATCTTTCATCTTCATGAGGAGCATCAGAGGAAGCAGCTTCGAGGGCCTGAAGTGCTGAGCCCTGTACAATAGGAATTTCATCTCCCGGAAACTCATACTCATTTAATAAATCTCTTAACTCTACTTCAACAAGCTCAAGTAACTCTGCATCATCAACCATATCAACTTTATTCATATAAACAACTATTTTAGGAACACCCACTTGTCGTGCAAGGAGAATATGCTCTCTTGTTTGTGGCATAGGACCATCTGTAGCTGCAACCACCAAAATAGCACCATCCATTTGGGCAGCTCCAGTAATCATATTTTTAACATAATCAGCATGACCGGGGCAATCAACGTGAGCATAATGTCGGTTATCTGTTGAATACTCCACATGCGCTGTTGCAATTGTAATACCTCTTTCTTTTTCTTCAGGGGCATTATCAATACTATCAAAAGTTCTTACCTCTGATAGACCTTTTTTACTGAGAGCCATTGTGATGGCAGCCGTTAATGTAGTTTTACCATGATCTACGTGACCAATTGTACCAACATTAACGTGCGGCTTACTTCTATCAAATTTTTCTTTTGCCATCGGTTTCTCCTTTTAGTTGTTTCCTTTTATTATTAATTCAATTTTGTTTTAAGCTGTTACTGTTTTTTTACCAAGTGATTTTTCTGAAATTTCTTCAGCTATATTTTTTGGAACCGGTAAATAATGCTCAAACTGCATTGTATAAATCGCTCGCCCTTGTGTCATTGATCTTAAAATAGTAGCGTATCCAAACATTTCAGAAAGTGGCACAAATGCTTTTATTACCTGCGCATCTTTTCGTGCGGTAAAGCCTTCAATTTTTCCTCGTCGTGAATTTAAATCACCCATTACATCGCCTAAATAATCTTCAGGAGTAACCACTTCGACAGACATGATCGGTTCCAAGAGAACGGGTTTTGCTTTTTTAGATCCGTTCTTAAATGCCATCGAACCTGCAACTTTAAATGAAAGCTCATCTGAGTCAACATCGTGATATGAGCCATCAATTAGTTTTACTTTTATATCAACTACAGGATAACCTGCTACAACACCATTTCTCATTGCTTCCTGAATACCATTAGATACAGATGGTATATATTCTTTTGGGATTGAACCGCCAGTTATTCCATTTTTAAATTCATAGCCTTTACCAGCTTCATGGGGTCCTAACTCGATTACACAATGACCATATTTTCCACGACCGCCAGACTGTTTAATAAACTTGCCTTCTATCTCGATGTTTTCTGTAATAGTTTCTCTATAAGCAACCTGAGGTTTTCCAACATTTGCTTCGACTTTAAATTCTCTCTTCATTCTATCAACCAGTATCTCTAAATGTAATTCACCCATACCGCTAATTAATGTCTGCCCCGTTTCCTCATCTACTTTTATTCTAAATGTTGGATCCTCATCAGATAACTTTGATAGTGCATCAGATAATTTATCCTGATCGGCTTTAGACTTGGGCTCAATTGCTATTTGAATAACCGGTTCAGGGAACGACATTTTTTCAAGGATTATTGGCTCATCTTCTGTACAAAGTGTATCACCCGTTTTAGTAAACTTTAAGCCTACAGCAGCAGCTATATCGCCAGCTCTAACTTCGGTAATATCCACTCTGTCGTTTGCATGCATTTGAAGTAACCTTCCAATGCGCTCTTTTTTGTCGCTTACGGCATTGTATATGTAAGAACCTGATTTAAGAACACCCGAATAAACACGGAAAAAACATAATTTACCAACAAAGGGGTCGTTCATTATTTTAAAAGCTAACGCTGCAAACTTTTCTTTTTCATCAATCTTTCTTGTGACAGTATCATTCATACCTACATGATGTGCCTGGATATTTTTGAAATGCAGAGGTGTCGGTAATAATTCAACAACATAATCAAGAAGTTTTTGAACTCCCTTATTTTTAAATGCAGAACCACACATCACTGGAATAATTTTCAATTCTATTGTTGCTCTTCTTAAAACGTTGATAACTTCGTTGGGTGTAATTTCTTTTCCATCAAGATATTTTTCAAGTAATGTATCATCAACATCCGAAACTGCTTCCAGCATTTCTGTTCTGTACTTATTTGCTAATTCTAATAAATCCTGCGGAATATCAATTTCATCGAAAGTTGCACCAAAAGTTTCTTCATGATACATTCGAGCTTTAAAGCTAATTAAATCAATTACTCCAGAGAATAAATCGCCTTCGCCAATTGGAAGAGTAATTGGTATTGCATTTGCACTAAGTCTATCCTTCATCATTTGTACGGCAGCATAAAAATCCGCACCGACTCTGTCCATCTTATTTATAAAAGCAATTCGGGGTACTCCATATTTATCTGCTTGTCTCCAAACCGTTTCAGATTGTGGTTCGACACCACCAACTGCACAGAAAAGAGCAACTGCACCATCTAACACACGAAGCGATCTTTCAACTTCAACTGTAAAATCAACATGCCCAGGTGTATCGATAATATTTATATGATGATCGTTCCAATAACAGGTTGTTGCTGCACTTGTAATCGTAATACCTCTTTCTTTTTCTTGCTCCATCCAATCCATTTGTGCAGCACCATCGTGAACTTCACCCAAACGATGCACTTTGCCAGTATAGAACAATATTCGTTCTGTAGTGGTAGTTTTGCCAGCATCAATATGCGCCATAATACCGATGTTTCTAACTTTTGATATGTCTATTTTTTTACTCATACTATTCTGTTAATTCTTACCATTTAAAATGTGCAAAAGCTTTGTTTGCTTCAGCCATTTTATGTGTATCATCTTTCTTCTTTACAGCGGAACCTTCTCCATTTGAAGCAGAGATAATTTCCTGCGATAACCTTTGAGCCATGGTCTTTTCACCGCGTTTGCTCGCGTATCCTTTAATCCATCTCATTGCAAGAGCGATTCTTCTTTCAGGTCTTACTTCCGTAGGTACTTGGTATGTTGCACCGCCAACTCTTCTACTTCTAACTTCAATTAAAGGTTGCACATTGTTAACAGCTTGTTTGAAAATATCCAAACCTGGTTTTTTAGTTTTATTCTCTACCAGATTTAAAGCATCATATAAAGTTTTTCTTGCAATCGCTTTTTTTCCATCAATCATAAGTACGTTTATAAACTTTGCAACAAAAATATCTTTGTACTTTGCATCAGGTTTAATGTATCTTTTTTCAGCTCTTCTTTTTCTCATATCACTCTACGCTTTTGGTTTCTTTGCACCATATTTCGATCTTCCTTTTTTCCTCTCCTCTACTCCACTTGTATCTAACGTACCTCTGATTATATGATATCGTACGCCCGGTAAATCTTTTACTCTACCACCTCTGATTAATACAATCGAGTGTTCCTGAAGATTATGACCTTCGCCAGGAATGTAGGCGGTAACTTCCATATTATTTGTTAGCCTTACTCTTGCAACTTTTCTAAGTGCTGAATTAGGTTTCTTTGGTGTTGTTGTATAAACTCTTGTGCACACACCTCGTTTCTGCGGACAGGATTCTAAAGCCGGGGCTTTATTCTTTGCCAGTATTGTTACTCTACCTTTTCTTACCAATTGATTAATAGTCGGCAATAAATTCTCCGATAATAAATATTCAAAAATAATTAGTCCCGTAATATAAATCTTGACTTAAATATAGTCAAGATTTACTATTACGTTTTAGTTTGCTCATCAAGCTTTATGAGCATAATCAGAGTACCCCTGAATAATGTCCATATGCTCATATTCCCATCATTCTGCTTCAACTTCTTCCTCTGCAACTTTAGCTGCTTCAATTTCGCTCTCAAGCAATATATTGCTGTATTTCTTTAAACCTGTACCTGCCGGAACAAGATGACCCATAACAATATTCTCCTTTAGTCCGATCAGTCTGTCTATTTTAGCTTGAGTTGCGGCGTTAGCCAGAACCTTTGTAGTTTCCTGGAATGAAGCTGCAGACAGAAAACTTTCTGTTGATAATGCTGCTTGAGTTATTCCAAGTAAAACGTGTTCAAATGTTGCAGGCATTGCATCTCTGGCATTAACGGGCTTTTTATCTTTCTTTTTAAGATCGACATTTATTTCTCTTACTTTAGATTTAGCAATAAGCTGATGGTTCTTAAATTTAGAATCACCTTTGTCTTCCACACTAGATAGATTAAGCATCTTATTATTTTCTTCCAGAAATTCAATCCTATCAACTAAATCTTCTTCGAGAAACCGTGTATCGCCGGGTGAAACAATTCTAACTTTTTGAAGCATCTGTCGAACAATAACTTCAATATGTTTATCATTAATTTTTACACCTTGTAAACGGTAAACATCTTGTATTTCATTTACCAGGTATTCCTGAACAGCGCTTGTTCCTTTGATACTTAAAATATCATGCGGATTTATTGGCCCATCTGTTATTTTCTCACCCGCTGGAATATCATCGCTATTCTGAACTAAAATGTGTTTACCAAGTGCTACATTATATTTCTTCTCATCAGAACCATCTTGAGCAGTTACGAATATTTCTCTTGAACCTTTCTTCCTTGCACCAAATTTTACAATTCCCTCTATTTCAGAAATTACAGCAGGGTCTTGCGGACTTCTTGCCTCAAATAATTCAGTTACTCTAGGCAGACCACCAGTAATATCTCTTGTTTTAGTTGCCTGCCTGGAAATTTTTGCAAGCACGGTTCCGGCAGTTACACTCTCGCCTTCATCAACAGAAAGATACGACCTGGTAGGCAGGTTAAATGATTTCTTTTCACCATCATCTGAAACTACTACTATGTTTGGTATTAATGTTTTATCCTTAGAATCGGTCACAACTTTTTGAACGTGTCCAGTTTGTTCATCTGTCACCTGTTTTAATGTTGATCCATCAATTAAATCTACAAAAGCAACTTTACCGCGTATATCTGTTAAAATTAATGCATTGTACGGATCATGATGATAAAGTGCGGTGTTACGGGCTACTTTTGCACCGTCCTCAACGGCAAGTTCAGCACCGTAAGGTATATCAAACTTCTTAAGCTGCCTGTTATTTTCATCGTATAAACTAATACTGCCTCTTCTACCAATAACAACCTTCGCCTTATAGTCCGCTCCACCGAACGGATCAGGGATAGTTTTATCAACAAAGGAAACCCTATCGAATTTAACAAGACCTTCGACATTAGATTCTACTTGCGATTGAGTTGCAATTCTTGAGGAAGTTCCACCAAGATGGAACGTTCGTAAGGTTAGCTGGGTTCCAGGTTCGCCAATTGATTGCGCAGCAATAATTCCCACAGCTTCTCCTACTTCAACTAATTTTCCGGTTGTCAAATTTCTTCCATAACATTTTGCACAAACACCTCTTTTTGATTCGCATGTCAGTACTGTTCTAATATAAACCGAATCAATATTTGCATCTTCAATTTTTTCAGCTATATCTTCAGAAATTGTTTCGCCGGCTTCTATAATTAATTCTTCAGTAATCGGATGGTAAACATCTTCCTGAGCTACACGACCAGTAACGCGTTCGGCGAGCGGCTCTCTTTCCTGCTCAACATCTTTAAGTGCAGTAACTTCAATTCCTAGAATAGTTCCACAATCATTTTCGGTTATTATAACATCCTGCGATACATCAACCAGTCTTCTTGTCAAGTATCCGGCGTCTGCAGTTTTTAATGCAGTATCTGCAAGACCTTTTCTAGCTCCGTGTGTTGAAATAAAATACTCTAAGACGGTTAAGCCTTCTTTAAAGTTGGCAACAATAGGATTCTCAATTATTTCACCTGCTTGACCTGATAGAGTTTTTTGAGGTTTCATCATCAATCCACGCATACCAGCAAGCTGTCGCACCTGTTCTTGTGAACCTCTTGCACCTGAGTCAACCATCATATGAAGCGAGTTAAATCCATTGTCAGCTTTTTTAATTTTTTCCATTAGTGAACGAGCAACATCGTTTGTTGTGTGTGTCCAAACGTCTATAATTTTATTATAACGCTCAGCATCGGTAATAACGCCCTGTTCATGTTCACTTAGAATGCCATCAACTTTTTTGTTTGCTTTTGAAATTAGGGTTTCTTTATCGTCAGGCACAACCATATCTGCAAAGCTAACAGAAAGCCCACCCTCTGTTGCATATTTAAATCCTAAATCTTTTAAATCATCTAAAAACTTGGCTGTAACTTTATTGCCAAGTTGCATATACATTTTACCAATAATGCCGCCAAAAGTTTTCTTAATAAGCAACTGATTAATGAAACCCATTTCGTTTGGAAGAATTTGATTGAAAATTACTCTTCCGGTTGTTGTTTCTATAAAGTTGCCATCAATCTTTACTTTAATTTTAGCGTGAAGACCTAATACACCGTTATCATGTGCAATAATTGCTTCCTCAGGAGAAGAGAAAACCATTCCTTCTCCATTATCACCTTCTCCATATTTTGTAAGATAGTAGCATCCTAAAACAATATCCTGAGTGGGAACAACTATGGGGCTTCCATTTTGTGGTGAAAGAATATTATGACTGCTAAGCATAAGTAACGATGCTTCGAGCTGAGCTTCGTAAGAAAGTGGAACGTGAACAGCCATTTGATCACCATCAAAGTCAGCGTTGAAAGCAGTACAAACCATCGGGTGAAGCTGTATTGCCTTTTCATCAATAAGTATTGGTTGAAAAGCCTGAATTCCCAAACGGTGCAATGTAGGAGCTCGGTTAAGCAAGACTGGATGACCTTGAATAATTTTTTCTAAAATATCCCAAATGATAGGATCTTTTCTATCAACAACTTTTCTTGCACTTTTTACAGTTTTATTGTGCCCTCTTTCAATAAGTTTTCGAATGATAAATGGTTTAAAGAGTTCAACAGCCATGTCTTTGGGCAATCCGCACTGGTGCAGCTTTAATTCTGGTCCAACAACAATAACCGATCTTCCGGAGTAATCAACTCTTTTACCCAATAAGTTCTGTCGGAATCTTCCCTGCTTACCTTTAAGCATATCACTTAAAGATTTTAGCGGTCTGTTATTATCGCTACGAACAGAACTGCCTCTTCTTGAATTATCGAAAAGAGCATCAACAGCTTCCTGCAACATTCTTTTTTCGTTTCGAAGGATTACTTCAGGAGCTTTGATATCAATTAATCTTTTTAATCGATTATTTCTAATTATTACTCTTCTATATAAATCGTTTAAATCACTAGTTGCAAATCTTCCACCTTCAAGTGGAACCAGCGGTCTTAATTCAGGTGGAATAACAGGAATGTAACCCAGTACCATCCATTCGGGCTTATTTTCAACTTTTACATTTTCTTGTTTGAATGCTTCAATTACCCTGAGTCTTTTAAGAAGATCAGCTTTTTTCTGCTGACTGGTTTCAACTTTAACCTTATCTCTTAGTTCTTCTGATAATGGTTCAACATTGGTATTTCTGAGAATATTTTTAACAGCATCACCGCCAATTTTGGCAACAAATTTATCAGGATGAGTATCATCAAGTTTTTGATTTTCTGGTGGTAATGAGTTCATCACCTCGAAATATTGATCTTCTGAAATAAGATCTCTTTTATTTAAACCCGTAGTTCCCGGATTAATTACAATGTAAGATTCATAATAAATAACTTTTTCAAGCTCTTTTAAACTTAAGCCAATAATGTTTCCAATTTTGGAGGGTTGTGCTCTAAAAAACCAGATGTGAACAACAGGAACAGCAAGACCGATGTGTCCCATTCTTTCACGTCGTACACTTTTTTGTGTTACCTCAACACCGCATCGATCGCAAATAATACCTTTGTATCTAATTCTTTTATACTTACCACAGAAACACTCCCAATCTCTGGTCGGTCCAAATATTTTTTCGCAGAACAAACCATCTTTTTCCGGTCTGAACGAACGGTAATTTATTGTTTCAGGTTTTGTTACTTCACCATAAGATCTGGACAAAATATCATCAGGGCTGGCAAGACTGATGGTAATACTCTCAATATCCATCATTGCATGTTCTTGAAATCTAAACGCCATATTAATTTTCTCCTAAATTCTTTATTAAAGTTTTTTCAATGTAATTAATTGATAGTAAGATCAAGACCTAAGCCCTGAAGCTCTTTAATTAATACATTGAATGATTCAGGAATGTTCGGTTCAAGTAAATTATCTCCTTTAACAACAGATTCGTAAGCTTTAGCTCTACCGGCTACATCATCACTTTTTATTGTTAAAATTTCCTGAAGTGCATGGGCTGCACCATAACCTTCGAGCGCCCAAACTTCCATTTCACCAAACCTCTGCCCACCGAACTGTGCCTTACCGCCTAATGGCTGCTGCGTGATTAAAGAGTAAGGTCCAATTGAGCGTGCGTGAATTTTATCATCAACCAGGTGGCTGAGTTTCATCATGTAAATAAAACCGCATGTTACTTTTTGATGAAATTTTTCACCCGTTCTTCCATTATAAAGGTCGGTTTTACTTCCTATTTCCAAACCACCTTTCTGAAGCCATTCATCAACATTTTCTACTTTTGCTCCGTCAAAAATTGGTGTGGAAAATTTAACTCCAATCTTCTCACCAACCCATCCTAATGCTGTTTCATATAACTGTCCAAGATTCATTCGTGAGGGAACACCAAGCGGATTTAAGATAATATCAACTTGCTTTCCATCCGGTAAGAATGGCATATCCTCCTCTGGAACAACTTTGGCAACAACTCCTTTGTTACCGTGCCTTCCAGCCATTTTGTCGCCAACTGATAATTTTCGCTTTTTGGCAACGTAAACTTTTGCAAGCTGCACAATTCCTGGAGGCAGTTCATCTCCACTGGCAATTTTAATTTTTTCCCTTTTATATTCCTCGCCAATTTCAGCAAGACGATCAAAGTAACTTTTATATAATGTTTTTATGTGTGTGTTAGTTTTTTTACTGTCGAACCAATCTAATGTATAATCAAGTTTAGTGATATCTTCAATTGATTGAAAAGTGGAGTCTTTAATTGTTGTTCCGCTTCTTAGCGTAACTGTTCCATCAAGATCACGCACACCTGTAACGGTTAATCCATCAGTAAGCTTGGTTAATTTTTCAACAAGTTTATCGTAATGCTCTTTTAATTTATTATTGTAATCTCTTTCAAGATTCTCCAGGGAAAGTTTTTCCATTTTTTTGGTCTCTAAATCCCTGGTTTTTCTACTAAACAAACGTGTTTTAATAACTGTTCCGTGAAGACCGGGAGGTGCTTTTAGCGATGCATCTTTCACATCACCTGCTTTATCTCCAAAAATTGCTCTTAAAAGTTTTTCTTCGGGGGTCGGATCAGTTTCTCCTTTGGGAGTAATTTTACCTATTAAGATATCACCTTCATTTACTTCGGCACCTTCTCGTACAATTCCATGTTCATCCAAATTTCTAACAGCTTCTTCACTAACGTTTGGAATTTCTCTTGTTAGTTCTTCTTCACCGCGTTTTGTTTCTCTAACCTGAAGCTCAAATTCTTCAATATGAATTGAAGTGAAATCATCATCTTTAACCAAACGCTCACTAACAATAATAGCATCCTCAAAATTGTATCCGCGCCAGGGCATAAATGCAACAAGCACATTTCTTCCAAGTGCAAGTTCTCCCTGATCGGTTGCGTGTCCATCTGCTAGGACATCACCGGTATTGATTTTTTGTCCTTCGTAAACTATTGGTTTTTGATTTATACATGTTTCCTGATTCGTTCCGCTGAATTTTAACAGGTTGTAAGTAACTTTTCTAATTTCATTAAACGAAGTAATTGCTTCTATACTATTGGGGTTAATATCGTATTTCACCGAAATTCTATCTGAATCAACATACTCAACCACACCACTGTTTTCTGCAATTAACGTTGCACGTGAATCTAATGCAACTTTTCCTTCCATTCCGGTTCCAACAATTGGTGCTTTTGGAATAAGTAATGGAACTGCCTGCCTCTGCATATTAGAACCCATTAGTGCTCTGTTTGCGTCATCGTGTTCTAAAAACGGAATTAATGCAGCTGCAGGACTAACAAGCTGCGATGGTGCTACATCCATGAATTCAATTTGATCCGGAGGAACAATTGGGAATTCACCTTTCAGTCTAGATTTAACTCTTTCTCTAATAAATCTTGATTGCTCATCCAGCAAAGCATTAGCCTGTGCAATAGTAACAATATCTTCTTGTTCTGCGCTTAAAAATTCTACATCTTTTGTTACTTTTCCTTTTTTAACTTTTCTGTATGGGGTTTCTAAAAATCCGTACCGATTCACTCTCGCAAAAATTGTTAATGATGAAATCAAGCCGATGTTTGGTCCTTCTGGAGTTTCAATTGGGCAAAGTCTACCGTAATGTGTATAGTGTACGTCACGAACTTCAAATCCAGCTCTTTCGCGAGTAAGACCACCCGGACCTAATGCAGACATTCTTCTTTTATGAGTTAATTCAGCCAGTGGATTTGTCTGATCCATAAACTGAGATAGCTGATTTGTTCCGAAGAAAGCATTTATTACACTGCTTATTGTTCTTGCGTTAACTAGATCCTGCGGTGTAAAGTTTTCTGTATCGCGCATGTTCATTCGCTCTTTAATAGTCCTTGCCATACGAGCCATTCCGACGTTAAACTGCTGGCTTAACTGCTCGCCAACGGTTCTTACTCTTCTATTGCCTAAATGATCTATATCATCAACTGATTCATTACCATTTTTCAAGTTAATGATGTACTTCATAATCTCAATTATGTCTTCAATTGTAAGAACTGTGTTAGTCTCAGGGATATTTAAATTTAATTTGTCATTCATTCTATGACGACCAACATCACCAAGATCATATCGTTTATCATTAAAGAATAATTTTTCGATCAAAGCTTCAGCAGTTTCCATATCGGGTGCTTCACCCGAACGCAGCTGGCGGTAAATGGCAAATAGTGCTTCTTCCTTTGATTGTGCTGTATCTTTTCTTAAAGTGTTTACAATCAAATCTTGCTCTGCAGAAGTTTCACTGGTTAGGAATTTTATAGACTCAACCTCAGCTTCATCTAATCTTTCAAGATCTTCTTCAGTTAATGCACTGCCGCGGTTCAAGAAAATTTCACCCGAGGACATATCGAAAACATCACTAGCTATAGTCCGGCCAACATAGTAATCCAAATCAGCTTTGTTCACATCAACTTCTTCAACAAGGTTAAACAGGTTCAATATTTCATCATCTGTTGCATACCCAAGTGCACGAAGTAAAGTTGTTGCAGGGAATTTTTTCCTTCTATCAATGTAAACAAACATTACATGATTTATATCGGTAGCAAATTCCACCCATGATCCGCGCAGTGGTATTATTCGAGCAGAATAAATTGGTGTACCATTAGGGTGAATTGTTTCAGCAAAAGCAACTCCGGGGGAACGATGCAATTGCGAAACTACAACTCTTTCTGCACCATTAATAACAAAGGTTCCTTTTTCTGTCATAAAAGGCACGTTTCCCAAATACACTTCCTGTTCAACACTATTAACAAATTCTTCTGTATCAGGATCTTTTGCAGAGAGTCTTAGCTTTGCCTTTAAAGGTGCAGCATAAGTTAAGCCCCTTTCCATGCATTCTTCAACAGAAAATCGTGCTTTTTCAATATTATACTCTATAAAATCGAGTCTGTAATTTTCTTTATTATCGAAAATTGGGAAGTTATCCAAAAACACTTTTTGAAGACCTTTAATAGTTCTGCTATCCGGCAGAATTTTCATTTGAATGAAATCTTCAAATGTTTCGTTTTGAATGTTTAGTAAATCGGGCACATCCAGAACAGGTACAATACTACCAAAAGATATTCTTTGGTTATCCAATTGTTCTACTCCTATTTATTGAAGTTTTTAATTACTTTTTTGTTAGAGGGCAATACTTAACTAAATGCAAAAAGCAATAAGGCGCAAATTTGCTTATCACTTTTTACGCAAAAAATTTTTTAATTGTTACTGTACGGAAATAATTATTTAAGAGTTACAGTAGCGCCCGCTTCTTCAAATTCTTTTTTCAGTTTTTCAGCTTCTTCTTTTGGAATAGCCTCTTTAACTGCGTTCGGAGCATTATCAACCAAATCTTTTGCCTCTTTAAGACCCAGTCCTGTATGTGCTCTAACGACTTTTATTACATTTATCTTTTTCTCGCCCACAGATTCAAGAACAACATCAAATTCTGTTTTCTCCTCAACTGCAGCAGCTTCTCCACCACCAGGAGCCATTCCACCAGCCATTACCATAGGTGCGGCTGCGGTTACGCCAAATTCCTCTTCTAATGCTTTCTTTAGATCAGCTGCTTCAAGAAGCGACATTCCTTTAATTATATCTAATGCTTGAGTTACTTTCTCTGACATTTTTTATTTCTCCTAATTTTAATTTTCTAATTTGTTTGTGCTGTTTCTCTTTGAGAAATCTGATCAACAACATTTACCAAATCTCTCATTACAGCATTTATAGCTCCAACAATTCCCGAAACAGGTGAATCCAAAGAGCCCATAATACTTGCTATAAGCTCGTTCTTTGAAGGCAATGTAGCCAGAGTTTTTAACTGACTCCCGTCAAAATATTCACCTTCAACATAACAGGCTTTCAATGCGAGTTTTTCTTTATCAATAAAGTATTTATTGATAATTTTTGCAGGGGCAATAGGATTTGTTGTTGTAAAAGCAAATCCTGTCATTCCTGCTAAGTGATCTGCAAGTTTATCGTATTTACCTGATTCATCTAATGCGCGTTTGAAAAGGTTATTTTTAAATACCTTGTAACGAACACCTTCATCCCGGAACTGATTTCGAAGTTTACTAATATCCTCAACATTAATTCCGTTGTAATCAGTAAGATAAACTGCAGTAGAACTATCCAGAAGTTCTTTAACTTCTGAAATGACTTCTTCTTTTTCGTCTCTGTTCATTTTTCTCCTGTTTTCTCCGAAGAATTACTTCGGACACTTTATTATTACGTGTCGGTTTAGAAGCGTTTTGTTTGTGCGTAATATTTTTTACTAACCCTAATGGGTTGGAATTTCTTCTTTAGAAATTTGTACTCCCGGACCCATTGTGCTTGAAAGGTACAAACTCTTAACATACTGTCCCTTAGCAGATGCCGGTTTCATTTTAACAATTGTATTAATAAATGTTTGAACGTTTTCAACTAGCTTATCAGCTTCAAAATTTAACTTACCCAATGATGTGTGAACGATACCTGTTTTATCAACTCTAAAATCTATTTTACCTGCCTTCACTTCTTTAACAGCCTGTGCAACCTCGGGAGTCACAGTTCCGCTTTTTGGATTGGGCATTAAGCCTTTTGGACCTAATATTTTTCCAAGCTTTCCTAATTCACTCATTGTATCTGGCGCTGCAACAATCACATCAACATCTGTCCAGCCTTCTTTAATTTTTTCAAGATATTCTTCAAAGCCAGCATAATCTGCACCTGCATCTAATGCTTCCTGAGTTTTGTTTCCTTTTGCGATTACTAAAACTTTTACTTCTTTTCCTGTTCCGTTTGGAAGTGATACAGTGCCGCGCAGCATTTGATCTGCATGTCGTGGGTCAACACCTAAACGAATTGCACAATCCAATGATTCGTTAAACTTTACTTTAGAATTTTCTTTTAAAAGTTTAACAGCATCTTCTAAAGAATATTCTTTAGCAGCATCAACACTTTTTTGAATTTCTTTTACTCTTTTTGAATTTTTCATTTGATTACCAATAGCTTTAACGTCTAAAATAAATTTTGCAGATTAATTTTCAACCGTAATGCCCATGCTCCTGGCAGTTCCAGCTATCATAGAAATTGCATGTTCAATATTAAAAGCGTTCAGGTCTTTCATCTTTATTTCTGCAATTTCTTCTAATTGTTTTCTTGTAACCTTTGCAACCTTTGTACGGTTCGATTCAGGCGATCCTTTTTCAACTTTTGCTAGCTTTTTAAGTAAAACAGCGGCAGGCGGGGTTTTTGTAATGAATGTAAAAGATTTATCAGTATAAACCGTTAAAATAACAGGAATTATCATTCCATCTTTATCCTGAGTTTTAGCATTAAACTGCTTACAAAACTCCATTATATTCACACCTTTTTGTCCTAAAGCGGGGCCAACAGGTGGCGAAGGATTTGCTTTACCCGCCGGTATTTGAAGTTTTATAAATCCATCAACTTTTTTAGCCATAAAATTTTTCCTGATTAAAAATTATTTTTCTAATTCTGCTTGAACAAAGTCTATTTCAACCGGGGTTTTTCTTCCGAAGATTGAAACCATTACTTTCATTTTCATTTTTTCTTCATTTACTTCCTGTACAGTTCCGCTAAAATTATTAAACGGACCATCAATAATTTTTACGAGATCTCCATTCCTAAAAATTGTTTCCATTCTTTCAGTACTGTCGTTCTGATTTATTCTGCCAACTATTCGCCTAACCTCTTCGGGCTGCAAAGGATTAGGGGCATTGCGTGTTCCTAAAAAACCCATTACCGATTGGGCACCAAGAATAAATTCCTTTACCTTATTATCAAGTTCAGCTTGTACGAGAATGTAACCCGGGAAAAAGTTTTTTGTTTTGCTTCGCTTCTTGCCATCCTTTACTTCAAAAACTTTTTCTGTAGGAACGAGAACTTCCTTTATTTTAGCTTTAAGATCTTCATCCTCTGCAATTTCTGCATCGAGAAACTGCTTAACTTTGCTTTCGTGCCCCGAAAAAGTCCTTATAACATACCATTTCGCTTCCATCGTGTCGTTCAATTAAAATATTCCTTTTATTACCTGATTGATTAACATATCAATTACATAAGTAAAACCGGCTAAAATAAGGCAAGCAACAATTACAATTTTAGTTGACTCTACAAGCTCAGCTTTAGTTGGCCAGGTTACTTTTTTCATTTCTTTCACAACATCTTCAAAAAACTTTATTATTTTTTCTTTCATCTCGCAATAAAAATTATAATTAAAATTTGCACGTCAGGAGGGACTCGAACCCCCAACCTGCGGTTTTGGAGACCGCTGCTCTAGCCAATTGAGCTACTGACGTATTATTTGGTCTCCTTAAAAACTACATGCTTCCGAACAACAGGATCATACTTTTTATATTCTACTCTACTCGGATGTGTTCTTTTATTTTTAGTAGTAGTATACCTGTAACCTGTACCAGCAGTACTCTCAAGAGTAATTATTTGTCTTATTTTAGCTTTAGCCATTTTAAAACTCCTTTAACGCATTTTCATTTTAGAGCTGACGACCGGGATTGAACCGGTGACCTCATCCTTACCAAGGATGTGCTCTACCGACTGAGCTACGTCAGCAGCTTTCGAGCGGGAGACGGGACTCGAACCCGCGACCAACAGCTTGGAAGGCTGTGACTCTAGCCAACTGAGTTACTCCCGCAAATTCTAAATTTCACTATCTAAAGAACTTGTTCTTGTGAATGTGTTTGTGTTGCAGAGATGTTAATAAATAATTATCATTACAAAATATTTTGTAATGTTAAAGTTGTACTTTTGAAAAAAAATAATGACAAAAAAATAGAATAGATTACAACTTTAAAAATGTTTATGCTATAACAAACACTGATGAACTTTCACACAAAAAAATAAGGGAAGAATAAACAGTAAAAATTTTTCCCTTATCCGAAAAAACAACAGTAAGTCCGTGGGCGGCGAGGGATTCGAACCCCCAAAGGCATTCGCCAACGGATTTACAGTCCGCCCCGGCTCTCCAACTCCGGCGTCCGCCCTATAAATTAAAATGCGAGCTATAAATATATTTTGAAACTAGCTAAATTCCAAATATTTTGCGATTGGCAGGAAAATTGAAAAATCTCTTTTAATGGCGCCAGAGTTCCCGATCAAGGCTGCGATATTGAATTGCTTCACTGATATGCTGAGGTTTGATATTTTGCGAATTTTCAAGGTCTGCAATCGTTCTACTTACCTTCAAAATCCTGTCATATGCCCTTGCGGACAAACCAAGCTTGGTCATTGCCATTTTCAGCAAATCCTCTCCAGCTGAATCGAGCTTACAATAACTACGTATTTCTTTAGAGCCCATATCTCCATTCGTATAAATATGACTGAGTCCGGTAAATCTATTTATTTGAATTTCCCTTGCTTTAATTACTCTCTCTCTAATTGTTTCCGATTTTTCACCTGTTACCTCGGCAGAAAGTTCTTTGTACTTAACTGCTGGAACCTCTATATGAATATCAATTCTATCTAAAAGCGGACCTGAAATTTTTGACATATATTTTTGAATTAACGGAGGACTACATGTGCATTCTTTATTCGGATCTGTAAAATATCCGCAAGGACAAGGATTCATCGCGGAAGCAAGCATAAAGTTTGCTGGAAACTCCAACGAAAGTTTTGAACGGCTCACAGTAACTTTTGAATCTTCAAGCGGTTGACGTAACACCTCCAAAACATTTTTTTTGAATTCCGGCAGCTCATCTAAAAACAGCACACCATAATGAGAAAAAGACACTTCACCAGGACGCGGGAATGATCCGCCTCCCACTAATGCTGCATCCGAAACAGTGTGATGAGGATTCCTAAAAGGTCTTTCAGTAACTAATGCTGTATCAATGGGTAATATTCCTGCGATAGAATGAATTTTTGTTGTTTCTAAAGCTTCTTCAAAAGTCATTGGAGGCAAAATTGAGGGAAACCTTTTTGCAAGCATTGTTTTACCAGAACCCGGCGGTCCAATCATAATAATATTATGTGCACCGGCTGCAGCAACTTCTAGTGCGCGTTTAACATTTTCCTGCCCTTTAACATCCAAAAAATCCAGATGGTATTTATTTACTTGAGAAAAAATTTCATTTAAATCTGACTGAATACTATCAATTTCAATTTCTTTATTTAAGAATTTTACCACATCCTTTAAATTATCAATTCCGTACACATCTATCCCTTCAACAATTGAAGCTTCTATCGAAGAATCTTTTGAAAGAATTATTTTTTTAATTCCTTTTTTACGAGCTTCAACAGTGATAGGTAAAGCCCCTTTGATTGGACGCAGATTTCCATCCAAGGATAATTCGCCAAGTAAAACTATTTCAGAAAGATCGTGCAAATTAATTTTTTCAATTGCAGATAGGAGACCAATAGCAATTGGTAAATCGAATGAAGAACCTTCTTTTTTTATATCAGCAGGTGCAAGATTAACTGTAATCTTTTTTATCGGAAATTCAAACCCACTGTTTTTTATTGCTGCGGTTACGCGTTCCCGGCTTTCTTTAACAGCACTGTCCGGAAGTCCTACAATTGTAAAACCGGGAATTTGTCTTTCTACATGGGTTTCGACTTCAACTAGATAAGCATCAATGCCATATGTTGCGCTGGAAAGTATTTTGGAGAGCATTTAATAAAAAATTACTATTAAAAACAGATATCGAATAAATTTATTTGGCCAAAATCATTTTTCTTGTTTGTGTAGACTGCAAAGTTACAACCTGAAAGAGATAAATCCCTGATGGTAATTCGCTTCCATCAAATTCAAATTTATAAGTTCCTTGCGATAAAAATCCTTTATGTAATAAAGCAACTTCACTACCAGCAAGATTGTATACAACAGCTTCAACTTCTCCATCCTGAAGCAGTTCAAACTCAATTTGAGTTTTTGGATTAAATGGATTAGGATAATTCTGTTCCAAAATAACATCTTCTACTATCCCCTGCCCGACTTTAGCAATTTCAGAATAAACTTCAGATTTATCCAGATTAATCTGTTTGATTCGGTAATAAACTATTTCAGGCTGGTCTGATTTTTCAGTCAGCTGAGTGTAAACCTTTTCCGTTTTCCGTTCAGCGTCTTGTTGAGCGATTTTAATAAAAATATCATCACCAACTGCTCTTTCTAAAACATAATGAGATACATTTGTATAGTCACCCCCTGTCCACTCAATTTCGTAAAAGTTGTTAAGCACTTTTAAGTTGAGTTTAGGTGCACGTGGAAATATTGGTGCATCAGAGTTAACTAACTCTAAATTTTCAAAAGATATTCTTTCTGAATTTTTTAAAGAGTTTAATTCTGAATTTATAAAATTCATTTGGAACAGAAGTTTTACACCGGCAGAAGTGAAATCTTTAAAATTTTTATTTCGCAAAATTGATTTTATTGATCCGGTCAAGTTAAAGAGTCTAATCTGCTCAAGATGACTAGAGGGCACTATTAAACTATTATCAAACTTTAGAAAAAGATTCTCAAAATTTAAATCATACAATAGTTTTACTTTTGATATTTCTTCATCATTGCAATAAAAATATATGGAAGGTTCAGTAGATGAAATTAAAATAACAATATGGTACCATGCTTTATTTGAAATGAATGCTGGTTTTAAACTGGAAATCTCATGGAAAATTGATGAAACGCTCATCATTTGAAATTCACTTAGATCCAGACTGAGTTCAACTTTCCCAGCCTGTTCATCAAATAAATATAGTAACGAATTGCCAAATGAACTGTGCTTAACCCAAAAATCAATCACAAAATTGATATCAGAATTATAATTTAAAGGAATTTTTAACGAAGAGTTTGGATTGAATAAAACATTTTTATCCGCGATTGGAAACTTTTCAAAACTACTTACGGAATAGTCAAATAGTTTTTCATCTTCACTTGAGTAAATATTTTTGTTGGTAGATTCAAAATACCCGATTATTTTATCATCTTTCTTAAATTCTGCATAAAGTTTAATACTTGCTTGCTCAAGATTTAGGGGTCCAAAGCCAATCAAAATCTGAAAATATTTATCTATTTCGGAAAAATTCTCACTGTTAAAATCAATTGATATGTTATATGCTGTAGTTGAAAATTCCTTAAGAAACACTGAACTGATTTTCAAATCAGATTTTCCTTCTTTTGTCCATAGTTCAGCCTTATTCAGGAATAGAGAATTATCTGTAATCAAATAAACATCTAACTCATCTGCATCTTCAAATGCTTTGGAAGTTGTGAGCATAACTTCAAATGGTTTTCCCTTGGGAATAAATTCAGGAATAGTGACTTTAAAGTTATCCGAATTGGAAAAGGGAAAAACAGATACAGAAATCCCCAAAAGAAAAAGTATTTGCAACAGTTTAAACATTTAAGGATTAATAAAGGGAATTAATTTGAATAGTTCAACTATTTATACTGTCTGAGGAACTTAATTCTGTCTTCTAACTCGCTTGCGGGTACTAATAATTTGTCTTTACCATATAAGGCATCTTCCCTGTTAAAAAATGCTAATTCGTAGTCTTTACTCATAACAATGGCTTCTTCAGGACAAACTTCCTCACAAAAACCACAAAAAATGCATCTTATCATATTAATTTCAAATTTTTCAGGAAAACGCTCTTTTTCCAGTTCTGTTTCTGCAGCCTGAACTTCTATTGCCAAAGCAGGACAAACGCGCGAACATAATCCACAAGCTACACATCGCTCTACACCACTCTCTTCCTGCACAAGAACAGGTCTTCCACGGTATGAAGCCGGCGGCTCAAACTTAACTTCGGGATATTCCATCGTAAATTTTGGTCTGAAAATATTGCGGAATGTTAGTGCTAGACCCTTTATTATTTCAGGAATATATATTTTTTCCCAAAGGTTTAAGTCCTTCGTTCTTCTTTTAACAGGTTTTGATTCTACTTCTTCCATAAATCGAAAGTATATAATTTATTTGCTAAAGCGCAAATTAAAGGATGATTAGTTAAAAATCATTATTAAAATTGCTACCCAGATAATATTTAACAGAGAAAGTGGAAACATTACTTTCCAGCCAATATTCATTAATTGATCATACCTGAATCTTGGTAAACTCCATCTTATCCACAAGAAAAAGAATAGTACAGCAATTAGTTTAAAGACAAACGCTCCAACCTGGAGAAGAGTTTCAACCAGGGACGGAAGCCCTAATTTATCTATGTAGGGAATTTGCCACCCTCCGAGATAGAGCGTAACTATTAAACCTGCAGCGATAATCATATTTGCATATTCTGCTAAAAAGAAAGCTGCAAATTTCATGCTGCTGTATTCTGTATGAAAACCGCCAACAAGTTCAGGTTCTGCTTCTGGTAAATCGAATGGAAGGCGGTTTGTTTCTGCAAAAGCCGAAACTAAAAAAGTAATAAAACCAATGGGTTGAACAATTGCATTCCACATCCATCCGGATTGTGATTCAACAATGGCTATGGGTCTTAGTGATTCTGCAAAAAGTAAAACACCTCCAATAGAAAAACCCATGGAAATTTCGTAAGAAATCATTTGAGCAGATGATCTTATGCCTCCAAGCAAAGAGTATTTGCTTCCGGATGACCATCCTGCAAAAGTTATTGCATAAACTCCAAGAGAAGTAAGGGCAAGAACAAAAAGGATTCCTATATTAACATCTGCAACAACTAGTGGGATTTTATAATTGAAAATCTGCAGCTCTGGACCGAATGGAATAACAGCGTAAGTACTGAATGCTACAAAAAGTGCAATTATTGGTGCTATAGCATGAAGTTTTTTATTTGCCTTCTCGGGAACAATATCTTCTTTTAATAAGAGTTTAAATACATCTGCAAAAGGTTGCAGTATTCCCTGCCAACCAACACGATTCGGACCAAGTCGATTTTGTATCCATGCGCTCACTCTTCGTTCAAAATAGACGAGATACGAAACAGTAAACAGCATCAAACTTAAAATGATGACAATTTTTATTAATGTAAAAGCTACAATTTCTAGTATTGTCATCTTTTATCAGCCTGCATTTACGGTTTTGTTGTCTTCTACTTTTAATTGCACACCACTTTCACTTATCTCATCATAGTCGATTCCTTTAAGTTCAATAATTGAAGATGCCATGTCACTAAATACTTCTTCTGCCATATTGTATTTCATTTTATATCCCAAAGCTTTTGAAATTGAAACTAAAATTTTCCAGGTTGGTCGTGCTTCATTTTTTTTGCCTGCAGCCCAGCTATCGAATTTTGTTCCGAATTTATCAAGCCTACTCATATTCATTCCATCGAGTGCTCTGTCTAATTCGGCTGTTGCAACTGCGGGACGAATTCTCTGCAGTACTCCAAATCCATTCAGAAAAGTTCCATGTTTTTCAGCATAAGTGGAGGCAGGAAAAACTATATCTGCGTAATTTGTACTCGAGTTGTAATTTGATGTATGAACAATTAACAGTTCTAACTTTGCTATAGAACTTTCGAGTTCTGGAAAACATTGAACCAGATCATCTTCGATTAAATACAAAGCTTTAATTTTTTGATCTTTAATCGCTTTTATAATTCCATTTATATCCAAACCTGCCTGCGATGGGACAAGTCCTGAAAGCACTGCTCCTTTTGTATTTGGAGTAACATCTTCATTACGCAAAATATCATCAGCAAATTCAGGATTAGTATGTCTGATAAAATCAAGATTACCCGTACTTAACACACTTTTTGCAAATTTTGCGGTGATAAAATTATCTTCGCAAGTTGCAAAAGGAGAACCGACCACAGCAATTTGATCTTTGGGGAAAGTTTTTAAGTGCGATACAGCTTCAGAAAATGCCTCATCCCAACCAACTTCCACCAATTCTCCATCTTTTCTAATTTGCGGATAGTGAACTCTGCTTTCGGCATTTACATGTTTAAAGGTTTCTAATCTTCCGTGATCGCACATCCAGAAGCTATTTACCTTTTCATTGTAGCGCGTTGTTTGCCTCAATATTTCATTGTTGCGAACCCAAATATCTGTGTTGCATCCTCTGGAGCATCCTACACAAACAGATTTATTTGATGACATATCCCAAACTCGTGCTTTAAACCTAAAGTCGGTGCTCGTTAGTGCACCAACAGGACAGATGTCAATTGTATTCATTGAATAAGGATTATCCATTTCCTGCCCGGGATAAGTTCTGATAGTTACATGATCTCCGCGCTGCACAAAAGTTAACTCAGGATCCTTAGCAATCTCATCGCAAAAACGAATACAGCGCGAACATGATATACAGCGTTCACCGTCAAACATTACATTAGGACCAAGTTTTATTCTTTTATCTTTTTGAACTTTTTCTTCAACAAATCTGCTTTCTCCCAAACTATATTTATAAGCGTAGTCCTGCAGCTTACACTCGCCTGCTTCATCACAAATTGGGCAATCAAGAGGATGATTAATTAATAGAAATTCCATCACAGCATTTTGAGCTGCAATAACCTTTTCCGATTTTGTGTGAACAACCATTCCTTCAGAAGCAATTGTAGAACAAGCAATAACTAGTTTAGGCATTTGTTCAACTTCAACTAAACATATTCTGCAGTTGCCTGAAACTGAAAGTTTAGGATGCCAGCAGAAATGTGGAATCTCAATCCCGTTATCTTGGGCAGCTTCAATAATTGTCTGCCCTTTTTTAAACTCTAATGTTTTTGCATCAATAATAATATTTGGCATAAGCGATTAAATTTTTGCTCAACTTTTGACTGATTTTAAAATTACTTTTATTAATTGCGCTTCATTCAAAGATTCGTTTGCAATTTTAAGCACATCATCTGAACTAATTCTATCAATTTTCTTTAAATATTCTTCAATAGAAACTATTCTATTATAATAGAGCATCGAGTTTGCCATTCGCATCATTCTGTTTGTTGTATTTTCGAGATTGAGAAGCAGTCCTCCTTTTAAATATTCTTTCACCTTTTTTAGTTCCCTCTCGGATACCCGTTTTTCTCTCAACTTTTTAAATTCTCTCAAAACAATTTCAATAACTTTATCATATTGGTTTATGTTTGTTGAAAAATAAACGCCAAACGCTGAGGCATCAAAGTAGGAATTCAAGAAAGAATTTATTTGATAGGTTATACCGAGCTTTTCTCTAACCGCAAGAAATAATCGTGAGCTACTTCCTTCACCTAGTAAAGCTGAAAGAAAACGAACCACATTTCTTTTTTTATCTTTATAACCGGGTGCAGTTTTTCCAATAATGGTATGAACCTGCTGAATTTCTTTTTCAAACAATACGTCAGCAGCCTTTTTCTTTTTGAATTGATCACGGCTTCGACTGAATCTTGATTTATTTTGTGAAATGTATTTCTCAGTTAGCTTAATTAATTCATCATGCTTAACCGACCCAGAGGCTACTATTAAAAGATTTTTTGTTTTATAATTTGTGTTATGATATCTAAAGAGTGATTCCGAAGTAAAATTTTTTATATTCCCTTCTCTTCCAATTACCGGCAAGCTGAGTGTATTACCACTGAAAATTATTTCTTCAAATTTATCGTAAATTAATTCCTCAGGGCTGTCATCTAGATCTTTCAGTTCATCAATTACAACACCTGCTTCTTTTTTTATATGATTTTCACGAAATAGTGGATTTTGAATCATATCAGATATAACATTAAAGGTTTTACCTATGTTGTGGGATAATCCTTTTGAATAAAAGCAAGTGTGCTCTTTGGACGTAAAGGCATTTATATATCCGCCAAAAGACTCTATCTCTTCAGCAATCATTTTAGCAGATCTTCTTTTCGTACCTTTAAACACCATATGCTCTATAAAATGAGATATACCGTTATTGCGCGCGTTCTCATCTCTAGCGCCTACATTAAACCAAAAACCGATGCTAAAAGATTTTACGTATGGAATATATTCTGAAATGATTCTCGTTCCGTTAGGAAGAGTTGTTAAATAATACTTATCCAATTTATTAAGTCTATTTTCTATCCGTATTTGAAGTGCAAATATAAGAACAAGCTTGCACTATCAGAAACAATATTAGTTTTTTTTGATTAAAGAGATTTATATTAAAATGATTTATAATAAGTTAATTTACTTCAGTCATCTCAGGAAATTTTTCTAAATACTTTTGATAAAAATCTCCGATAGCCTTGTAAGCGTTTCCTAGAATTTCTTCGTTTGGCAGAAACACAACTCTAAAATGATTTGTTCCAGGAACCTGTCCAAAGCCACTACCGGGAACAACTACCACTCCTGTTTCCTTAATCAGCTCTGCAACAAAATGTGCATCAGATTGAACTTGATGTAGTTGAGGGAAAGCATAAAATGCTCCTTCCGGTTTAACACAGGAAATCCCCGGAATATCATTTAACATTTCTACAGTCATATCTCTTCTTGTGCTTAACTTTTCATTCGATTCATTTAGATGTTTTTGATCACCTTCGAGGGATGGTTTGATTCCATACTGTTCGGGATGATTAGCTGACAGCCGCGCACGAAGAATTTTATTTATTGCTTCAATGTATTCAGATAAAATTTCCTGTCTGCCGCTCACTATTCCCCATCCTATTCTAAATCCCGGGACCATATAATTTTTTGAAAGTCCGCCAAAAGTAACACAGGAAACATCTTTATTTAAGGATGCAATTGAAACGTGTTTTTTTCCATCAAATAAAAGTTTATCGTAAATCTCATCAGCAAAAATTACAAGATCATTTTCAAGTGCTAAATCAATTATCGCCTTTAAATTTTCAATTGTGTAAAGCGAACCAGTCGGATTGTTCGGGTTAATTAAAATTATTGCTCGGGTTTTATCATTCAACTTGCTTTTGATATCATCAATATCAGGCAGCCAGTTGTTATCTTCGTTTAAAAAATATGGATTTTCCATCATCGAAAGTTTACTAGCAATTGCCGTATACAGGGGATATCCGGGAGTTGGAGTTAAAACATTCTCACCATCATTTACTAATGCAGTTAAACAGATGTCAATTGCTTCACTTGCACCAGTTGTTACAAAAATATCGTGTACATTTTCAATTCCTTTCCTAACTGTTTCTCTTTCAATTGCATCACGCGCTTCCTGAATTCCGGAAGATGGAGCATAACCGTTAAAGTTTTTAATCATTGCTTCGTAAGTGGATGCAACAAGATGTTCCGGTGGTTGAAAATCAAACAAGTTAGGATCACCAATATTCAGGTATAACATTTTTTTGCCGCTCTTAGCCACCTGGTTGGCTAGCACAACAATATCTCTTACTGCGTAAGTAATATTATTTGTTCTAACTGCTGGAATGATTTTTTTTCGGTTCATTTGAATCTCCGCAGAAAAATATAACTAACGTAAATAGAAAAATTTTAATATATAATTTAATGGAAAAAAACCTGTAATGCGATGGTATAAAGAGTCTTTAAATGATCTCCCTATATTAAGAAAAATTTTTGTTCTGAAGGGTGCTAGATGATTGAAACTATTAGAAGTAAGAAAGAAATAAAAATTGCAATGAGGAAAGAATATTTAAAAGAATCTTTAAAGTTGTTCTTGAACAGTGTATCCATATAATAAAGCCCTCACTTCACTATTAACTTTTCAATTAGGAACTGAAACTAAAGTTTACAATTGATAAAGACAATAGTTTTATTAAATTATTTAAATTTTTATTTTTTGTTACTAATGCAGTAAGTAATTATTTCGTATATAATTAAAGTGCTCCCTTAAAAAATAAATTGAAGTGTCTAAAATTATTTATCTACTCAAAATTTTAAAGCCTTAAAGAACAACTTTAAATACTGTTCTTCTCTAATGAGATCTCTAAGCAGAATCTTACCTTGTTTAATCACAACTATGTCTATAATTTTCTAAATAAGTTTATTCAATATTTTATTTTATAAAAATGAATTTTTACTCGAAGTCTCAACCACACCAATCACATCAAGAAAGCAAAAAATTTAATATTAATTCGTAGAGGGCGAAATGAAATGTTTAAACTTTTTTTTAGTAGCTTTTTTATTCTTTTTAATTTCTCTGCAGACGGTTGCACAGGACACAGATGAATATCAGTTTATTTCTCCTGTTCCTGGATCGGAATTAAACTCAAGAGAATCTACTATCATAATTCGTGATGGAAGATTTATCAATCCAACGAGCTTAGCTGAGCCAAATTTAATACAAGTTGTTGGAAGCAAAAGTGGACTTATGTCGGGCGAATTAATATTGTCGACTGACGGAAAGACCGTGATTTTTAAACCGGCTCAAAAATTTCTTCCTGATGAAAAAGTCCAGGTCAATTTAAATCTAGGTTTAATTACTACTAATGATGAAACACTTTCACAGCTTCAATTCTCCTTTGGAATTACTCCTTTATCCGAACGGTTGCTGCTTCATGAATATTTGACAGATGAATATCAAATCTCTGCTCCAATACATTATCTTCTGGAACCAGATACCCTCCCGGCAAACTTTCCTTCAATTAGAACAGAAGTCTTAGGTGAAACTGCTCCTGGTTATGTGTTTCTAACGGTTTCACGTGACATTCCGAATGTAGGTTATTACATTATGATGCTGAACAATGACGGCACTCCATTTTATTATAAAGAGTTGCCGAACGATTACTCGTACGACTTTAAAGTGCAACCAAACGGAAAATATTCTTACGCAGAATTTCTTAATCATCACACATTCACAGGCGGCGGAGAAGTCATTCACAAGGTTATGGATAACAGCTTTACCATGATAGACAGCTTTCAAATGGGTAATGGATATATTGCCGAAGCACATGATTTCCAGCTGTTGCCGAATGGACATTCCCTACTCTTTGCATATGATTTACAAATCATGGATTTATCTGAATTAGGCGGTTATCCAAATGCTAAAGTTGCACAATCAGTGGTACAAGAATTAGATCAAAATAAGAATGTGATATTTCAGTGGCGCAGTTCTGATTATTATGATTTTGATGATTCATATTCAAACAGGTTGACCAGGGAAGCGTTTGATCCGATTCATGTTAATTC
>JABDPB010000062.1 GCA_013042995.1 Ignavibacteriaceae bacterium | reverse complement strand
AATTATTAGATTTATTGCAAAATAAATCGGAGGGCCTATGAGAACTATAAAGAAATTTACAATGTTTACTCTGCTTTTTTCTACATCAATCTTTGCCAATAATCTCTCGGTTGGTAATGTTCAGCTTGTAGGGCAAGATGCCACGAATAATTTTACATTTATTCAGTTTGATGTTTCCTGGGAGAATTCTTGGCGAAATGATTTGACAGGAACAGGACAATCTGCACCATTTAATTACGATGCAATCTGGGTTTTTGTAAAGTACAAGGTCCAAGGTGAAGCTGAGTGGAAGCACGCTACACTAAATACATCTGGGTATACTCCACCAACTGGAAGTGCAATAGATGTGCCATCGGACGGTAAGGGTGCGTTCATTTATCGCGACGGCAATGGAACGGGCACATTTAGTTTGTCTGCCGTTCAGCTACGCTGGAATTATGGTGTTGATGGCATAACAGATGATAATGCTAATGTTACTGTAAAAGTTTTTGCCATCGAAATGGTTTACATTCCGACTGGAAGCTTTCATGTTGGAGATGGAACAAGTACAGATATAGCCGGTCATCTTCATCGTGCTGATTCTACGTCAGTACCATTTGAAATAACCTCTGAGTTTTCCACTTATACTTTGGGCGGAACGAGCTCAAGTAATATAGGAAATAATAATAATGAGGGGTTGAATATTGACTATCCAGATGATTTTGACAATTCACCAACAACAAAATTACTCCCTTTATTATATCCAAAAGGGTATGATGCTTTCTATATGATGAAATATGAAATAACCCAGGGACAATATGTGGATTTTCTTAATTGTCTTACAAGAAACCAGCAAGACAAAAGAACGGCAACTGATTTATCAACAGGCATGGTAAATGTTACAAACCGTTATGTAATGATAGATCCGGATGGCTCCGGTACCTCATTACCTGGTGGATCAGAGACAATGATTGCACGTAATTCTATAAAATGCGATTCTACAATTTCTTCTTCACTTCCAATAACGTTTTATTGCGATTATAATGATGATGAAATCCCGGGAGATGGTAAAGACTTAGCGTGCAATTATCTTCATTGGTTAGATGGTTCTGCCTATGCTGATTGGGCTGGTCTTAGACCTTTTACTGAACTCGAGTTCGAAAAAGCTTGCAGAGGAACTCTAACGCCCACTGTTAATGAATATGGCTGGGGAAATACAAGTTTACATTCGTCTTCATATGAGCCCATTATTAATCCGGGAGCGCCGAATGAAGTTCCTTCTAGTTCAGGTACTAATGGAAACTCTGCTTATACCGGAACTGTAGACTTTCAGTTTGGACCATTAAGAGCCGGAATATTTGCAACTGGTAGTTCGACTAGAATTATTGCAGGCGCCAGTTATTATGGGGTTATGGAGTTGACAGGAAACCTATGGGAAACAGTAGTTAGTCTTGGTACACAAGAAGGTAGAGATTTTGAGGGTACACATGGTAATGGAGTTTTGACTAATAATGGTGAACATAATATTTCTGATTGGCCTATTTCTCTTATTGCAAATGGTCAGATTGACAAAGTTCCTGGCGCTGGATTTAGAGGAGGGGGAATAGGAGGAGATTTCGCATGGCCTCCAGAAAGATTAAGAATTTCTGATAGAATGTTCATAAATGTACAAGTTAATTTTAGAGCACTGGAAGACGGAATGAGACTGGTTAGGACGGCTCCCTAATATAAACTTTTAAATTTGGAAAATAATTATGAAAACTAAAATATTATTAAAGTGTTTACCTCTTGCTGTCTTATTTTCTTCCCTTGGATTTGCCCAATATACTGGTGGCAGTGGCAGCGGTTATGCTATGGGTATAAGTGAGAAAAATTTTCCGTTGCCTGTAGAACTTGTAAATTTTAATGCAAAAGTTGTTAAAGATAATGTTGTTCTTAACTGGACTACAGAAACCGAAGTGAGTAATTATGGATTTAATGTAGAAAGGTCAGGCAGCAATAAGATGTGGCAAAAAATTGGTTTTGTTGAAGGTTCCGGAAACAGTAATTCAATTAAGGATTATTCCTTTACTGATAGTAGATTAACATCAGGCTTGGAATATTATTATAGATTAAAGCAGATTGATACTGATGGACAATATGAATATTCGAACGAGGTTAGCGTCTCGATATCTATAGATGCTTATAACTTGTATCAAAACTATCCTAATCCTTTCAATCCAACAACAACGATTAATTTCTCTCTCCCGGAGGAAGCGTTAGTTAAATTAAAGATATGGGATATACTCGGAAGTGAAATTGCAGTATTGGTGAATGAAAGACTTGGTCCTGGTAATTATGAAACGATATTTAATATCTCATCCGCCAAAGACGGAATACCAAGCGGAGTTTATTTTTACACTCTGGAGGCTGGAAGCTTTATAAAAACCAATAAAATGATAATTATGAAATAATGATAAACCCAAAATGCGTCAATGTTGCAGCAGAAATTGTAGTCGATGTGTAAACAGTAAGCAGGTGTGTTGGGAAAATAATTATTATTAAATTGATACACCGTAAAAAGCACAATCTAATTATAAGATTAAACGAATATATTAGCAGTAAAATTTTCGGTTTTTAACACTTTTTTGGGTATAAAAATTGTAAAATTTTGGCTGAATTCAATAATTAGTTTAATAAAAATCCCTATTGATTCTTGCGTTTGTCTTCTTTGTTCCGGGTAGAGTTTTTTCTCCTTTTTTGAATTTACATCTTAACCTGGAGTTATGAAAATATTTTTCAGACCAGTTGTAATTAATCAAAGACAAAAACGCTGTTCTTCTGAGTCGCCAATATTTGAGATAGCTGGGAAAGATCTTGTTGTTAGAGGGTTGGCAGTTTTTGAAATGCCAAGTATGCACAGCGGTGTGAGCCGTATTAAGTAAATTGGCAAGGAATTAAACAAACGGCTTGATTGCTTTGAAGGTATTATAAATCACACAAATGATTTGGAAGATAAGAAATATTATCTTAAAGCTGTTCCAATGAGCACTAAATAATTTTTTTATAATCAGAAGGGTACACCAATGACTGATTTCGAAATCAAAGTTATGAATGATATGACAGTAGAAGCTGTTTCGAAAGCAATTATTAATGAAACATCAAAATGGAAATTCAAAAATTCCGATTACATTACACTTGTAGATGCTCTACTGGATTTGTCATTAAGTAAAACTCAAACTGATTTATCAACAAAAAAGCTTATAAAAAAACAAGGACAGGTTAAACTTAATTTTCCTTTAAAGGGAAAACAAATAAGAATCAGGTTGTTTGATAAAGTAACTGATTACAATATTGTTAAAAGTTGGTCGGAAGATGAATTTGGCAGATGGTTTCTGTTATCAAGATCTTACACAAGAGATGTTACATTAGATCAATTAATTGAAGATGAAAGAAATATTCTTGGGATCATTACATTACCCGATTCTACTCCAATTGGTTTAATGGGATACCTGGATAAAGATGAATTCCATCACAAGGCAGAAATGAGAAAATTAATAGGGGAAAGTGATTACAGACAAAAGGGATATGCGAAAGAAGCGACTATGTTATGGATTCAGTTTGGTATTAATAATCTGGGTTTAAAGAAAATTTACCTTAATACTATAGAGAATAATATTAGGAATGTTACGTTAAATAAGGAACTGGGTTTTCAGGTAGAGGGGATACTTCGAAAAGAGTGCTTAGTTGATAATGAATATTACGATCTGCTAAGGATGGGATTGGTTGTTGATTAACAAAACATCTTATTAAAAATGAATTTTTTAGAGACCGCATCGAAGTAAAACTAAAATAGTTTTCACTTATTCGGGTTAAAATTTAATCATGAAGTTTTACAAATATTTATATAATTACGTTAATTATATTTAGCCCAACTAGAAATTTAAAAAATCGAAGTTTTATGAACGAAATACTAGATATGAAACATACTGATCCGGAGCTTGATATTGCTATTATTGGTATGGCTGGCAGGTTTCCCGGGGCGAAAAATTTAGATGAATACTGGAAGCTTCTCAGTCAGGGTAAAGAATCTGTTACATTCTTTTCAGATGAGGAATTAAAAGAATCTGGTGTAAGTCCTTCAACATATAATGATCCTAATTTTATAAAAGCTGCACCTATTCTTGAAGATGCTGATAAATTCGATGCTTCATTTTTTGGATATTCACCCAGAGATGCCCGGTATATGGATCCGCAGCAGAGACTTTTCCTTGAGTTAGCTTCCTGTTCCCTTGAAGACGGCGGATATGATCCGGATAAATACCAAAAACCAATAGGTGTTTTTGGCGGTACAGCTATGAATACATATTTCCTTTTTAGCGGATTGACACAAAAATTTGTGACAGAGTACATACCCACTCTTCTCGGAAACGATAAAGATTTCCTAGCTACAAAAGTTTCCTACAAGTTGAATTTAAAAGGACCGAGTTTAAATATCCAATCAGCTTGCTCAACATCTCTCGTAGCGGTTCATTTAGCCTGTCAGAGCTTACTAAGCGAAGAATGCGATATGGCATTAGCTGGTGCAACTGCCATCCGGGTTCCGCTTAATACCGGACACTATTACCAGGAAAGTGGTATCCATACAAGGGATGGTCATTGCAGACCTTTTGATGCAAATGCAAGCGGTACAATATTCGGTAGCGGCGGGGGAGTAGTTCTTCTTAAAAAATTAAAAAATGCTCTGAATGATAAGGATAATATCTATGCTTTAATTAAGGGCTCGGCAATTAATAATGATGGACGTACTAAAGTTGATTACACGGCACCAAGTGTAGAAGCCCAGGCACATGTTATTATTGAGGCACAAGCTAATGCTGGTGTTAAAGCTGATCAAATCCAATATGTGGAAGCTCACGGAACCGGAACATTTTTAGGTGATCCTATTGAGATTACAGCACTTACTAAAGCTTTTAGAACAACAACTGATAATAAAGGTTTTTGTGCCATTGGATCAGTTAAATCGAACATAGGTCATCTTGATGCTGCTGCCGGTATTGCCGGATTAATTAAAACAGTGCTTGCTTTAAAAAACAAGAAGATTCCTCCAAGTATAAACTTCGATTCCCCAAATCCGGAAATAGATTTTGAGAACAGTCCATTTTTTGTTAACTCAGTATTATCAAGTTGGAAGAATGAAGATACTCCGCTTAGAGCAGGTATCAGCTCACTTGGTATAGGAGGGACGAATGCACATATAGTTTTAGAGGAGGCACCAAAATTACTACCTGCTGTGAAACCTGCTTCCGATGAAATTCTTTTCCTTTCTGCCAGAAGCGATAGCGCATTAAACGAACTTACTTCAAATTTAGCGAATCACTTAACAAACAATCCAGATAATAATCTTTCAGATGTTGCCTTTACTCTGAGAGAGGGTAGAAAGATTTTTGATAAAAAAAGAATTGTCGTTTCTAATGATTCTAAAAAATTAGTAGAAGTACTTAAATCAAAGGATTCCGAACAAATATTAGATCTTGAAGTTGAAACTCTGGAAAGAGATGTTGTATTTTTATTCCCGGGCGGCGGGGCTCAGCACATAAATATGGGAAGAGAACTTTATAATAAAGAACAAATTTTTAAAAACGAAGTAGATAAATGCCTGGCTATAGCAAATAAACTGCTTAACAAAAATTTGAAAGAGGTTCTATTTCCTGAAAAAAATCAGGAAAAGTTAGCAGCAACACAAATCACTAAGCCGACCATTGGCTTGGCCACACTTTTTATTATTGAATACGCAATGGCAAAGTATTTAATGTCTTTAGGAATTAAGCCGTCTGCAATGATAGGACATAGTCTTGGTGAATATACTGCAGCTTGTATAGCAGGGGTCTTAAATTTAGAAGATGCACTTTATATGGTAACAAAGCGCTCAGAATTATTTCAGAAGTTACCAGTTGGTGCTATGACTAGCGTACCTCTAAACGAATTGGAACTAAAAAAGTATTTTGGCGATGAGTTATCGATAGCTGTAATTAATACTCCTTCTATTAGTGTTGCTTCCGGGCCGATAGCTGCTATTGAAGAGATGGAAAAATCACTCACTTCCGATGGAATAGATTTTAGAAGGTTAAAAATATCTACTGCTTCCCATTCTAAAATGGTTGAACCTATTTTAAACGAATTTTATGAAGCAATAAAAGAAATAAACTTCGGGAAACCTGCAATTCCATTTGCTTCAAATATGAGTGGAAAGTTAATTGAGAACTTAGAAGCAAGTAATCCCAATTATTGGGTAGACCACATAAGGAGTACTGTTCGCTTTGCAGACGGAATAAAATTACTTTTAGAGCAACCACATAGAGTTTTGCTCGAAGTTGGACCTAATACTACACTAACTGCACTTGCAAACCAAAGCCCTACTAAAAAGGAAGAACAATTAATCATTTCTTCAATGCGCCATCCGCTTGAGGAACTTTCTGATAATATAATGCTGTTAAAAACTATAGGTCAATTGCATTTTGCGGGTGTTAAAATTGATTGGGATAAATTTTACAATAATTTAAAGTTTAGACGAGTCTCATTACCAACATACCCTTTTGAAAGAAAAAAACATTGGTATAAAACTCCCATTGGTCAAAAAAGTGTTTCCGATAATTCTTTAGATGATGTTAAAGATTTTTCAGAATGGTTTTTCTCATTGAGTTGGAAAAGGTCTACTAAAGCACCTGATCAAATCACTCCAGATCCTTTAAAGAGTGAAAAATGGTTAATATTTTCTGATGGCGGAAATTTTGCGGGAAACCTGATAGAAAAACTACAGCACCATTCTCAGGAAGTGATTGTAGTATTACAAGGCGATATTTACAATAAGATTAGTGACAATGAATTTGTCATCGATAAGAAATCTAATAATGACTTTAAAAACCTGTTTGAAAATCTTAAATCGGTTAATTTTGTCCCGGATAAAATAGTTCATTTCTGGAATTCTGAGTTTACTCAAAATTTTTCAAAATCAAATGATGAATTAAAGGATAGGTTTTATGATAGTGTTTATAGTCTATTCTTTATCTCCAATGCACTTCTTCATGCCGGTTTTAACCAAAAGATTCAGATTGGAATAATTTCAACCAATCTGCATTCAGTTATAGGGAATGAAAAGTTGAACTCCCCCGAGCATTCTGTTTTATTTGGCCCATCGAAGGTAATTAACAAAGAATTTCCTAATGTTTTTTGTAAAAATATTGATCTGAGTTTTGATGAGAAAGAAGGTGAAGTCTCCCATCAAATTATTGAGGAACTTCTCAGAGATGATAATGACGAGGTGATAGCATACAGAGGTAAATACAGATGGACCCAAGCATTTGAAAACATTAAATTGAAAGATTTGGGTGATCCAGCACAAAATTTGACCGCAAAAAGAAAAACTATTTTGATCACAGGCGGAACCGGAGGGATTGGCTTAGAAATAGCAACTTACTTTTCGCAGATTTCAAATTCCAATCTGATTTTAACCAAAAGATCTTCATTCCCGGATAGGACTGAATGGAACGATTTGCTTAGAAAAAATGGTGAGGATGGAAAAATTTCAGAAATAATTAAAAAGATTTATGAAATTGAAAAATCAGGATCAACAGTGGAAATAATAGTATCTGATGTGAATGATAAAAAAGCTATTGGCAAAATGGCTCTTAATCTAAAAGAGAAATATGGAAAGATAGATGTTGTAATCCATTCTGCCGGAATAATTGATGATAATTTATTGGTAAATAAAAACATCGAAATGATAGACAAAGTTCTTTCACCAAAAGTTTTTGGTACGTTAAATATTTATCAAGCGATGAAAGATTTCGAGCCTGGACTTTTCGTTCTCTTCTCTTCAGTTAATTCTTTACTTGCCCCAGCCGGTCAATTTGACTATAGTGCGGCGAATAATTATCTGGATGCTTTCGCAAACCATTTCAATTCACTAAATAGTACAAAATTTATTTCAATTAATTGGCCCGGGTGGAAAGAGGTAGGGATTGTAGCAAATCTTAAATCAGAACCAGGTAATAATTCTTGGAAAGAAGAATCTATAAAAAAATCTATTACTAATGCTGAAGGTGTTAAAGCATTCAATAGTATTCTCAATGAAACTTTTTCGCAGGTAATTATATCTCCCGGAGGCGAAGCGGATCTTAGCAGAAGTTCCAAAAAATTGTTTAATGCAGTTTCACACTCTTCTGATGAAGTTAATGCAGATATACAATCGAGTTTCGAAGGTCTGACGGACTCGGAAAAACCGTTAGCATTAATATGGGTAAATGCCCTCGGTGTGGAGCATATATCAAAAAAAGATAATTTCTTTAAACTGGGCGGTAATTCGCTTCTTGCAATCCAGGTTATATCAAGGATTCAGGAGATATACAGTGTAACTTTATCTATTGGAGACATCTTTAAATATCCAACTCTTGAAAAATTAGCATCAAAAATTGAAAAAGAAATTTTTGCCGACATTAATGAATTAGAAACCGGTTCAGATAATTAAACAATAAATTCAATTAACCAGATAAACTAAAAAGTATAAGGGAATTATCAAGTAGAAAATGGAAAAGAAGACAACACTCTCTCCTAAACAACAGGCTTTGTTAGATCAGAGACTTAAAGGTGCTTTAAATAAGCAAGAAGACTCAAAGATGATTCCTGCAAGAATCAAAAATGAACCTGCAGTTTTATCTTACGCACAGCAGCACCTCTGGATTGTAGATCAGATGCAGCCTGGTAATCCTGCCTACAATGT
>JABDPB010000060.1 GCA_013042995.1 Ignavibacteriaceae bacterium | reverse complement strand
GAAAGCCTTCTATCTTCATCAGAATTATATCGTTCAACCAGACCATCTTTAATTAATCTATCTGTTAAACGCGTTACATCGGGGGAAGGTTCTACCATTCGTCTGATAATTTCACCCCGCGGGTATCCGTGTGGATGTGCACCTTTTAAAATTCTTAAAACATTAAATTGTGCATGGGTTAATTCAAAATGATTGCAAACACTATCTATTTTCAATCTCAAATAGTTTGAAGCAATAAATAGATTTAAAAGTGCCTCTTGTTCAACGCTGCTGAACTTTTTCTGCTTTAACCTTTTTTCTAATATTTCGCCCATAACATTTGAATTATTGAAAAATAACCGTATGCAATTATATAGCCTGTATACCGAAATCTCAACAACTAAATTACAGACAACATAGCTTTTACAGAAATAGACTTAACTGTTTTGTATGCAAAATTGAGTGTAGCTTAACGCTAAGTATATACCTATTTTCACATTTAAAGTAAATTTCAAATCAAAATACAACTGAATGACATTTTTAAACCCGGCGATATTGTTCGGATTGCTTGCTGCATCTATTCCGATTTTGATTCATCTGCTTAACCTGCGAAAGTTGAAAAAAATTGAGTTCAGTACGTTACAGTTTCTTAAAGAACTTCAAAAGAATAAAATCAGAAAAATCAAGTTAAAGCAATGGCTGCTTCTTGCACTGAGAGTTTTAATTATTCTTTTAATTGTAACTGCATTTGCGCGACCAACACTTGAAGGTGTTTCAGTTGGCGGAACAACTTCTGCAGCAAAAACTACAGCAGTTTTTATTTTGGATGACACGTTCAGCATGTCTGTAATTGATCAGCAGGGTTCCTACTTTAATAATGCAAAGCAAACAATAAAAGAAATTTTAAATCAAATGCAGGAGGGTGATGAAGCGGGATTGATTTTGGTCTCGCATCAGCCGGAAGAAATAAATCATACAACAAATTTGGAAAGATTTAAATCAGAACTTGATGATATTCAAATCTCTTTTATCAGCAATGAATTGAACAGTGCAATAGTAAAAGCTGCAAAGCTGATCGGCACGTCACGAAATTTCAATAAAGAAATTTACTTACTTACAGATTTTCAAAAAAGAAGATTAACGACTCAGGAAAACGTAACAAATTTAAACGAGCTTTTAAATGAGCAGGTCCGTTTTTACGCTTTTGATTTTTCCGGCAGAGAAATATTAAATGTAGGAATTTCAGATTTAAAACTGAACACGCAAATCTTCGAAAAAAACAAACCCGTAAAGTTTGAAGCAGAAGTAACAAATTACTCATCTACATCTATAAATAATCTTGTTGTATCATTATTTATCGAGGATGAAAGATCCGCACAACAAAGTTTGAATTTAAATCCCGGAGAAACAAAAACTGCAAATCTGGAAGCTCCTACAAAAAGCAGTGGCTTAATAGAAGCTTTTGTTGAAATTGAAGAGGATGATATTCTGAAGGATAACAAAAGATATACTTCAATTTATATTCCCGAAAAAATAGATGTACTTGTTTTGAATGATGCAATTGAAAACGGCAGATTTATTAATTTAGCTATACGGTCAGCAAGTGTAGATGGATTTTTTAATGTTACTAATAGAAATGTAAATCAAGCAGGCGCAATTCAATTACAGAATTATGATGCAGTGATAATTAATAGCAGCAGCTTAAAAAATATCAGCAAAAAGATTCAGGAATTTCTAAGCCAGGGAAAAGGAATTGTAATTTTTCCTTCTTCAAATGGCACTGTTGAAATATTAAATTCCTCACTAGCCGAATTAAATATTCCTGCATCGAATGGAATTGTAAAAATCGAGGGAAGAAATACCATGGAGTTTGATGAAATTGATTTTCATCATCCGTTATTTGAAAATATCTTTTTAGAAAAAGAAAAGAAGCAGGTTGAATCTCCGAAGATTAATTCTTATCATAAAATTAATGTTACGGAAAACGGAAAAAGTATTATAAAACTGATTGATGGTAGTTCCTTTTTAAGTGAATACAGTACGAACGGTGGAAAAATCTTTTTGTTTAACTCTTCTGCTGATCTAGCGTGGAATGATTTTCCACTTAAAAGTATTTTTGCTCCATTACTAAATAAGATTGTGTTATATATTTCCTCAAATAAATCTGTTAATGAGGAGCAATTTGCCGGCGAAAAAATAAATGTCAATGTCTCAAACAGAACACTGCCACAGATAAAAATATTACGACCGGATAGTAAAGAAGACTTGGTTAATATGAATGAGATTATTTCATCAAATTTTTTAACATATAATTCAACTGAACTGGTTGGAAATTATAAATTCTTTTCAGGTGAAAAATTGTTAAATAGTGTATGTGTAAATACAGATCCACTCGAATCTGTGGTTGAATATTTATCAGAAAATGATTTCGTGAATTATCTGAAAGGAATAAAATTTAAGGGTACATTTTTAATGATTGATAATGATGAAAATCCGGTTCAACAGATTTTACAAGCACGATTTGGCTCAGAATTATGGAGGTATTTTTTAATTGCCGCTATATTTATTGCATTAATTGAAATGGCAATAGCAAGAAATGCAAAAAAGGAAATAGCTGAGTTGAAGGGATGATTGAGCTTTCAAAAAAAATAACAGAACGAGCAATGCTTGTTGCGCTTCAAACAAAAAAGCAAAGCAGGGAACTGGTTGAAGAACACCTATCCGAATTAGAAGAACTATCTAATACCGCAGGGGCGGAATCTATATTCAAAATTGTACAATCTAAAAGCAGTATTGATCCGGCTTTCTACATCGGCAAAGGAAAGGCTGAAGAGCTTGCAATGCTGATAGAGTTGAACGATATTAATCTTGTAATTTTCGATGATGATTTAACCCCGGTACAGGTTAGAAATTTAGAAAAACTTTTTAACAGGAAAATTGTTGATCGAAGCGGACTGATACTGGATATATTTGCATCACGAGCAAAAACAAGAGAAGCAAAAACTCAGGTAGAACTTGCACAGCTTGAATATATGCTTCCGAGATTGACACGTGCATGGACTCATCTTTCCAAACAGTACGGCGGAATCGGCACAAAAGGACCCGGTGAAACGCAGATTGAAACTGACCGAAGGTTGATCAGAACAAGAATAAGTCACCTGAAGAAAAAATTAAAAGGGATTGAAACTGAGCGGGAAACACAAAGCAAAGGACGAAAAGATTTTGTTCGTATTTCAATTGCAGGATACACCAATGCTGGCAAATCAACATTGTTCAATCTTTTAACAAACGCAGATGTTTTTGCTGAAGATAAACTTTTTGCTACACTGGATTCTACAACACGAACAATTAATTTTAACAGCAAAGAGAAGATTTTGATAAGTGATACGGTAGGATTTATAAGAAAATTACCACCGAATTTGGTTGCTTCATTTAAAAGTACATTGAATGAAGTTAGATATGCAGATTTAATCCTTCACGTAATTGATTTATCGCATCAGTATTACGAAGACCATTTAAAGGTTGTTGAAGAAACATTAAAAGAATTTGGAAGCGAGCATAAGAGAGAAATAAAAGTATTTAACAAAGTGGATTTAATTGAAGATAAAAGTAAAATGGAATATGTAAGAAACACTTATGCTGATAGCGTTGTCATATCAGCTCAGAAAGGAATTAACATTATTTCTTTAATGAAAATGATTGAAAATATACTTGGGGAATCCGTTGTTGAGGATGAGATTGAACTTGGAATTGAACAAACTAAACTTGCATCACAAATTCATGAGCTTGCAGAAGTAACTTCAGTTAAATACGATCATGATACAGTATTGTTTAAGTTTAAAGCAAATCAAGAGGTTGCTGAAAAGATAAAAAAGTTATTTCTAAAATATTAAAACTTAATATACACTCTACTCTGATTTCTCACGCTTAATATTTAATTTTGCACTCACAATTAGTCATCTTTTTACACTGGAGGAATAAATGCCTATCGTATTGGATGGATCAGGATTAACAGTTGAGAAATTAGTTAAAATAGCCCGCCACAATCAGAAAGTTGAACTTGATAAAAAAGCACTCGATAGAATAAAAACCTGCCGTGCAATGCTCGAAGAAAAAATTGAAGCAAAAGAAATTATGTATGGCATAAATACAGGCATTGGTGAATTTTCAGAAGTTGTTCTAAGTGATGAGCAGGTAAAAGATTTTCAGAGGTATCTAATTTACAACCACGCTGCTGGAATTGGTGAGCCAATGCCGATCGAATATGTTCGAGGCGCGATGTCTGGAAGAGTAAACGTTCACGCACACGGCAACTCCGGCTGCAGACCTGAAATTACCCAAACACTTGTCGAAATGCTTAACAAAGGTGTTACTCCGGTTGTATGTGAGAAGGGTTCAGTTGCTGCTTGCGGAGATTTAGCACCAATGTCTCAAATAGCTTTGCTGATGATGGGTGAAGGTGAAGCATTTTATGAAGGCAAAAGACTAACCGGTAAAGAGGCGCTGGACAAAGCCGGGATAAAAATTCCCGGTTTACAGGCACGCGATGGTTTATCAGTTATCAACGGATCAAATTTTATAACTGCAATCAGTGCACTTCAGCTTTACGATATTAACAAATGGTTAAAGCAAGCTGAGGTAGCATGTGCTATGTCACTGGAAGCATTACTTGCAAACATGAAACCTTACACTGAAAAACTTCACGAGCTTCGTGGATTTCCTGGCGCCATCAGAAGTACGAAAGCTTTGCAAAAACTTTTAAAGGGAAGTGATTTAATTACAGGGAAGTTAAAAGTAAAGGTACAGGATGCTTACTCCATGCGTTCATCACCACAAGTTATCGGCACCGCTCACGATTCAGTTAGATGGGCTAAGGAACAGGTTGAAATTGAATTGAACGGCGTTGGAGATAATCCAATATTTATTCCCGAAGACAAACTCACTTTAACTGGTGCAAACTTTCAAGGCTCGCCTATTTCACTTCCAATGGATATGGTTGGTGCTGCAGTTACAATGATTTCTGTTTTAAGTGAACGCAGGATGAATCGTTTAAACAATCCAGCATTGAGTGTTGGCTTGCCTGCTTTTTTAACCAAAGGTGCCGGTATGTTCTCTGGGTTGATGCTTAGCCAATATACTGCAGATATGATGATCGTTGAACAGAGAATACTTTCTACTCCTGCATCTATTCAATCAATTCCTGCTGCAGCGGATCAGGAAGATTTTGTCTCAATGGGAATGAATACATCAATTAAAAATGCACAAATAATTGATAATGCATATGGAATTTTGGGCATCGAGTTTATGGCTGCTGCACAGGCACTTGATTTTCGCGAACACAAAACAGGAAAAGGTGTAAGCAAAGCGAAAGAGGTTATTAGGAAACACGTAGAATTTTTAGATGTAGACCGTCCGCTTTATGATGATCATAATAATATGAAAGCGCTTGTTAAATCCTGTGAGATTTTGGAAGAAGTGGAAAAAATTGTAGGAAGTTTAGAATAGTCATTGTTCAGATTTTGGCTTTGTCCCTTCTTTTCCTTCACCAACATTGTTATAAAAACGCGTAGTGGGGTATGCAAAATCGATATCATCACATTCATGAAATTCATTTAGAACATCTTCTAATATTAACTCTTCAGTGCCCCGACGCCTGCGAGGTTCGCACAAGAAACGCATCGTAAGCAACACACCGCTGTCTTTAATTGTTGTGTAAACGATTGGAGTGAGCTTTGAATAAAATATTAAATATTTTTTTGCGGCAGATTTAATTTGTCTTTCAGCTTCAGCACTTAAGTGCATTGAGTGTTTATTAACAACATCCGTTAAAATTTTTTTTGCTTTTTTCCAGTTACTTTCAAAAGTTACGAGCATTGGAATTTCGTGCCAGATGTGATCGAATCCTGCTGTATAGTTAAACTGCGGTTGCGTAAATACAATTCCATTAGGAACATGTATCACTCTTCCCGTGCTTTGATCAGCATCAACCCAGTTGCCGATCTCAATAAGTGAAAATTGGAATATTCGTATATCAATTACATCACCGGAAAAATTTTCTATCTGAACTCTATCCCCAACTTTAAAAGGTTGCCGTATTAGTATAAAAAACCATGCAACAATATTTACCAACGGATCCTTTAATGCAATTGCAATTCCAGCGGAAAGTAAACCCAAAAAAGTTCCTACAGATCCAATAAATCCTAACCAAGTGCTTAGAAGAAAAATAACAGTTATAAATACAGCAATATAGAGCGAAAATTTCCGCCACTGGTATCGCTGATTTAAATCAGATAGTTTGGAAACAAATAATCGAAGCAAAATAAACCGAAGTAAACCAACAATAAATATTATAGCTGCTGATGCGACAATTTCATACTGCACATCCGGGGAAATACCAATGTTATGTTGAACCCATTCTATCATAAAAATTTTTTTTAAGTAGTTAGTGATAAATGCAAATATAATCTCTAAAAATGAATAAATCCTGTTTATTTTAGGAATAAGAAGAAAATTTATTTACGGTTTTTTATATTTTATCAGCAGTATAAAATTAAATTGGATTAAAATGGAATTATTATATCTACTTGTCGGATTAGTTGTTGGAGCAATCGCTGCATGGTTTATTGCATCTTTCAAGTATAAAGGTGAAGTAAGCCGAGTTGCGGAAAGAACTAAAATTCTTGAACAGGATAAAGAAGTAATTGAAGCTGAACTGAAATCTGAAAGAGAAAACGTATTAGAATTAAATTCAAAACTTTCCTCGCTTCAGTCAAATTATTCAAACCTTCAGGAGAAGCTTGCGGAGCAAAAAGGAGAGTTAGAAAAGCTGCAGAAAAAATTTACAAAAGAGTTTGAAAATCTTGCAAATAAAATTTTTGAAGAAAAAACCACAAAGTTCTCAGAGCAAAGTAAAGCCAACCTTTCGGAAATATTGAATCCTTTAAAGGAACGAATAACAGAATTCCAAACAAAAGTTGAAGAAACAAATAAAGATAGTATCAGCAGAACAGCAGCCTTGCGTGAACAATTGCAGGCACTTAAAGATATGAACCAGCAGATGAGTTCCGATGCACAAAATCTTGTTAAAGCTCTAAAGGGTGATACAAAAACTCAGGGTGATTGGGGAGAGATTCAGCTTGAAAGAATATTAGAACGATCAGGGTTGCGGAAAGGAGAGGAGTATTCCATTCAGGAAAGTTTTACTGTAGACGATGGAAAAAGAAAAAGACCGGACGTGATCATTAATCTTCCCGAAGAGAAAAAAATTATTATAGATTCCAAGCTTTCACTTGTAAGCTACGAGCGATTTGTATCTGCTGATGAGGATAATGAACGAAACATTCACTTAAAAGCATTTATTGATTCTGTAAAAAGACATATTAAAGATTTAAGTGATAAAAATTATCAAACGATTTTTGAAAGTGATTCGCTGGATTTTGTATTAATGTTTATTCCAATTGAGCCGGCATTTTCGCTCGCTATCCAGTACGGGGAAAATCTTTATGTGGATGCATACGATAAAAACATAATTATTGTAAGTCCTTCAACATTGCTTGCAACTTTGCGTACAATTGCAAACATCTGGAAGCAGGAATATCAAAATCAGAATGTATTGGAAATCGCAAAACAATCAGGTGCCCTTTACGATAAGTTTGTTGGATTTATAAATGATCTAAAAAGTGTTGGTGAAAGAATGGATCAAACAAAAAGCAGTTATGTGGCGGCCATGAATAAACTAGTCGATGGCTCAGGCAATCTTGTTAAGAGAGCTGAAAAAATAAAAGAACTCGGTGCAAAAACCTCGAAGTCGCTTCCTCAATCAATACTAAATAGGGCAATAGAAGATTCAGAGGAAAAATAAAATTTATTTTATCCATAATTAATAGGAGGTATGATGAAAAAATTAGTAATCCCTGCTTTACTTGCTGCAATTGTTGTTTTTATATGGACTGCGATTTCGTGGATGGTGCTCGGATGGCATGAAATTGATATGAAGGGTATAACCAGCACAGAGCTTGCTAAGCAAATACAGACTGAATTGACTGAGCCGGGAATTTACATTTACCCTGGTTATTCTGAAACAGGCGAAGCACTTGAAATGGAGGAATGGCAGGAATTACGTAAAGCAGGTCCAATGATTCATTTTATGGTATATGATCCCACAGGTGCCGAATGGAATATGGGTGCATCTATGATTAAAAGTTTTATTATAAATTTCATCTCAGCATTTATTGCAGCTGTTTTGTTGATGATGACTTTGGCGCAAAATCCATCATTTATACGAAGAGCTGTTTTTGTTATGTTGCTTGGATTGTTTGCTGGATTTGTAGTTCATTTTATGAACTGGAATTGGTGGAATGTGGCAATTGGTTTTACTCTTGTTAATGTTATTGATGTTTGTGTAACGTGGTTTTTGGCAGGATTGATTTTAGCTTGGCGTATTAAACCATAATTGTTCTAGCAACTTTGCGTCTCAGCGGCAAATTTAAATCCGTTAAGGCGCAAAGACGCTAAGTTTATAAGCCACCCATCTTCAAAATCTCATCCCATTCCTTTTTAGTTACCGGTAAAACCGATAACCTGTTTCCTCTTTGTATAAGTTTTAAATCTTTTAGTTTAGGATTTGATTTCATCGCTATAAGAGCAACTGGATTTTTCAATTCTTTTTTTAATTTGATGTCAACCATAAACCAGGTTTGATTTTCTTCATCCGATTTTGGATCGAAATGTTTATTATCAGAATCGAATTGTGTGTGATCGGGATAGCCTTCTTTTACAACTTCGCAGAGTCCCATAACAGCAAGCGGATCAGCATTGCTGTGATAGAACAGAACGCCATCACCTCTCTTAATCTCATCGCGAAGAAAATTTCTAGCCTGGTAATTTCGAACACCATCCCAATATGTGGTCTTGTTTTTTCTCTTCTTTAAATCATCCCAAGAAAAATCACCAGGTTCTGATTTGAAAAGCCAGTATTTTTTGCTCATAGCCGTTACTCTTAAATTAATCAAGTCAATGAATTACTTTACGAACGATTTATTTATAGATTGCTATTCAAATTTAGTCAGAATATATTCGTTACAAAATTAAACTTAGTAATGAAGCATTTTCAAATGTTACTTTTAATCATTTCTTGCGCTGTAATTTTTTCGCAATCGTCAGGTGATTTTCAAATCGCACGCTTAAAATACAATGGCGGTGGCGATTGGTACAACGATCCGTCTGCGGAAGTTAATCTGCTTAACTTCATTGAGCAGAATACAAACATAGAAGTAGATGCGAAGTATCAGTTTGTTGAAATATCTTCCGATGAAGTTTTTTCTTATCCGTTTTTATTTATGACAGGACATGGCAATGTTGTTTTTTCTAAAGATGAAGCTGAAAGACTTAGATTGTATTTGGAAAATGGCGGCTTTATTTACATCGATGACGATTACGGTTTCAATAATGCAGTTAGACGTGAAATGAAAAAAGTTTTTCCCGAAAAAGATTTTGTTGAACTTCCCTTCAGCTACGGTTTGTATAATGCTTTTTATAATTTTGAAAACGGACCGCCAAAAACTCACGAGCACGATAAAAATGTTCCGCAAGGTTTTGGAATTTTCTTAGATGAACGTTTGGCAGTTTATTTTACTTATGAATCGAATCCAAGTGACGGTTGGGCAGATGCAACAGTGCACAACAATCCACCAGAGAAAAGGGAAGAGGCATTAAAATTTGGAACTAATATTGTCGTCTGGGCTTTATCACAATAAGTTTTATGGGAACCGAATCAAAATATTACAAAGAAATTTTAAGTAAGCTTGAAGGCTTCATACGCAAAGAGCATTTTCAGTTTTTGCTTTTGGGCATTCAGGTCTTTCTCTTAGTTGTAATTGCTAACTTTACTTTTTATTCACTCCTCGAATTAATTGCAAACTTTAATTCAATTGTTAGAACTGTTTTGTTTATTCTTTTAATATTACTTGCAGCTGCGCTATTTTTGTATCTAATCGTCATTCCAATACTCAGATATTTTGGAATTTTAAGAAACGGCACCTACAAAAGCGCAGCACAGGAAGTTGGGAAAAACTATCCGGATATTAATGATGATCTTCTTAACTCAATACAGCTCGTTTCGGAGGAAGAACGAAAATCGTTTTATTCTAGAAGCTTAATTGATGCGGCATTTAAAAATCTATACAATCGTGTTAAAGAATTAAACTTTAGTTCGATTGTGAAGTTCGAGCGACCTAAAAAAGTTCTACCATATTTTATTGGGCTGATATTTTTTTGCATTGCGCTGTTTGCACTTCTACCTGAAATGACTGCAGCTTCCAACCGTTTGATTAATTTTACAAAAGAATTTGTACCTCCGCCCAAATTTATTTTGGAAGTAAATCCCGGAAACAAAGAAATTATAAAGGGGGATGAACTTTCTATTTCTGTGAAAGTAATCGGCTCAATGCCGGACGATATTTTCCTTTCAATTCGTAACCAAGAAGAAGCAGCTTTTAATGAACAAAAACTTACTACAGATTCTGGCAGAATATTTTCTTATGGCATTAGTAATGTCATAAGTTCCTTCAAATATTTTGCATCAGCAGAAAATATAAAAAGCGATTTGTATGAAATCACTGTAATAGATCATCCCATAATTGAATCACTTGAACTGTTAATTAAACCTCCAGCATATTCAAAAATTCCAGGAACGGTACAGAAAGATAACGGCAATATAAATTCACTGTTTGGGACAAGAGTTGAATATAATTTATTTTCTAATAAAAAATTAAAAGAAGCATATCTTGAATTCAGTGATTCTTCAGTTGTTAAACTATCGGTTAAAGAAAATAGCTCAACAGCATCATTTAGAATCAAAGGTGACACAGATTATAAAATTAAAATAGAGGATATAAACGGAAACAATAATTTAGCTCCAATAACATACAAGATAAAAGCTGATTACGATGCTTATCCATCAATTGAATTAATTGCACCAAACAAAAACATTCCGCTGGCGAATGACAACCGTGTAAATCTTATTTCAAAAGTTTCGGATGATTTCGGATTTACAAAACTACTGCTTCACTATAGGTTGTCAGCTTCTAGATACGAACCACCGCAATCCGATTTCAATTCCATTGAAATCCAGTTCAATAAAAATCTTACTGAAGCAGATGTAAATTATATTTGGAATCTAACAGAATTGACTCTCGGGGTGGATGATGTAGTTACTTATTATTTGGAAATATTTGATAACGATAATGTAAGCGGACCAAAATCAGCAAAAACTCCACAGTTTACAATACGAATTCCTTCACTTGATGAAATATTAATTGATGCAGATCAAATTCATGCACAGACTGAGGAGAAACTTGAGAAAACTTTAGAAGAAGCCGAGCTGTTGAAAAAATCTTTAGAAGAAATTGATCAGGAATTAAAAAAAGATGATCAGAAAATTACCTGGGAAGAAAAAGAAAAGATTGAAAATGCCCTGGAAAAATTTCAGAAACTTCAGGATAAAGTTGATAATATAAACGATCAGCTTAGTGAAATGAAACAAAACCTGAGTGAAAATAATTTGCTTTCAGAAGAAACACTTCAAAAATATATGGAATTGCAAGAATTAATGGATGAATTAACCAGCGAAGAAATGAAACGTGCAATGGAACAGCTTCAGAATATGCTAAAAGATATGAACAGGAATTTGACTCAAAATGCACTCGAAGATTTTAAAATTGATGAGGAGAAATTTCAGAAAAGCATTGAAAGAACACTTAATCTGTTAAAGAGAATTCAAATTGAACAAAAAGTTGACGAACTTGTAAAACGCACTGAAGAATTTACTAAACAGCAAGAAGATTTACTTGAGCAAACAAAGCAATCAAATTCCTCCGATCAAAACAAAAATGAAAATCTATCCAAACAACAAGATGAGTTAACAAAAGATTTAGATCGTTTAAAGCAGGAAATGGAAAATCTTAAAGAGAAAATGAGTGAACTTGAAGATATGCCGCTAGAGGAGTTGCAAAAAATGATGGAAGAATTTAATAAACAGCAAAACCAGAAGTTGTCAGAAGATGCTTCAAAAAACTTACAGCAAACGCAGCAGCAAAATGCAATGAACAAGCAACAGCAATTATCGCAGAACATGAACCAAATGAGCCAGATGATGCAGCAAATGAAAGAGTCTATGCAGCAGCAAAATCAAATGCAGACATTTACTGAAATGATGAAAATATTAGATAACTTGATTTCTCTTTCAAAAAAGCAGGAAGAATTAAAAAACGAAACTGAAAAATTGGATCCCAATTCTCTGCGCTTAAATGAGCTAGCTCAAAAGCAAAAAAATCTTAGCAGCAACCTGCAAAATCTTTTAAAGCAAATGGGTGACCTATCACAGAAAACTTTTGCCATTACACCGGAGATGGGAAAATCAATTGGTGAGGCAATGCAGCAAATGGAAATGGCAATTCAATCAATGCAAAACAGGAACGGATCATTTTCTGCAATTCAGCAAACCGAAGCAATGAAATCGTTAAACGAATCCGCAATGATGATGAAGAATTCTATGGAATCAATGATGCAGGGAGGAAGCTGTGGAGGAATGATGTCATTGATGCAGCAACTTCAACAGCTATCCGGTCAGCAAATGAATTTAAATAACTTGACACAAATGCTTCAGAAAATGCAGCAGGGTGGGTTAAACCAGCAGCAGCAAATGGAGTTTCAAAGATTAGCGCAGCAGCAAGAGCTGATAGGTAAGTCAATGGCACAGTTGAATCAGGAAGCAAAGCTTTCAGGGCAATCATCCAAACTGCCAGGTGATCTGGATGATATCGTAAAGCAAATGAAAGAAGTGATTACAGATATGAATACTGAAAAACTGGATGATGAGCTGATTCAAAAGCAGGAAAATATTTTATCTAAAATGCTTGATGCTCAGCGCTCAATCAATGAAAGAGATTTTGAAAAAGAAAGAAAGTCGAGAACAGGCGAAACTGTTTTAAGAAATTCTCCGAACAAATTAAACCTTTCAGATGATAGAATTGTAAGTAAGTTAAGAGATGAACTAAACAAAGCTGTAAAAGAAGGATATTCAAGAGATTACGAAGAACTAATCAGAAGATACTATGAGGCTTTGCAATCTGAACAATTAGAAAATTAATGCCCGCCTATTATTCAATATCTAACTTTTTTCGACCATTTTCATTAGTAGTTAAAAATAAGGTTTATTTAGTTTTTGTTTGAATTAAATTTAAATTTCTTAATGTATTTTTTTGAGAATTTTAATTTCATCAATGATTGAACTAATAGAAAATACACTTCAGATTATTTCTAAGATAAGCTCGAGTAAATGTGGTTACTTACTCAAAGTAAGTGGCGATGGTTTTAAAGTGCTTACAATGTGGGGTGGAAAGCCCGAGGAGTTTGATCTGGTAAATGATTACTTGTTCAACTTAAAAAAAACAAATGAATTAGATTGCAATTCTGTAAATCTAGACAATCTGTTAAAAAATAATTCTCTCAACTCCTACTTTCTCAAAGATTTAATTTTAGATAACGAGAAAAATCAAGCTGTTTATATTTTACTTTTTGCTGAAGACACAAATAAATATGAAAATGAATCTGTTAATAATGTTGTGTCTGTGCTTCCAATTTTGAGCCGGCAGGTTAAAAAACTCCTCAAGCAAGATGATTTTGAAAATACTCAGCAAAATATTTTGATTAATAAATCAGGTGAAGATCTTGATGGAAATGGTTTACTTAACAACTGGGAGCAAAATTTTAATAACCTAATTGAAACCTCACCCGATTTAGTTTTTATTTTAGATGGCGAGGGTAAATTTCTTTTAGTTAACAAATCAGGATTGGAATTTCTTGAGTATTCTGCAAATAATTTAAAGGGCAAACATTTTACAGAATTTGTTGATCCCGAAAATCAAACAAAAGTATCAAATTTATTTAACGAGGCACTCATAAAAAAAACTGCAGTTACTTTTGATGTATCACTACTTTCAAAATATGAGAATACAATTCTGATGCAAATAAGCTGCCGGATAATTGAGAAGGATAACAAAGTAATTGGAATGATCGGTATCGGCAGAAATCTCGGTAAGCAAAAAAATATTGAAGTAGAGCTTAATAAAATTAAACCGAAAATTTTAGAAGCAAACAGGCTTATAAAAATTGAACGAACACGTGCGCAGCAAAAAAAATCATTAATTGAAGAGCTCAACAGATTAAAGCAGGATTTTGTTTCGAACATCTCACATGAATTTAGAACTCCACTTGCATCAATTATAGGATTTTCAGAAACAATTGAATCCGATCCTGATCTCCCACCCGAGATGAAAAAAGAATTTAACAATGTTATTCTTAATGAAGGAAAACGATTAGCGAAACTTATAAATAACATACTTAACCTTTCTAAGTTTGAGGGATCCGGTATAATACTTAAGCGAGACAATTTTGATATTGTAAAACTTTTAAACGAAGTTGAAGAAACCAATAAAGATTTTGCCGAGCAAAAAAATATCACTCTAATTTTTGAATCACCGCATGAAGAAGTTGTTTTAGAGGCAGATAACGAAAGACTCTATCAGGCAATAAATGCACTAGTAAATAACGCAATAAAGTTTACCGATGATTTTGGAAGAGTAAAAATAATCGTAAATGATCTTTTTAGAGAAGTTGAAATAATAATAAGCGATACTGGCCTTGGCATTCCGGAAAAGGACTTATCATACATATTCCAGAGGTTTTACAGGGTTAGTAGACCTGGCTCAGATATACCAGGAACGGGAGTTGGCTTGGTTTTTGTAAAACAAATAGTCGATTTGCATAAAGGCTTAATTACGGTTCAAAGTGATGTAGGTAGCGGCACAACTTTTATGGTAAAATTGCCAAAATCAAGTAAAATTGAAAATAATTGAGGTAACTCTTGAGTAATAAGCTTATTTACATAGTTGATGACGAACAATCAATCTCTAAATTACTTTCTTTTTGGGTTAAAGATAAATGGGGATATAGTGTTGAAGTTTTTTCAAACAGTGAATCCATGCTGAAAAAAGTTAACTCAAAACCTGATCTTATTCTTTTAGATATTATGCTTCCAGGCTTAGACGGCATTGAAACTTTAAAGAGAATCAGACAGATGGATCAGAACCTTCCGGTAATTATGCTTTCGGCTCAGGGCAGCATTGAAGTTGCAGTTGAATCTCTGCGATACGGTGCATACGATTACTTCTCAAAACCTATTGATCAGCAGAAGCTTGAACTTGCTATTAAGAATGCAATTAAGAATTATGATCTTCAAAAAGAACTTCAAAATCTTAAAGAGAATGTCCGTAAGGAATATAGTTTCGATAACATAATTACCGCTGATGGAAAGATGCAGGATGTTTTCAAACTTGTTAGTAAGGTTTTGGATAACGATATATCAGTACTTATTTACGGCGAAAGCGGAACTGGAAAAGAACTTATAGCGCGTGCCATTCATTACAACGGTAGAAGAAAAGAAAAACCGTTTGTTGTTGTTAATTGTGCTTCAATACCGCGTGAACTTTTAGAAAGTGAACTCTTCGGACATGAAAAAGGATCCTTTACCGGTGCTCATCAACGTAAGCTTGGAAAATTTGAACTTGCAAAAGATGGAACAATTTTTTTAGATGAAGTTGGTGAACTGGAAATGCTTTTGCAGGCTAAGCTTCTGCGTGTAATTCAAAATAAAGAATTTGAACGGGTCGGTGGAACAGAATTGATAAAAACGACTGTTAGAATTATTTCAGCAACCAACAGGGACTTAAAAGCTGCTGTAGAGGATAAAGAATTTAGAGAAGATTTGTATTACAGATTAAACTCATTCCCAATATTCATTCCTCCCTTAAGACAACGACGATCCGATATTTTAGTTTTAGCCGAACACTTTGTTGAAGAGTTCAACAAGAAACTTGGTAAAAACATGAAAGGCTTTACAAAAAAATCTCTAAAACTTATTTACGAATACGATTGGCCGGGCAACATTCGTGAAATGGAAAACACTATTGAAAGATGTTTGATTATTTCTGACAAGGATGTAATTGAAGTTGATGAGCTTCCGCAGCACATCAGAGCAGCAGATAAATCTGGTTTCTTCGATCAGCCCGGAACTATATTTACAGATGATAATATAGTTCCTTTTGAAAAAATCAAAGAAGAAGCAATAAGGCATGCATTAAAAGTTACAAAAGGCAATATAGTTGAAGCAGCCAAAAGGTTGCAGCTAGGAAGAGCTACGATTTACAGACTTATGGAGAAATACAGCATCGAAAATCGGTCTTTTGAATGATCTTTTTAAAGATTCGCAGGGATAAATAATATGGATTTTGAAAGAACCACAAATAATAAAGTAGTTGTATTAAATGTAAATCTTGTTCGCGCAACTCTAAAAGAAGCTGAGGAATTTAAAAACCAGCTAATGGAAGAAATAAATATAGGAAACAAAAAAATTGTTGTAAATCTCTCCCGTTGTGAATTCATCGATTCAACTTTTCTTGGAAGCCTTGTTGTTGCTTTAAAGAAAGTAACCAGCAGCGGCGGCGATCTAAGATTGGTTGGTTTTAAACCAGCAGTCAGTTCAATGTTCGAACTTACACGTATGTACAGAGTTTTTGAAAGTTATAAATCACCTGAGGAGGCTGTAAAAAGTTTTGTTTGAAACTAATTTTTGTTTTGAATCTAAAAAAACTTTTCATTGGTTAGTTTTTGTAAGATAAATTTTGAATGACAACACGAAAATGTATACCCGAATATTATGTTTACAGATGATAAAAAAACTATCCTTGTTATAGATGATGATATCACCATCCGCAAGCTCATTTCCCACCATTTAAACTTAAATAACTACAAAGTTCTGCAAGCACAGAATACCTATGAGGGTTTTGATTTCTTGGATAAAGGCCCTGTAGATCTCGTGTTGTGTGATGTAAACCTCGGAGAGATGGACGGATTTACATTCTGCCAAAAAGTAAGAGAAAATCCTGATTATCGTTCAGTGCCATTTGTTTTTGTAACAGCTAAAAATACGTTGAAGGATAAAACAAAAGCTCTCGAAGTCGGAGGCGATGATTTTATCACTAAGCCGTTTGATGTTCAGGAATTAATTATAAAAGTAAAATCATTAATCAGAAGATTCGAAATACATAAATTATATGGTACAAAATCAGGATTCGATGGCACATTTGAAGATGATTATAAAAATATTAAAATTCTTTTAATTGATGACGATGTAACTATCTCACAGTTGTTTGAATATAATTTGAACAAAGCCGGTTTCGATTGCAAAGCAGCTTTAAGCGCAGATGAAGGATTGGTGCTTGTTAAATCTTTTATGCCTGATATAATTATATCTGATATTATGATGCCGAAAACTGACGGTTTTCAATTTAGAAAAATAATTTTAGAAGATTCCAACCTCTCTTCAATCCCGTTTATATTTTTAACTGCAAAAGGCAACGAGCAAGATATTCTGGAAGGCTACAACTTAGACATTGCCGATTACATAGTTAAAACATCCGGTCCTAAAGTAGTTGTTGCAAAAGTTAAAGCAATTGTTAAAAGTTTAAACAAAACCCGCAATAAAGTTGTATCGGAACTTCACCATGCAGCAGATTCGATTAGAGCAAAAGTTGTTCCAACTCAAGAACCCGATTTTAGCAATTTTAAAATTGAGCACTGGCATGTTCCATACGCTGGTGTTCCTGGCGGTGATTTTATAGATTTTATTCCGCTTGATGAAAATAATATAGCTATAATTTTAGGTGATGTAATGGGGAAAAAATGGGGTGCCTGGTATTTCGCTTTTGCATACGCCGGCTATGTTCGCAGTGCAGTAAGAACTGTTTTGGAGAGCGGTGATGCTACTACACCAGCAGCAATTTTAAGGAAAGTGAATCATTCAATTTATCAGGATTCAAAAATTTCTGAGGTGTTTACAACACTATCCGTTATTGTTCTTGATAATAAAAACATGGTTTTAAAATATTCTGGTGCAGGGGATTTGCCGGTCATATATAAGAAAGCAGGTAAAAACAATTCTATTAAAATTTTATCGGAAGGTATGCTGCTTGGTTTTTCTAATGATTCTGATTACGAAAATTCAGAAGTAAAAATGAATCCGGGTGATTGCGCAGTTCTAATTTCAGATGGAATTATTGAAACAACAAATGAAAAGAAAGAACAGTTTGGTTCTGCCCGGTTATTAAATCTTCTTAATAGCACCAATGGTAAAGATTCAATTATTGAAAAGATTAAGGGAACAGTTTCCGAATTTTCTAATGGAAATTTTGAAGATGATATTAGCCTGATTACTATTCAATCTTTTGAGTAGATTAATTATAAGCAACTATTTGCTGCATAATTTTCGTATAAGAAATAGAGAAAATTTCAATTTCCAACCCCTCATTAATCTATTATAAAACAATGAGTTAGATAAAATTTATAAAGTATTTTTGAAGTTATTGGGTTAAACTATTATATTTAGTGGGCAAATGGAAAAATTTTAATATGGTAGGTAGAGTATGAAAGGCGTAATAATTCCAAATCTGGCTATAAACAATAGAAAAAATTCATTTTTTCGTTTATTTTCAACATACCTTCTGGTTCCATTTCGCTCCGGATTGTTTGGTTTTGCAATTTTCTTTACTGCATTACTTTTGGTTAAAACTTTTCTGTTTTTGGTAAGCAATCAAAATTACTTTATTGTAAATGTAAGTGATGTTGTGCTTTCATTAATTGGATTTGTGTCTTTTTACTTAGTAAGAATATTTCAGAATTTTAAAGGCGGGTAATAGTATAATTGGGAAAGTTAAACACTTTCTGTGGCTTGTAGTTTTTCAGCCCGGTCTGCCATCTTCAGCTGTTCTATAAGCTCATCAAGTTGTCCCTCCACAATGTTAGAAAGATTATAAAGGGTTAAGCCAATTCTATGATCTGTAACCCTATTTTGTGGAAAGTTGTAAGTTCTTATTTTATCACTTCTGTCACCACTTCTAACCATTGTTTTGCGCTGAGCCGAAATCTCTTCGCTTTGTTTTTTTAGTTCCGCATCATACAAGCGCGCACGTAAAACCTTCATTGCTTTTTGTCGGTTCTTCAACTGTGATCTTTCATCCTGGCATTGAACAACAATTCTTGAGGGTAGGTGAGTTATACGGACAGCTGTTTCAACTTTGTTTACATTTTGTCCCCCAGCACCCCCAGCACGGTAAATATCAATTTTTAAATCATTCGAATTTATATCTATTTGAACATCTTCGGCTTCGGGCAGAACAGCAACAGATGCAGCAGAAGTGTGTACTCTTCCGCTTCCTTCTGTTTCAGGGACCCTTTGAACCCGGTGTACACCACTTTCAAATTTTAATTCACTAAACACGTGATTGCCGCTTACAGTAAATACGGCTTCTTTAATCCCACCTAAGCCCGTATCGTTTACATCAACAAATTCGGTTTTCCATCCTTTGGTTTCTGCATAACGTGAGTACATTCTCAATAGATCTCCCGCAAACAAAGCAGCTTCGTCACCACCAGTCCCAGCTCTTATTTCCATAATTATATCCTTGTCATCATTCGGATCTTTTGGAAGTAGAATAATTTTTATTTCATCTTCCAAATTTTCTTTTGTTTCCTTTAATTCAATTAATTCTGCTTCAGCCATTTCAATTAATTCTTTATCATCGCCGGAATCCATAATCTCCTGATTACCATCGATATCTTTAATGATATTTTTGTATTTATCGTAAACGGAAACAATTTGCTCCAGTTCACTTCTTTCTTTATTCAGATTTATTAACTTTTCACGGTCATTTGCAAAATCTGATGTTGAAAGAAGTTCGCAAATATTATCGTATTTGGTTTTTATTTTTTCTAATTTCTCTGTTAAATTCATAATAATATCTTAAAAAATTGTGTGCAAATATAAATAACAGAGTGCTTAAATTCTAAGCTGTATATAAATTATGGAAAGCAAACAGACTATAGATATTCAAAAAGTAAACGAACACTTTAAAATAACCTTTACAGTTTTCCTTGCGTTATTAAGTGGAATGTTAATGTTATTTGCCGTTTCGCTGTGGCTAGTGCGAGCTGATGAATTTGTACCAAATATGGATTTAGACAATGTGCTTCAAATTTTAATACCCTTAACAGGCATAACTATGATGTTTATTTCCAGAATGCTATATAGAAATCAGGTTGCAAAGGTAGCAGAAAATACTGATTTACTTTCAAAATTGAGTTTTTATAGAACTTTCAAAATAATTTCATTTGCTTTAATTGAAGGTGCAGGATTTTTAGCTTTAGTCGGTTTTATGATAACAGCAAATTACCTGTATGTTTTTGTGTTGGTTTTTCTCATCGGATTTTTATTTATGATAAAACCATCGCGGGAAGGTTTTGTGAATGATTTTAATGTTTCTGCGGATGAATCAGAAATAATTCTTAGAAGAAATTTGTCCCAATAAAGTTGACCATATTTTTATTAATTTTGTTTCAATAGTAAATAGAAAAGATAAACGATGAAAAAATTTGACATACCGGTTCATTATAGAAGCTCATTTATTACGCAAATTAAAAACAACCGAAAGACAGATGATCCCAGGAAAAAAGATTTTAGTCCGACTGTTTTAGATTTTGGACCTGTTAAATTTTATCTTGCAAGGCACTTCGGTTTTTGTTACGGTGTTGAAAACGCAATTGAAATTGCATATAAGACTATTGAAGAAAATCCGGGCAAAAGAATTTTTTTATTAAGCGAGATGATACACAATCCTGCTGTTAACAACGATTTAATAAGTATGGGTGTTAGATTTATAATGGATACAGACGGAAGTCAGCTTGTTGCTTGGGACGAAATTTCACCTAAAGACATTGTAATTATTCCTGCCTTTGGAACTACAATTGAAATTGAAAAGAAACTTAACAAACTTGGAATTGATCCGTATAAATACGATACAACCTGTCCCTTTGTTGAAAAAGTATGGAACCGTTCAGCAGAACTTGGCAGCAGAGGCTATACAGTAATCATCCACGGGAAACATTATCATGAAGAAACCAGGGCAACCTTTTCTCATTCTACAAAAAAAGCGCCTTCTTTAATGGTTCGGGATATTAAAGAAGCAGAGTTTCTTTCTGATTTTATTTTAGGGATAAAGACTACTGAAGAATTTGAGAAATTTTTTGATGGAAAGTATTCTGATGATTTTGATATTGATAAAGATTTAGACAAACTGGGTGTGGTAAATCAAACTACTATGCTTGCAACTGAAACACAGGAAATAGCAGACCTGTTAAAAGAAATGATGATTAAAAAATATGGAATTGAAAATTTGAAAGAACATTTTGCTGATACACGCGACACTCTATGTTATGCAACAAATGATAATCAGGATGCAACTTACGGCTTGCTGGAAGAAAGTGCGGATTTTGCAATTGTAATAGGTGGTTACAACAGCTCTAATACAGGACACATTGCAAAACTTTGTGAACAGGAAATAAGTACATACTTTATTTCTTCTGCTGATAAAATAATTTCTGAAAATGAAATCATCCATTTTGATTTTAATTCAAATTCTGAAAAAATTACGCTTGGCTTTCTTCCGGATAAATATCCTGTTGAAATATTAGTTACAAGCGGAGCCTCCTGTCCTGATGCGGTTGTTGAATCTGTAATGCGCAGGATGGTTTCACTATTTGAAAATGTAAAAGATGTTGATGCAGTTGTTAATGAAATTTTAGAGCAGGTTTAGTTTTTAAATTGAAATTAAATTGTTGTTCCTTTTTTGAGCCTCACTTAATTCATCTAGTAAATTTTTAAATAATTCTTCAACATTTGGAATATCTGTAATCAACCCAGAGCCCTGACCGGCTTCTAACTCACCTTCTATTTTGTCACCTTCAAAAATTCCTAAGCGTTCTCTTTTTTTACCGAGCAGAACTTTTAATTTTTCTTCATCCCAACCTTGTTTTTCTGCTTTAATGGCTTTGAAAGCAAAATCATTTTTCAGCATACGCACAAGCCCAATTTTTTTGAAGGCTAATACAGTTCCGTTATCGCCCGCTTCAACAATTTTTTGTTTATAAATTTGATGCGCGGATGATTCAACAGTTGCAGCAAAGCGAGTTCCTATTTGAACTCCTTCTGCACCGAGTGAAAGGGCTGCTAAAATTCCTCTTCCGTTTGCAATCCCACCTGCTGCAATAACAGGAACTTTTAAAGCATCAACTAACTGTGGAATAAGAGCCATTGTTGTCGTTTCGTCTGCCCCATTGTGTCCTCCAGCTTCAACACCTTCACCAACAACAGCATCACATCCAACTTCCTGCGCTTTTAATGCAAACTTTACAGATGGAACAACATGAACAACTTTTATATCATTCTTTTTAAGTAGATCAATAAATTTTCCCGGGTGACCTGCTGAAGAAAAAACTATTTTTACTCCTTCTTCAATTGTTACTTTCACAAGTTCATCTGCATCACCACGCAATAAAGGAATGTTCACACCAAAGGGTTTTCCCGTTGCATTTTTACAATCGCTAATGTGCTCACGAAGTAATTCAGGCTTCATTGAGCCTGATCCGATTAATCCTAATCCACCATTATTTGAAACAGCCGATGCAAGCTTCCATCCAGAAACCCAAACCATTCCTGCTTGCACAATCGGATACTGAATACTAAATAGTTCTGAAATCTTTGTTCTAATTTTTATCACTATTTCTCTTGATAAGTTTGAAATAAATTCAGCCTCCAAAATTTACGTAAAGCTTAAGTGAAATAATTCAGAAATCTTATTTATGAGTAAATTTCAACCTATTTACTTAGCATAGTTTTTGAAAAACTCTTAAAAATTTAATTAAAGTAAATAGGTAATAATCATGCACGTAGATGTCTTGATAAACAACAAGGATTTTAATAAATACACTGCTTCTGCAATTAAATTCTGGACAAAAAAGAAAAAAAGAAAATTTAACCAAACTGATTTAATTCTTTACGCTGCATTATTCATTGTTCTTTTATTTTCTTTACTCAGCAATGATTTATCATTAAACTGGTTTGATTTTTTATCGGGCTTTGCAGCAGGCACTATTTTACTTCTGATGGTTTTTAACGAGCAGAAAAAAATTCTTGAGCCGAAAGAAAATGGTTTCGTTTTTGGTCCAACAGTTTATGAATTTACAGATGAGGGAATTAGCATAAAAAAAGATAATAGCGAATCTTTCACTCGATGGGATACGGTTGAAAATGTATTTAACGCGAAAGAATACTTTTACATTTTTGTAGACCATAACCTGGCTTACATTATCCCCAAAAGAACATTTCTTTCCCAGGAAAAATTAAATGAATTCCAATCATTATTAAATCAATTCATACCCGGTAAAGTTTTAAATAAATAGTTACATTATAGATACAGCTCACCAGATTTTTGTTTGTGATTCAAAACCCCTTTAGCTATGTTTGTAAGCCTTTTTTGGCTATTACTTTTCGTTCAATCTCATAAGGTAAAAATTTTAATATGTCTTTCTTGTTTACATCGGAATCAGTTTCAGAAGGTCATCCGGATAAAGTTTGTGATGCAATTTCGGATGGAATATTGGATGCAATTATAGATAAAGATCCAAATGCGCGTGTGGCTTGCGAAACCTTTGTAACTACAGGTTTAGTATTAGTTGGCGGAGAAGTTACCACGGACGCTTATATTGAAGTCCCGGATATTGTAAGAGCAACCATAAAAAAAATTGGCTACACAAGCTCAGAATATAAGTTTGATTCAGAGTCTTGTTCAGTGCTGAATGCACTCCATTCTCAATCACCTGATATAGCAATGGGTGTAGATACAGGTGGTGCGGGAGACCAAGGAATGATGTTTGGATATGCTTGTGATCAAACTCCTGAGTATATGCCGATGCCTATTATGTACGCTCATAAGCTTGTAAAAAAACTTGCAGATATTAGAAAAGGTTATAATGGTGTAATGCCGTATCTTCGTCCGGATGCAAAAACACAGGTAACAATTGAGTATGATGAAAATAAAAATCCCGTTAGAGTTGATGCGATTGTTGTTTCAACACAGCATGATGCTGATGCAAGCCAAAATAAAATAAAAAGCGACATAATTGAACAGGTAATTAGAAAAGTTATTCCCACTGATTTTTTTGATGATAAAACTAAAGTGTTTGTTAATCCAACCGGAAGATTTGAAATTGGTGGACCACATGGAGACAGTGGATTAACCGGAAGAAAGATCATTGTTGATACGTATGGTGGATGGGCTCCTCATGGCGGCGGTGCATTTTCTGGTAAAGATCCATCTAAAGTTGATCGTTCGGCTACCTATGCTGCTCGTCACATTGCAAAAAATATCGTCGCGTCCGGTTTGGCAAAAGAATGTTTAGTACAGGTAGCTTACGCAATCGGTGTAGCTGAACCTGTCTCAATTTTTGTTGATTCTAAGGGAACAGGTGTAATTCCTGATGTTGAAATTGCTAAAATAATCTCAAAAGAAGTTGATTTGACCCCTAAAGGAATTATTGAAAGATTGAATCTTAGAAGACCAATTTATCAGAAAACGGCTGCTTATGGACATTTTGGAAGAACAGAAAATGATTTTGGCTGGGAACAATTAGACCTGGTAAATTTGTTTAAGAAATATGTTTAATAAAATAGAAAAAGGATCAAAATGAGCGAAGTTGCAATTAAAGACGATGTGAAAAAATTACCTTTTAAGGTTAAAGATATTTCACTAGCTGATTGGGGAAGAAAAGAAATTAAGCTTGCCGAAGCTGAAATGCCCGGCCTGATGTCCATAAGGGAAAAATACAAAAAAGAGCAGCCGCTTCAGGGTGCACGTATAGCAGGCTGTTTGCACATGACAGTGCAAACCGCAGTATTGATTGAAACCTTAAGGGATCTAGGTGCTGAAGTTCAATGGTCATCATGCAATATTTTTTCTACACAGGATCATGCCGCTGCTGCAATAGCAAAAGAAGGGGTTCCGGTTTATGCGTGGAAAGGCGAAACTTTAAAAGAGTATGATTGGTGTATCGAACAAACTTTGTTTTTTGGTGAAGACAAAAATCCGTTGAATATGATTCTTGATGACGGTGGAGATCTTACAAATATGATTTTAGATAACTATCCGGAACTAGCAAAGGATATTAAAGGTATTTCTGAAGAAACAACAACCGGTGTTCATCGTTTGTATGAACGCGAGAAAAAAGGCACGTTACCAATGCCTGCCTTTAATGTAAACGATTCAGTTACAAAATCTAAATTTGATAATAAATATGGCTGCCGCGAATCTTTAGTAGATGCAATTAGAAGAGCTACTGATTTAATGATGGCTGGAAAAGTGGCTGTGGTTGCAGGATATGGTGACGTTGGTAAAGGTTCTGCTCAATCTTTAAGAGGTGCAGATGTTAGAGTTATTGTTACAGAAATTGACCCTATCTGTGCATTGCAGGCTGCAATGGATGGCTATGAGGTGCAAAAAATGGAAAATGCTGCGCCCCGTGCAGATATAGTTGTTACAGCAACAGGAAATTATAATGTCATTGATGAGAAAATTTTCAGATCATTGAAAGATAAGACCGTTGTTTGCAACATCGGACACTTTGATAATGAAATCGATATGGCCTGGCTGAACGAAAACTATGGTGATACAAAGGATGACATAAAACCACAGGTTGATAAATACACAATCGATGGAAAAGATATTATTGTGTTAGCAGAAGGAAGGCTAGTGAATCTGGGCTGTGCAATGGGTCATCCGTCTTTTGTGATGTCTAATTCATTTACCAACCAGGTACTTGCACAAATGGAATTGTGGAGCCAGCATGATAAGTATGAAAACAAAGTTTATACTTTGCCAAAACATCTCGATGAAATGGTTGCAAGACTGCACCTTGCTAAAGTAGGGGCGGAGCTCGATGTGTTAAGTCCTGAGCAAGCTGAGTATATAGATGTTCCTGTTGAAGGGCCATACAAACCAGACTACTATCGATATTAAAACTTACTAAGTAGAGGCGCAATACTCTGCGTCTCTACTTATTCTAATAAATCTCTCAATGCCTCTTCAAGGTTTTCAAACTTAAAATTATAACCGCTCCTTAAAATTTTATCCATTGAAACTCTCTGACTGTCCGCCACATAATTTCCTAGTTCACCGGATACAATTCTTAGGGCTATTTTAGGAATGGGGAACAGCGCTGGTCGGTTTAAAACTTTGCCAAGCATTTTAGAAAATTCTTTATTAGTAACTATTCCAGGTGACGCTCCATTTACTGAGCCGTTCAAAGAATCGTTGTCAATTGCGTGCAGATAAATTCCAGCAATATCTTTAATGTGAATCCAGGGAAACCATTGTCTGCCGTTGCCAAGATATCCACCTAAAAACATTTTAAATGATGGAATAAGTTTTTTCATTAAACCTTCATCTTTTTCGAGCACTAAACCTGTTCTGACTGATACATATCTAACTCCCAGCTCTTCAACTTTTTTTGCTTCAGCTTCCCAATCTTTGCAGAAGTTTGCTAAGAAATCGTTTCCAAGTGTGCTTGATTCGTCTAAAGTTTCATCACCTCTATCACCGTATATTCCAACTGCATTTGCACAGATAAATGCTTTTGGTTTTTGCTCAACTGATTTAATTGCCCCAACTAAATTTCTTGTGCTGATTATTCTGCTGTTGTATGCTAATTTTTTATACTCCTTATTCCATCTTTTGGCCGCAAGATTTGCACCTCCAAGATGGATGACAACGTCCTTTCCATTTAATTCATTTGACCAGTAATCTACTTCCTCAAAATCCCACTTCACTATTTTCTTTACGCTTGGTAATTTCTTTTCAGCTTTCGACGGATTTCTTGTAAATACGGTTATTTCATCTTCCCTTTCAGAAAGCTTCTCTAAAAGATTTCTCCCGATTGAGCCTGTAGCACCTGTGATTAATATTTTTTCCATTTTCAATTCAGATGAAAAATTAGTAAAAATTACTTCTTTCAAATGTTTCAAAATAACATTTTTTTCAATAATTCAATTGTTTTCTGATTTTTTAAGTACCCATTTTGGCGTTTTTTTTGATAAAACATATATTAAAACTTTTATAGCAATGGTGAAAAATGAAAAAGGCGCTTTTCTTATTTTTATTAACTTTAAATAACTCATTTATCTTTTCTCAGCAAACACAACTAAATACTCAGTTGAGCACGCTAAATAATAATAATCCTAAGAATTTTTACGAAATTCAACGATCATTCAACGATTATTACGCCCCATACAATGTTACAGATGGGTATTATGTTGAAAATGGTGTTAAGGAAAAAGCTCCGGGCTGGAAAATATTTAAACGCTGGGAATGGTACTGGGAACAAAGAGTAAACCAGGAGACAGGAGAATTTCCCACCACAAACTCAGTTATTGAGTATGAAAAATATTTGAACTCTCAAAATAATCTTAATAAAATCACTTACGATGAAAACTGGGTAAATTTAGGAACCAGCAGCTCAACTGGAGGTTATGCCGGTATCGGAAGAATTAATTGTATTGCTTTCCATCCTACCGATGCCAATACTTTTTGGGTTGGCAGTCCTTCCGGTGGTTTGTGGAAGACAACGAATGGAGGAAGCAATTGGACCAACCTGAATGATAATGAACTGGTAGTCGGCGTAAGTGATATTGTTGTTGATTATACAAATCCCAACATTTTATACATTGCAACAGGTGACCGAGATGGTGGAAGCATGTGGGCTTTGGGTGGTGGACAATCAGCAGATAATAATTCTGTAGGCGTTTACAAATCTACAGATAGCGGCTCAACCTGGAGTGCAACTGGCTTAACGTTTGTAAATAGTAGTGGTGTGATAATTTATCGACTATTGATAGATCCAACAGATAATACGATTCTGTTAGCTTCTACTTCAAGTGGTATTTATAAAACTACAAATTCTGGTACCTCCTGGACACAAAAAGATCCAAATCGATGGATTGACATGGAATTTAAACCAGGAGATCACAATACTATATATGGATCATCTTTTGGATACAATCAGGGATATTTGGCTAAATCAACGAATAATGGAGAGAGTTGGTCATATTTAAGTATTGGAGCAAATGGATATCGAAACGAAATTACTGTTACACCCAATAATCCAACAGTCGTTTATCTTCTTGCCTGTAATAATTCAGGAGGGTTGCTGGGTGTTTATAAATCTACCAACAGTGGAACGAGTATCTCTCAGGTGAATACAAATACTAGTCAGAATATGTTGGGATATTATAGTGATGGATCTGGTGGAACAACAGGTCAGGGAACTTATGATCTTTGTATTGCAGCTTCACCAACCAATGCAAATACAGTATATATCGGAGGCGTAAATACCTGGAAATCATCTGATGGCGGAGTAACCTGGACTATAAGTAATATGTGGACCAGTTATTTTGTTTATAACAAGAGTGGCGCACCTGTTGCACACGCTGATAAACACACATTAGCATTTCAAAGCGGCACAACACTTTTCGAAGGAAATGACGGAGGTATTTATAAAACTACAGATGGAGGAACAAGCTGGATTGATTTAACAAATGGAATGGTAATAAGCCAGATTTACAGAATTGGCGTATCTCAAACTAGTGTTAATACTGTTCTAACAGGACTGCAGGATAATGGCTCAAAGTTATATAATGGCGGGTTCTGGACTGATGTTAAAGGCGGAGATGGAATGGAATGTATTGTGGATTATTCAAACTCTAATTATATGTATGCAACTTATGTTAGGGGACAAATTTCGAGGAGTACGAATGGAGGACTTTCATTTCCAACTGATATCTCGGCGAATATCCCAGGTGGACAACCGACGGGTGCATGGGTCACCCCTTATATCATAGATCCTAATAACAGTGCAACTCTTTTCGCAGGTTATGATCAAATTTGGGAAACGACCAATCGCGGAAATACTTGGACAAGTGCGTCATCTGTTTTAAGCTCTACCACAAAATTACGTTCTCTTGCAATTGCATCTTCAAATTCAAATTTTCTCTATGCAGCAGACTTAACAAACATGTGGAGAACAACAAATGGTGGAACAAATTGGTCTTCAATCACGCTTCCGGCTAGCTCAAATAGCATAACTTACATCGCCGTTAAGGATGATGATCCAAATACTCTCTGGATTACCTTCGGAGGTTATACTGCAGGAGCAAAAGTCTACGAATCAACAGACGGTGGTGGAAGTTGGACTAATATATCAACCGGACTTCCAGATCTTCCGGTTATGTGTATTGTTTATTACAAAGTAGCTACAGACCGTAACGTTTTGTTCGTTGGTACCGATTTAGGTGTTTATGTAAAAGATGGAATAAATAATTGGGTGCCGTTCAATACAGGCTTACCGAATGTTGTTGTTACAGAACTAGAAATACTCTATACCGGCGGGACCAATAAATTAAGAGCTGGTACTTATGGACGCGGATTATGGGAAACTAATATTGATGCTGCTTTACCAGTAGAACTCTCTTCCTTCACTGCAAAAGTTTTACGAAGCGGCGGAGTTAAACTTGATTGGCGTACCGAAACAGAGGTTGATAACTTCGGTTTTGATGTTGAAAGAACTCAGCTTGCTGAAAATGATACTTTATGGGAAAAGATTAGTTTTGTTGAAGGACACGGAAACAGTAACTCTCCGAAAGAGTATACGGTTACTGATACAAATGCTAAATACGGCAGCTTTGCTTACAAGCTAAAGCAGATTGATACAGATGGTGATTTTGAATACAGCGATGTAATTGAAGTCGATGCGGGTACTATTCCAAATGGATTTGTACTTGAGCAGAATTATCCAAATCCATTTAATCCAATTACAACAATAAAATTTGCTGTTGCAGAAACACAAAAAGCAGAATTAAAAGTGTTTGATATTTTAGGAAACGAAGTTGCTAATTTATTTTCCGGCATTGCAGATGGTGGCAAAGTTTACGAAGCTGTATTTAGTGCGGAGAACTTTTCAAGCGGAATTTATTTTTACATACTTGAAACTAAAAACAAAGTTGAAAACCGCAAAATGCTGCTTCTCAAATAATTAAGAAAAAAAACTAAACTAACTATTTGCCCCCGTTTTACCGGGGGTTTTTTTATGTGAAACTAACTTCATGCCATTCAATCTTTTTATTAACTGTTGAATGCAGTTCTTAAATTAGTTGAAAAAAATGTGTTTCATTTTCAAACAGGTTTTTCAATTTATCACACTTTAAAGCAGCTAAATAGAATATAAATGTTGTTAATACTTGATTTTAAATGATACAATAGAAAAATAGTGGCTCTCTATCTTAATGGCATATAACTTGGGACTGCTACGCCATAGGGATGCTAAAGAAGTGAGGAATTTTACTAAATAATTTGTCTCATATTTAGGAGGTTTCCTAGTGAAAACTGTGAACACTTTAGTATTCTTGATACTTCTTCTTCTTGTTTCTTGTGTTGAAGAAACACCTGTAGAATCCAATCAAAACCAACTTGAAATCCCTCAGTGGATTCAACTACCTGAAGGAAATGGCTTATCAATCGAAAATCAATTCTCCGTTACAGAATACATTGATGTCGAAGGCGGTGAGTTGATAATCGATGAATCATATAGTGGTGGACCACACGGAGAGGTAAAAGTCATAGCGAAATTCAATATCTATGAAAACACCGTGCCTGAGCCCTTAATGATAACTATGACAATAGATAACGAAACTGGGGTCATAGACTTATCACCGTCAACAATTTTCAACCAACCATCCGATTTGTACGTAAAGTTTGAAGGATTGGATTTATTTAATGTAAATCCTGAAGACATCGATTTTATAAATCAAAGTTCAGGTGAGATATATAATGTGTTATACGAATCAATAGATATTGATATTGCAAGCGGAATTATTGAATTGAAAGCACCGGAGTTCATTGTTGATAATGTATTGATTGGTCAGAATGTTATGTATGAAACAGACTCTCGATTTGGATGGGTTAGATAATATATAATTCTTTTTCAATGAAAATTTTAACTAAGCCCTGCATTTGCAGGGTTTTTTATTGCCCAATTAATTAAAAAATTAATTTAACACAAATTTTATGGCTTCTTTTAATAAAAATATTTACGTTTAAATTAGTTGTATTTAAAACATAGTAGCGATGCAGCTATGCTGGAGGGCATAAACACACAGTTACCACTAAAAATTTTTTTAACAAATATTCCAACCATAATATTTGTGAGGGTGTAATGAAAAAGATTTTTATATTTTTCACTGTTGCATTCATTTCTACAAATTTTTCTCAAACAGTTAATTTTGACACTGTGGCAAATTGGACTGCTGGTATTGGGGGAACTCTAGCATCTTATCAGTCAGATCATCAGTATAACACATCAATTAATGGTGTGGGGATTATTTTTACTGGTGGGCCAGCACTTCGACAAAATGATGGTACTCAAGATGGAGCTCTTTCAACTTACAACAACTCATCTTATGCATGGCGATTAAGGGATAATAGTAGTGTATCCTGGATTGCCACAGTTAATACTAACTCAATTAATGGATTTTCTTTTCGTGTAAGACGGTGGGATGGTGCTCCTAGCCCTGATTTTGATGTTGCGTATAGCTCTGATGTTGGTAGTGTCTGGAACAGCGTTGGGACTGTTAATAACACATTCTTAAACAACACTTCTGATTGGTCACTATTTTCTTATAACTTTACTATAACTGCAACTCCTGATATAAAGGTTAGACTTCAGGCTAATGGATCTACCGAACGAATTATGATTGATGATTTTACAATAAATACTGTAAATGGAGAACTACTATTTTATGAGGATTTTAATTTTTCAGGAGATCTAAGAGACAATGGATGGGTGTCTTATTTGGGAACTCAGAATCAAATTACGACTACAACTGGTTTAGCTTATTCTGGTTACGAAGGATCAGGTATTGGAAATGCAGCGTATCTCTATGGTGCTGGTGGAGAGGATATTTATAGATTACTTACACCTCAAAATTCAGATGGTTCGACACTTTATCTATCTTTCCTTGTTAATGTAACAGATACTGATCTCAATGATGGTGGATCCTACTCACTTCACATGGCAGATGCACCTAACTTTGATATACTTACTGATCAGTTTTGCTGCGCATTTCACATGAGAATAGTAGATGGAAGCGTGAATTTCGGGGTAAGGGTTTCAACCCTTGGGGGTAATGAAGAGTGGGATCCTACCGACTATTCTAAAAATCAGACCTACTTAATTATCATCAAATACGTAATTAATTTTAGTGCCAATGATGAAATAAGTTTATGGGTGAAATCTGCTGGTGTTCCTTCCAGCGAATCAAATGCGGGAACTCCTGGAGCATATTCTAATGTAGGTGCAGGATTGGACGAATTAGATGCAATTTGTTTTAGACAGGTACCTGGCGGCGATATACTTGAAGCAACATATGATGGTTTCCGAATTTCAGATAGCTGGGATTTTGCACCTTTGCCTGTAGAACTCTCCTCATTTTCTGCAGTTGTTTTGGAAAATGGAGTTAAGCTTGAGTGGAGAACAGAGACAGAGGTAAATAACTATGGATTTGAGATTCTTCGCTCCACTCAGAATGACAATGGGCAAAAAATTGGTTTTGTGGAGGGACATGGTAATTCAAACTCACCAAAAGAATATTCTTTTACTGATAACAATGCACAATACGGCAGTTTTGCATACAGATTAAAGCAGATTGATACAGATGGTGATTATGAATACAGTAACATTATTGAAGTTGATGCTGGGAATATACCAAATGGATTTGTACTTGAACAGAATTTTCCAAATCCATTCAATCCAACAACTTCTATAAAATTTGCGCTGGGTAAAACACAAAATGTAGAACTAAAAGTATTTGATGTTTTAGGTAATGAAGTTGCAACTTTGTTCAACGGGTTAGCAGACGGCGAAAAAGTTTACGAAACAGAATTTAACGCTGAAAATTTTTCAAGCGGAATTTATTTTTACAGACTTGAAACGAAAAACAAAGTTGAAAATAGAAAAATGATGCTTCTGAAATAAAGTCTGAAAATCCAATCATTTACAAATCTTTTCTTAGTCCTCGGTTAACCGGGGATTTTTTACATTACTTTTTTACATCAATAACTACTCTGTCAAATTTTATGTTATTATATGAGTGACCTACCCTAAAAAGTATCAGTTTTTTTATTATTTGAAGGTTAATTTTTGACAAATATTAACAGTTTTGGCATAAATAATGTGAATCTGACACTTTGTTCAAAAATCAGAAAAAGGGAGAAAATGAGAAATTGGTTATTTTCAATGGTTTTAGGGATGTTTTTTTGTTTCACTCAATTAAACTCTCAGAGTTTTTCTTCAATGTATATTTCGTCACCTTCTTCCCAGAATGGCATAAACGGATGGACGAAATTAACCGCATTTACACAAGGTGAATTGAGTACGGACTGGTCCTTCAGCAGCTCTGATCTATCTAAGTCCGTTAGTTCTGTCAGCGCCCTTTACCTTGTCAGTTTTTCATTTAGTTTTTCAGGTAATGTCACTGGAGACTGGGACGTGGGAGTTGCTGTTAATTCAGATAATCCGGGTTCTGTAAGCGCGACGAGATATTTATCGAACCTGGATATAGGAAATGTTTCAGCTTCAGGATATATGACTTTAAATCCTAATGACGATATTAACTTTAAAGTAAATCCACCTTCTACTGCAAATCTTACAGTGACAAATGCTTCTGTGAGTATAGTAAAAGTCGAGGATGTTTCAGATTACAATTCATATTCTGAGATGGGCTTTTACAACAGTACTTCCTCTCTCTCAATAGGTACATCATTCACAGATTTGACAAATAGTGGTTATACTTCATCCAACTTTCAAAACTGGTCACACTTGGCCGGTGTTCTAACTGCGGGTTCCGGTTCAGCAGGGACTTATCTTGTTTGTGCTTCCTTTAATTTTAACGGTTCAGCTAACACTGGATATACTTTAAGTGTATCAAAGAATGATTCAGATCCTGTTGAGATAAAAGGTGAAAGGAAAATCAGCAATAATAATGACATTGGTAATGTTACATTATGGGGAGTGCTGGCCATTAGCGAGGGAGACAACTTAAAAATAAAGGCAAAAGCTGATGGTAATAACAAGGATCTTGATGTCAAGTATTGCCAAATTTCCTTGGTTAAAATTAATGGGGGATCACAAGTTTCTGAACCATTCCCATATGCAAGCATGGATATCTCAACATCTTCCCCCACTCCGATAAGTTTAACTGCTTCAACCGATAATCAAATAACCGGTTATTCAAATGATGTTACCGATATTAATTATTGGTCTTTCAACAGCAGTAAATTTTCCCCAATTGGAATTTCAGCCGGGTACTACAGAATAAATTATTTTGTTTCGTATTCTACCAGCGCAGGAGCTGATATTACTTTTAAAATTTTGAACAATGGAATCGAAATAGATCAATTAACAGGCCGAAGAACCACATCCGGTACTGACAGAGGTGCATTGGGTGGAAATGGGATTATTTTGATTTCAAATCCTACGGATCAACTCTATATGACAGCAAACCCTACCTCTGGTGTGGACATAAGTGTATACCAAAGCAGATTAAGCTTGAGTAGAATTGAAAAAACGAGTGATGTTCCGCTACCAGTAGAACTCTCTTCCTTTTCTGTAGTTGTTTTGGAAAATGGTGTTAAGCTAGAGTGGAGAACAGAAACAGAGGTAAATAACTATGGCTTTGAGATTCTTCGCTCCACTCAGAATGACAGTTGGCAGAAACTTGGGTTTGTAGAAGGACACGGAAATTCAAATTCACCAAAAGATTATTCTTTTGTTGATAATAATGTTACCGCTGGAAAATATTCTTACCGATTAAAGCAGCTTGATACGGACGGCAGCTTCGAGTATTCAAAAGCAATCGAAGTTGATCTTGGCTCACCGGGTAAATTTGAGTTGAGCCAGAATTATCCAAATCCATTTAATCCGGTTACAACAATTAAATATTCAATTCCGGAAGCAGGAAATGTAAAACTTGTTGTATACAATTTATTGGGCGAGCAGGTTGCAGAGCTAGTAAATGAATTTAAAGAAGCAGGAGTTCACACAATAAACTTTAATGCAGAAAATCTACAGAGCGGATTGTTCATTTACAAAATAGAAGCAATCGGAGTTGTGCAATCTAAAAAAATGACACTTATCAAATAGCTGTTTAAAAATATTTCATTGTAAAGCCCCAAATATTGGGGCTTTTTTATTGTTATGAGTTTAAACAAAAAATTATATGAGATTTTCTCATTTTAATTTCTTACATTATTTCAAGATTATTATTAGGAAGCCATCTGGGGAGTTCGAATTGAAAGAAAAACTTATACTTCTTTTATTTCTTTTTACAAATTTACTACTTGCTCAAAATGCTATTATCGTTGTAATTGATGGTGCTAGATATTCGGAAACATTTGGAGGGGGCAACACTTACATTCCGCATTTATACAACGACCTTAAACCGAACGGCTATCTTTACACAAATTTCAGAATTGCAGACGCAGGGATTACTTCAACAAATCCTGGGCACGCATCAATTTTAACAGGCACCTGGCAGACAATTGCAAATAATGGTATAGAAAGACCAACATTTCCCACAATTTTTGAATATTTAAGAGAAGAAGATGGAAATCCCCAATCCGATTGTTATGCAGTTACCGGTAAAGATAAGCTGGATATACTAACCTATTCTGTTTTTTCAGGTTATGGTTCATCGTACGGTGGAGTCTGGGTTGGAGATGATGACAGAAATGATGCATTAACATACTCAAAGGCAATTTCTGTTATGCAGAACTATCAACCCAAAATTTTAATTGTAAATTTTGCAGAAGTTGATGTTGCAGGACATTCTAACGATTGGGATGATTATGTTGCGGATATTTCTAATGCTGATAATCTGGTTTATCAGCTATGGCAGACAATTGAAACCGGCACCTATGGTTATACCCCTCAAAATACTTCAGTATTTATTACTAATGATCACGGAAGACATTCTGGAGGAAACTGGAACGGTCATGGAGATAATTGTGAAGGCTGCGAACACATTATGCTTTTAGTGCTTGGCAGAAATGTAACTGCAGGTGTGGAAAATCCGGATTTGCACCACCAGATTGATATTGCTCCTACTATTGGAGACCTTTTAGGATTTAATACACCTCATGCAGTTGGTACTAGTCTTTATGACGACATAAATCCATTGCCGGTTGAACTTGCATACTTTTCTGCAGTTGTTTTGGATGGTGGTGTTAAGCTTGAATGGAGAACAGAGACAGAGGTTAGTAACTATGGCTTTGAGATTCTTCGCTCTGCACAGAATGATAATTGGGAAAAAATTGGTTTTGTTGAAGGACACGGAAATTCAAATTCACCAAAAGATTATTCTTTCATTGATAGCGAAGTAAACGGTGGAAAGTATTCCTACCGATTAAAGCAGATTGATACAGACGGCAGTTTTGAGTACTCAAAAATAATAGAAGTTGATCTTGGCTCACCGCAGGAATTTGAGCTAAGCCAGAATTATCCTAATCCGTTTAATCCGGCAACAAAAATACGCTACACGCTTCCGGAAGCAGGAAATGTAAAGCTTGTAGTTTATAATTTATTAGGCGAGCAGGTTGCAGAACTTATTAACGAGTTTAAAGAAGCAGGTGTTCATACAATCAACTTCAATGCAGAAAATCTTAACAGCGGATTATACATTTATAAAATTGAACTAAATGGTTTTACTGATGCAAAAAAGATGCAGTTAGTAAAATAAATTTGCACACTAATTTGTTAAGCCAATTTATTAACGAAAATTGTTTTTGCGTATTATTACTTTAACTTGTATTAATTAAAAGTTATTTTGATCTACAATACTAAATTGAGGAGTAAACATGAAAAACGGCTACTTTCTTTTTTTACTTGCCCTGGTAGTACTATGTATTAAACCAACTCAAAGTACAACCTTTAATATCGATGTTGGCAATTTCTATTTTTCCGAGGTATCATTTGATGCTGCTGTAGGTGATACTGTAGTATGGACACTGGTTGAAGGAACGCATAGAACAACTTCAACTTTAGTTCCTGCAGGTGCAGCAACCTGGGATTATACATTTACGGGAGTAAGTGATACATATACTTACATCATAGCTGTTCCTGGAGTATATGAATATAATTGTTCATTCCATCCTATTTCAATGAGGGGATCGTTTGCAACACCTGCATCATTACCATTTCTCGAAAATTTTGAATATGACGGAAATGATTTATTAGCTTACCACGGCTGGGTAAATCATAGCGGAAGCGGAACATTTGTAAGTGTATATTCGGGAAGTCTAACATTCCCTGGTTATCCGGCTTCAGGTATAGGAAATCATACTCAACTAGATGGGGGAAGTGGTTCAAGAGAGGACATTCACAGAGCATTTGAACCTATTAGCTCAGGCAGTCTTTATGCTGCATTTCTTGTAAACGTTGATACTGCAGAGGCTGATAATGGATATGTCGCACATTTTATGCCTCCAATAGGAAGTTTTAGTTATAGAGCAAGATTTTTTTTACAGGATGATGGCGCGGGTAACCTGAACTTTGGAATCACTAAAGGAAATAGTGGGTCCGAGGTTTCCTGGGTTCCATCAAATTTTTCTTACGATGTAACATATTTAATTGTTATGAAGTATGAATATATTGGCAATGCTACTGGAACCGATGATGTAGTAAAATTATGGGTGAATCCGGATCTCTCTAGTCCGGAACCTACTAATGGAGATGCCGAAAACATTGATACAGCCTCTGATGAAGTAAATACACTCTTTGCATTAAGACAGGGTGGGGAAGATCATTACATCCTATTTGACGGATTAACTATTTCTACCACCTGGTCTGGCCTCGTACCGGTAGAATTGGTATCATTCAATGCATCAGTTAATGAGAATGTAGTAATATTAAGCTGGATAACTGCTACTGAGTTAAATAATTCAGGATTTGAAGTTCAGCGTTACGATGAATCTCAAGCATGGGAAAAAATTGGTTTTGTTACTGGGAATGGTTCAACTACAGAGATACAACATTATTCGTTTATAGATGCAAATCTGCCTGAAGGAAGTTATGCCTACAGATTAAAACAGGTAGATCTTGATGGAAGTTATGAATACTCTAATATTGTATATGTTGAGATTACATCTCCTATTGAGTATGAGCTTTCACAAAACTATCCGAATCCTTTTAATCCAGCTACAACAATTAAGTATTCACTTCCGGAAGCTGGAAATGTAAAGCTTGTAGTTTATAATCTATTAGGCGAGCAGGTTGAAGAGCTTGTAAATGAATTTAAAGAAGCAGGCGTTCACACAATAAATTTCAATGCAGAAAACCTTAACAGCGGATTGTACATCTACAGAATAGAATCCAACGGAATTGTGAAATCTAAAAAGATGACTCTGCTGAAGTAATCAACCATAAGTGCCGTTAATTTTTTCATTGAACCCCTCTCTTTTGAGGGGTTTTTTATTTTTATTGCAAATAAGAAAAAATAGAGCAAAAGTTTTACTAAAAATAGAATATAGCTCTACTTTAATTCATTTATCTCAAACTTATTTTAGGCATAATCATTGCACTGATTTTGAGCAAATAATTAATTACGTTTGTCATTGTTAAAAATCAATTAAATTAAAAAAAAATAAATGTTATTTGGATTAGTAAATTTTAACGGGCGGAATAAATTAGAGAGAAACATCCGCCGCGATCAGAAAATGAAAAGAATAATTTTCAACATTGTTTACGGCACGCTGGGTTTTTTACTGCTTAATGTAATTCTTTACACGCTTTCATCTTCGTAAAAGCTGCTTTTCCTTAAATTACCATCAATTATTAAATTGAACCACAGTTGGCATAGCCTTATATTTGTGCGAAATTTTTAAGTAAATGAATAAAAATAAAGTCTACATAGAAACCTACGGCTGCCAGATGAACCTGGCTGATACGGAAATTGTGCAGGGAATTCTGCAGAACAACGGCTACAGTCCGGCACAAAACGCAGAAGATGCGGATGTAATTTTAGTGAATACATGCAGCATAAGGGAAAACGCAGAGCAGAGGATTTACGGCAGGCTCGGAAACTTCAAAACGTTTAAAGATAAAAAACCGGATGTTGTAATCGGAGTGCTTGGTTGTATGGCAGAAAGGTTAAGAAAAGATTTAATTGAAAAGAAAAAAATTGTAGATGTGGTGGTTGGACCCGATGAATATCGCCGTTTGCCAGAACTGATTGATGTTGCGTTTAATGGGGATAAAGGGATTGGTGTTAAGCTTTCAAAAACAGAAACCTACGATGATATTATACCGCACAGGGAAGACGGACTTTCAGCATGGATTTCTGTAATGCGCGGCTGTGATAAGTTCTGCACTTTTTGTGTTGTTCCTTTTACACGTGGAAGGGAAAGAAGCCGCACGCTGGAATCTATTGTGGATGAAGTAACACAGCTTGCTCAAAGAGGATTTAAAGAAATTTCACTGCTCGGACAGAATGTAAATTCATACCGCGATAACGGAAATGATTTTGCCGATCTGCTTGCTGCTTGTGCAAAAGTTGATCGCTCTGTAAGAATTCGTTTTACAACTTCACATCCACAGGATTTATCCGATAAGCTGCTAAACACAATTG
>JABDPB010000059.1 GCA_013042995.1 Ignavibacteriaceae bacterium | reverse complement strand
GAATTTAAACTATCTGAAACTTCCCGATTAAAATTCTTTACTGAAAATAAAACTGCGATAATTTTCTCACTAAAATTGATTATTGCTGGAGGTTTACTTTACTATCTAGCCTCATCAATTGAATACGCAGAAATTTTAAGTGCGCTTCAAAATGCAAATCTGTATTTAATATTAGCTGCTTTACTTTTAAGTGTATTGAATATTTACTTTCAATTTGCAAAATGGAAGCTGACATGCGGACAGGCTTTAAATGAGACTAAAAATTCAAAAATATTTCATTCTTTATTCTACGGATTTTCTGCAGGCATAATTACACCTCTACGGATCGGCGAATATTTTGGCAGGGCAATAGCATTTAAGGATAAATCACTATTGAGGGTAACTGCTGCAACGTTAATTGACAAATTTTTTCCATTAGTAATAGTGGTGTTTCTCGGTTCAATTTTAGGCGTTATGTTTTTGTATTTTGTTTTTGACATTTCAACCTATCTCGCTTTATCACTTTTCATTGTTTTGTTTACTCTATTTTATCTTTTCTTTTTGTTGATAATGAATCAGCGGTTTTGGGATAATGTGTTTTTCAGCAGTTTAAAAAACTCCAAACGGATGCATAAAATCTTTGAACAGTTGAAAGTATTAAAAAGTTTGGATCGGACTTATTTATTAAAAATGAGTTTACTTTCTCTTTTGTTTTATCTATGCTTTCTTGTTCAATATGTACTGCTTGTTTCAGCTTTTTCACACAATCACAATTTGTTGGAATACTTTTGGGCTGGCAACCTGATTATGTTTGCTAAAACAGTCATCCCTCCAATTTCTCTCGGAGAGTTAGGAATAAGAGAAGGGGCATCGGTTTATTTTTTAACACAGTTTGGCGAAACATCTGCCGTCGCATTTAATGCATCAATATTTCTTTTTATTATTAATTTACTTATTCCAGCTTTTATTGGATTAGTTTTGCTCTTCAAGAAAAATGATAATTGAAACCGATCTGCAAATAATTCTGCTTATTATTTTTTCCCTTCTCTTATTTAACTATCTCTTTTTTTTGTTAAAAGTTTTTGTAGGGTTAAGAAGTCTAACTCTTTCAACAAATGAAAAAATTCCGGTGGAGTTTATTTCAGTAATTATTCCATTCAGAAATGAAGAAGTAAATATTTTAAACAATCTTAAATCAATTGAAGCTCAGAATTATCAAAAAGATAAATATGATGTTTTATATGTAAATGATTCATCATCAGATGACTCTCTTAAAATTTTAAATGAAAATATTTCTAGCTCGAACGTAAGAGTGATTTCGGTTCCACACGATTTTTCACCTTCAGCACATAAAAAAAGAGCCATTCGTTTTGGAATTGAAAACTCAAGAGGTGAAATAATAGTAACAACAGATGCTGATTGTACATATCACCCCCAGTGGCTAAGATCTTTATTAAATTATTTTGATGGGCAAACGGCTTTTGTTTCAGGTCCTGTAGAATTTAAAGATGAAGAAAACATATTTTCGCAAATTCAGCAATTGGAGTTTGCAGGATTAGTATTAACAGGTGCAGGATTAGTAGGTGCAGGTAGTCCTACGATATGTAATGCTGCTAATATTGCTTATAGAAGAAAAGTTTTCGAAGAAGTTGGTGGCTTCAAAGATCAAATGGATTTATCATCCGGCGACGATGAACTTTTAATGCAGAAAATTTCTAAAGAAACTGACTATAAAGTAAAATTTTCAGTAGATCAAAAATCAATTGTAAGTACTCCCGCAAACAAATCTGTAAATGAGTTTTATCAACAAAGAAAAAGATGGGCGAGTAAAGGATTATTTTATCGTGATAGAACCTTAGTCATTAAATTAATTCTTATTTATTTATTCTATCTTGGATTATCAATACAGCTCGCTTTGGGTTTTTTTTATAACTGGATTTTTATACTACCATTTGCAATTTCTTTTCTATTAAAGATGATTATTGAGTTTAAAATTTTATCTGAGGGCCGAAGTAAAATTCTTCGTAAAATTTCACTCAAGCATTTTTTTATTTCTGAATTGATACATGTTCCGTATATAACAATTACGGGATTGGTAGGATCCTTTGGAAATTATTTTTGGAAAGAGAGGAGAATTAAAAGATAAAAACCGTATAACTCATCAAACTCATCGTCTATTTTAATAGACACATTTCTTTTGTTTTTCTTTAAAAATCAAACAAAATAAACCATATTAGAATGGCACTTTCATTGTCTCCTTTATAGTGGAATTCACAATAAAGGTGATAAAATGAAAAGCTTAATTATTTTCTCGGCATTTGTTTTCGCATTAGGTTTTATTACGACACTTGAAGCAAAACAAAACAATTTATACGTAGGTGATTATTTCTACACAGAACTTGCACCCTACGGCAGATGGATAGAAATAGATTACGGTGTTGTTGTTTGGAAACCAACTGTAATGCAAGTTAGCTGGCTACCTTACAGGATGGGTAGATGGATCTGGACATACGATGGCTGGTATTGGGATTCATACGAGCCATTCGGATATATAACCTATCACTACGGAAGATGGTTTTATGACGATTACTACGGCTGGCTTTGGTATCCTGATTATGAATGGGCACCGGCTTGGGTTGAGTGGCGCTATAGCAATAATCATATTGGATGGGCACCACTTCATCCGTATGCAACGTTTTCAATCTCTTTCGGAATCAGATTTACACAAGTTTACAATACACCTTATCATCACTGGCATTTTGTAAAGTTTAATTATTTCTGCGATCCGTATCCTTATAACTACTACGTTGCTCCTACTCACAGATATCGGGTTTACCAGACTACTCGATACAGAACGAACTACAGATATTATAATGGAAGAGTTCAAAACCGCGGCGTGGATATAAATTATGTAAGAGTCCGTTCGAATCAGGAAATAAGACGGAGAGATATAATTAGAGTACGTGATAAAAGGGAATTAAGCAGAAACGGTGATAAGAATAAAATCAGAACTCTTGATTTGAAAAGAGATGAACTGGTTAGGAATGATTTGAAACGAATGGATATTCAGCGAGATAACAGAAGAACTAAACTTGATCATACAAAAATTGATGTTGGAAGAAAGGACCGAACTAGAACAACCGTGAAAAAAGACAGAAATGTAAAGCTGAATAAAAGAAACGATGTAAAAATAACACGTGATAATAAAAAGCAAACAGTTCGAAAAGAAGTTAGAAATAAAGATGTTCAAAGAAAGGATGTAAAACGAAATGATAATGTAAACGTAAAAAAGAACAGAAATAAGAATACAGTGAATAGGAATGATGTTAATAAAAGAATAAATGATCAGAAAAAGACAATCAAAAAGAGAACCAACACTCAGACAAATAAAAGCATCAGAACAGATACGAATAAAAAAAGATTTGAACCAAAAGTAAACAAACAAAAAACCCAGATTAAAAAAGATAACCGGACTAAAAAGAATAAAAGAACTCAAGTTAATGTGAATAGGAATAAAACAAATAAAAAGACTAATGTAACAAGAAATCATCCACCGGTTAAGAGAAAAGAAACAAGAGTAAATAAAAATGAGCGAAAGGTGCAGACGAACAGAACGATGGTCAAAGATAAAAACAGAGAACGACGTAAAAGATAACTGAGTAAACGAACTCTCTCTCCACAGCAAGCGGTATCAATTTAATTGGTACCGCTTTTTTAATTATATTCAAAATTGAAAATCTAAAACTCATTCATTTAATGCGCGACAAAAGCACAACTCTTTTTTACATACTTGGGTCCTTCTTTATTGCCAATGCTTTGCTTGCAGAATTTATCGGCGTTAAAATATTTTCATTAGAAAAATGGCTTGGTTTTTCACCTGTTGAACTTTCCTTTTTTGGCGAATCAAATTTATCTTTTCATTTAACAGCAGGTGTACTGCTCTGGCCGGTAGTTTTTGTAATGACTGATATAATTAACGAATATTTCGGAAGAAGGGGAGTAAGGTTTCTTTCATTTACTGCTGCTTCTTTAATAGTTTACGCATTTCTGATGATCTACCTTTCTATGGGACTCACGCCTGCAGATTTCTGGATGGAGCGGGAGACTTCTTTCGGTATTGTAAATATGGATGCTGCTTTTAATACTATTTTCGGACAAGGATTGTGGATTATCTTTGGTTCGCTTGTTGCATTTCTCATCGGTCAGCTTGTTGATGTAATGGTTTTTCACTATCTGCGCTCTTTTACTGGCAGTTCTAAAATCTGGCTGCGAGCAACAGGCTCAACTCTTGTCTCTCAGTTTATTGACAGTTTTGTTGTACTTTTTATTGCATTTTACTTTGGAGCCGGATGGGATATTTCGCTTGTGCTTGCAATTGGTGTTGTTAATTACATTTATAAATTTATAGTTGCAGTTTTACTTACTCCCACACTTTATGTCCTTCATTTCTTTATAGAATTATATCTCGGTAAAGAACTCGCTGAAAAGTTAGTTGAAGAGGCAGCAAAATCGAGCCGGATAGGCTCGTAATTTTTCTCATATTTCAAATAAAGTTTTCTTGGTATTGATCAACTGCTAGGCAAAGTCATTAATTTCATTTAATTTTATCGATGTAAATTATTGAGTCTTTGTATTGAAAATCAAATGTATTCTATTCCAATGCTTATGGGGAAAAATTGGTAAGATTGACGAAAAAAAGATGTAATACCCCTCGAAATTATAAACACATTTTAGAAATCAAATGTCAAATCAATGTATAATTAAAGTTCTACTTGATGTAAAAAGATAATCTGTTCAGGAGAGACAAATGAAAATTAGCAAAGAAGAAGCACTTAAATACCATTCATCGGAAAGAAAAGGAAAAATAGAAGTAATTGCTTCAAAACCTTGTTTAACTTCCCGAGATCTTTCACTTGCTTATTCACCCGGAGTTGCAGAACCCTGTCGAGAAATTAATAAAAATGTTGAAGAAGTTTACAACTATACAGCAAAAGGAAACCTGGTTGCAGTTGTTTCAAACGGTACTGCTGTATTAGGATTAGGTAACATCGGCTCGGAAGCAGGTAAACCTGTGATGGAGGGAAAAGGAGTTCTGTTTAAAAGATTTGCCGATATTGATGTATTTGACATTGAAATTAGAAGCAAAGATCCTAAAGAAGTAATCAGAACTGTGCAGGATTTAGAGCCAACCTTTGGAGGAATAAATCTTGAAGACAT
>JABDPB010000055.1 GCA_013042995.1 Ignavibacteriaceae bacterium | reverse complement strand
GTTAGCTCGATTCCGCTGACAATTTCGTTTACCTGATCATCAGGTCTCGGAATAACATGAATAGAAACTAGTTCTCCAACTCTTTGAGCAGCCGCAGCTCCAGCATCCACAGCAGATTTCACCGCTGCAGTTTCCCCGGAAACTAAAATGGTAATTAAACCACCAGTTATTTTTTCTTTCCTTACTAAAGTTACGTTTGCTGCTTTTACCATAGCATCTGCCGCTTCAATGGAAGCTACAAGTCCCTTAGTTTCTACCATACCTAAAGCTTGATTAGGCATATTTAACTACTTGCTTTTTTTAGGAAGAATTGACTCAACTTCAATATGCGGGCGTGGAATTACATGTACTGAAATTAATTCACCGACTCTTTGTGCTGCAGCAGCGCCAGCATCGGTAGCAGCTTTTACTGCTCCCACATCTCCCCTAACCATTACGGTTACATATCCGCCGCCAATGGTTTCCTTACCAAGTAATTCAACTTTAGCAGCTTTAACCATTGCATCTGCTGCTTCGATGGAACCTACTAAACCTTTGGTTTCCACCATTCCAAGTGCGTCAAGTGACAATGTTGCCATAGAAGTGCTCCCAATTATGTTATTTATGGGTTAAAAAATATATTTTTGAAACATTATTGTCAATCTTTAAATGAATTTAATTTTAACTATTTCATATAGTTACTAAAATCATTTAAGAATGAAATTTAAGAAGATCGTGCATTTTGCCCACTATCCAAGTATTCCTGTAAAATAACGGCGGCAGAGAAACTATCCATTATCCCTTTATTTTTTCTCTTACTTTTTTTTGAAACTGATTCTAAAATTTTTTCCTTTGCGATAACTGATGAATATTCCTCATCCCATAAAACGATTTCAATTTTGGTTCTATTCTCCAACGTGTATTTAATCTTTATTACCTTTTCAGCAAGCAATTTTGATGATTTATAATTCTTAGATGGGAGGCCAAGGATTATTTTTATTACGTTTTTTTCTTCAACCAGGTTTAGAATTTTATCATTTAAGTTTTTATCGTTATTAAAAGTATCGAAGGAATAGGCAAAGGTTTTTGTGGGATCACTTAAAGCAATACCAATTCTTTTTTCACCATAATCAATACCCATAATTCGTGTTTCACGAAGTTCCGTCACCAAAATAACTATGATCCTTCAAATCGTTCTATATGGTACAAACCTTTAACTTTTCTTAATCTTTCCAATAAAATATTAAGATGCTCCAGATTGCTGACGTAAATAGTAATACTACCCTCAAATGTGGATTCATTAGTGCTAATATTTATAGATTTGATATTTGTATTTCTGTATGAAACTACAGTATTTGCAATTTCATTTACTATACCCGGACTATCCTCCCCTTTTACTAGTAATCCAGCAACAAAGAGTGAACCATCTGTGCTGGGCCATTCTACCGGAACCAATTTGCTTGAATCACTTTTTGATAGATTAATTAAATTGTTGCAGGTTTTCCGGTGAATTTTAATTCCTTCACCAACCGTTGTGTATCCTATTACGGGGTCTCCAGGAATGGGACTGCAGCATTTTGCGTAATCGTAAAGGATATGTGAATCTTTACCATCAACAAGAATTCCACCTGCATCTTTACGCGCAATATCAGCAAAATGTTCAAACTCAAGTATTTTATCCTGCTCCTCTGTCTCACTTGATTTTCTTTCAAATAAAATATCATCAACACTTATTGATCCTTGAGAAATGGCTTTAAAGAACTGCGCATTATTTTCGAATTTTAACTTGCGTGCAAATTTTGAAATATCTTCTCTATTAAAAGAGAGCTTCAGTTTTTTTATTTTCTTCTCCCAAATTTCTTTTCCCGCGGCAGCAATTTTTTCTTCTTCTTTATTCATCCATTTTCTAACTGCTGCTTTTGCTTTATGTGTTTTAACAAACTTGAGCCAGTTTTTATTAGGGTGTTGATTCTTTGATGCTATAATTTCTACCTGATCACCACTGTGCAACAAGGTATCCAGTGGTACAATTCTACCATTAATTTTTGCTCCAATACAGTGGTAACCAACTTTACTGTGAATCTCGAAAGCAAAATCAACAGGCGTTGAATCTAACGGAAGCCTTCTTAATTCTCCTTTGGGAGTAAATAAATAAATTTCATCCTGATATAAATTGAGTTTAAAGTCCTCCAAAATTTCACGACGTGTTTCATCACGGCTTGTTTCTTCAAATATGTCCCTAATCCAGTTTATCCAATTGTCCATATCATCTTTAACTTTAATCTTACCTTCCTTATACTTCCAATGAGCCGCTAAACCTTGTTCAGCAATATCATGCATTTTGCGAGTTCTGATTTGAACTTCCACCAATCTACCCTCTGGCCCGATTACAGTTGTGTGAATTGACTGGTAATTATTCGTTTTGGGGATAGAGATATAGTCTTTGAATCTGTCGGGTACAGTTAAGTACATTTGATTAACTATTCCAAGAGTTGTGTAACAATCGTACGAACTTTCGGTTTCAAGAATTATTCTAATGGCAAAAAGATCGTAAATTTCTTCAAAGGGATTGTTTCGCCTAATCATTTTCCTGTAAATGCTGTATAAGTGTTTCGGTCTTCCGCTAAGTTCATACCTCAATTTATACTCATCAATTTTTGATGTAATTGGTTCGGCAAACTTTTTTATATAGGATTCTCGGTCTTTTCGAGTTCCTTTTACTTTTCGAACAAGCTCTTCGTACGCTTCTTTATTTAAATATTTGAAAGAAATGTCTTCAAGCTCCCACTTCACTCTTGCCAGTCCAAATCTGTTTGCGAAGGGAGCATATATTTCAAGTGTTTCCTGTGCAATTCTTCTTTGCTTATCGGGGCTAACAAATTCAAGGGTTCGCATATTATGCAGCCTATCAGCAAATTTTACAATTATTACACGCACATCTTTAACCATAGATAGAAGCATCTTTCTATAGTTCTCAGCTTTCGTTATATCGTGTCCTTTAAATATGCCGCTTATTTTTGTTACACCATCTACAATTTCGGCAACTTCTTTTCCAAATTCTTTTACTAAAAGACTGATATCAAAATCTGTATCTTCAACTACATCGTGCAGAAGCGTACTAACAACGGTTGTATCATCCAGCGGAAATTCTTCAGCTACAATTAAAGCAACTTCGTAAGGGTGAGAAAAATATGGTTCTCCCGAAGCACGTAAATCATGCTTGTGCGCTTCTAGTGCAAATTCAAATGCTTTGGTAACTAAATCTTCATTTACTTTCGGAAGATTTTTTCGGCACACAGCCAAAAGATCCCCCAACATCTTTTGATATTTAGGATTATCTATGCTCATAAATGCAAATTATTAATCATCTTTAAATAATTCTCTAATAATTTAATCTATTTTGTTGAGATGTTAAAGTCAGGCAGGAATAAGAGAGCTAATCAGTGCCCAGATTTTAGTTCATCTCTCAAAGATTTAATTCTCTCTAAACGGTTTCCCAATATTTCTTTCGAATAATCTGAGAGATTTTTAATAATCAAAATTTCTTCGCAAATTTTTAGTGCTTCTTCCGTTTTACCTAATTTTAAGAACTGTTGTGCGATTAAATGTTTTAGTGTAATTTGGTTTATGTGGTTTGGATTTAACCAACCCGGATATGAATTTAATATTTCTTCATACAACTTTATTGCAGTTTGAGAATCAATTTCTTCATAGGCCCTCGCCATTCCCCACTTAAAGGATCTTGAGGCAGGAAAATTAACCAAGGCATCTTTTGCAGTTTGAATTGCAGCGTAGTAATTTTTTTGATCAATATAAATCCAGATGAGAGAATTTACAGCCAGGTAGGAGTTGTATGAGGATGAATCAGATGCAATTTCTAATCGCTCAATACCAATTTTTTTAGTGTCATTTACAAACGGCATCCAGTTCATAAATTCTGTTTTTCTGCTCCGCCAGTATTCAAAGGTACCAATTGCTATGTATGCTTCGTAAAAATTTCTATCGATGGCTAATATTTTTTCAAACTCAGAAATTGAGTTTACACCTGTTGATACAGCAGATAACCAGCTTCCATTTATTGCATCAAAATAAGAAATGTAACCTTCTGACAGAGCATAAAAGTAGCGGTACCATAAATTCTCTTCATCTTTTTCTAATAATTTCTCAGCTTGTTCTTTTGCATCTTCTAAATATTCTACTATTTGAGCTTCATCAAATCTCTTTGCATAATCGTAAGCTTCAGCAATTTTATTTGCAGCAAGATAAATTTTACCAAGCGGCAAGTGTGGAAACTCATCATTTAAAGAATTAATAAATACTTCAGCCGCAAAATAATCCTGCTTAATGATGTGCGAAATACTTGCCATCAGTAATGAGTCAACTCTACTCTCAGGATATACTTGTGGGTGAAGAAATGAATTAAAATTAAAAAGAAACAGTAGAAAAAACAGTTTAAAGAGTGCCAAATGTTCTGTCTCCCGCATCTCCCAATCCGGGTAAAATGTAAGCTTTATCATTTAGCTGCCGGTCAAGTGCTGCGCCAAAAATTTTTACATCTGGATGATCCGCTTCCAGTTTTTTAACACCCTCTGGTGAGGCGATAATACATGCAAATGCAAAATCTTTTGCTCCCTGCCTCTTTAAAAAACTTATCGCTGCTGAAGAACTGCCACCTGTGGCAAGCATTGGATCGAGCAAGATTACATCCGATTGAGGAATGTTCAGTGGAGTTTTGAAATAGTACTGGTTTGGTTTAAGTGTCTGCTCATCTCTTTCCAATCCGATATGCCCAACTTTCGCATCAGGAATAATTTGCAGAAATCCATTTACCATTCCAAGCCCGGCACGCAAAACCGGTACAAGCACTACATCCTGAGCAAGATGAAATCCTTGTGTTGTTTCAAGGGGTGTTTCAACTTCAGTTTCGGATAAAAGAAAATTTTGACTTATTTCAACAGCAAGTATATTTGAAATTCTGGTAACTGCAGCTCTGAATAATTCGCTGTTAGTTTTTTTATCCCTTAAAACTGTAATATCCTTTTTAACAAGCGGATGTTCACTAAGAATAAATTTATTGAACTGTGTATTCATAATTAAAAATCTATTTTACTTGTTTTCCAATAATACTTAGAAGATTTATAAATGGCGACAGCGGTGGAGTATAGTTATAATTTATTTTCGAAAGCATATTAGCTGGAGCATTTAACTTGATAAGTGAAGAAATAATATCCGCATAGCCAGATACCTCACTCCCTCCCCAAAATGAAGCACCTAATATTTTATTTTTATTTTTATCTACCAACAAGTTCCCTAAAACGAAATCGCTTCTTGGCATTACCGCCACAAGATTTCTTGCTTTCACTGAAATAATTTTTACATCGAATCCATTACTTTTCGCTTCTAATTTTGAAAGTCCGACAGACGCAAAATATTTATCAAATATTTTTACACTAATATTTTTAACAAACGGATCGTACTTTACATTTCCCCCTGCTGCATTCTCGCCAGCTGTGTGCCCTAAGTTATATGCGTGAGTTGCAAGCGGAATATAATCTTGTTTACCTGTTACAGCATTTAAAACTTCAACATTATCTCCAGCCGCATAAATGAAACGATTAGAAGTTTTTGCGTATTGATCTATTTTTATTCCTCCACTTTTACCCAAATCTATTTTTGCTAAACGGGCTAAAAAATTATCAGGCTCAAATCCCACAGAGACTAAAACGAGGTCAGTTTCAATTATATTTTCATCTACTTTTACCGCAAGAAGTTTTTCATCTGATAATACAGGCTCTGTCTCTTTAACATCACCTATGAATTCGACATTGTAATCATGAAATAATTTTAGTATTTCATCGCCGAACCGTTTATCTTCTGCGGGCAAAGGCCTGCTTTCTTTCTCTACAACTTTTACCTTAACATTTCTTTTAATCAATGATTCAACCACTTCCAGGCCTATATAACCAGAGCCAATAACTAAAGCATTTTTAACTTTTCCCTCACTTAAATATTTATTAATTCTGATTAAATCATTTACACTTTTAAAAGTGAAAATATTTTTAACCTGTTTATCAAAGACGGGCAGCATTCTAGCTTTTGAACCAGTTGTAAGGATAAGAGTGTCGTAACTGAATGTCGAAATTTGATCATCTAATAAGTTTTTTACAGTTACTTGTTTCTTTTGTGAATCAATTTCTTCAACCAAATGTTTTACGAAAACTTTTACACCCTTTTTATTCATAAAAGATTCAGAAGAAAAGAAAACAATTTTCCTGTAATCATCAATCTCACCCGAAAGCACGTAGGGCATTTCGCAAGTGCCAGTGGAGATAAATTCACTTGCTTCAAAAAGAATTACATCGGCATTTGGATTTATTCTTTTTGCCTTTGCAGCTGCTGCAGGACCTGCCGCATTTCCTCCCACAACGATTATCCTTACTTGTTTTTTCATTTGTTTCTAAAACTTATTGTGAATGGGACTCCCTTAAAACCGAAATTACTGCGAATCAGTTTTTCAAGGAACCGTTTATAATTATCTGCAACATGCATTGGATAGTTACAAAAGAAAGCAAAAATTGGATAATGCTCGCCAACTTGTGTAATATATTTTATTTTAACTTCTTTACCGGAAGGTGTGGTTGGCGGCGGAGATTTTTCAATTTCATCCAGTAAAACATTATTTAAATCTTTTGTTGGAATTTTTTTAGCTCTATTTCCTTGAACTTGCTTACACAAATCAATTAGCTTAAAAATTCTTTGCTTTGTTAGTGCTGAAGTAAAAATTATTTCCGCATAATCAATTGCACCGAGTTTGTCTCGCACATTTTTTTCAAAGTGATGTGCAGTGTTTTCATCCTTTTTTAAAAGATCCCATTTGTTAATGGCAATAATTAAACCTTTTCTCCAGCGAACAACTTCATCAATTATTTTCTGATCTTGTTTTTCCAATCCAAACTCAGCATCGAGCATAACTATGGCAACATTACATTCACCGATTGCTTTTAAAGTCCTGATGTTAGAATAAAATTCTATACTCTCTTGCACTCTTTTTCTTTTTCGAAGTCCGGCAGTATCAATTAAGACTATTTCTTCGCCGTAATATTTTAATATTGAATCAATACTGTCGCGGGTTGTACCTGGTATTTCAGTTACTATACTCCGAGTTTCACCAAGCAATGCATTAACAAGTGAAGATTTGCCTACATTCGGTCTGCCAACAATTGCAATTTTCAATCTAGGATCTTCGATCTGTTCTTCGTTCTCTTTAAACTCTAATGTAACATCATCTAGAAGATCACCAAGATTTCTTCCGCTTAATGCTGAAACAGGATAAATCTTTTCTACACCGAGATTATAAAATTCTGCCGCATCAACATCAAATTTTGAATTATCTGCTTTGTTTACCAATATAAAAAAAGCTTGCTCCGAATATCTAAGCAGGTTAATTATTTCTTTATCCATTGGATTAATGCCATCACGAACATCCACCATAAGAAGAATAACATCCGCTTCTTCAATTGCAATTTCGACCTGCTCGCGAATAGCAGTCTCAAACACATCCTCTGAATTTGGTACGTATCCTCCTGTATCAATTACTTTGAAATTTTTACCATTCCAATCTGACTCACCATAAACTCTATCGCGGGTAACTCCACTAAGGTCATCTACAATGGAATCTCTTCTACCTACAAGTCTGTTAAACAATGTAGACTTTCCAACATTTGGTCTACCAACAATTACAACTAAAGGGGATTTCATACGTGAAAAATAAAAATTAGAATGGACAAAGAGAAAGATACGATTGAAAAGTATGAGTATTAAAAGATCAAGCTAAAAACTAAATTTCATTTTCAATGTGGGTACTAGCTCAACTCCACCTGCAAGGTTAATTGTTTCAACCCTGAGATTTACTGCAAGGTTGCTGTTAAATCTTGTTGCACCCCAAACTGCCTCTGCAGCACTTAAAAGATGGTTAATATAGATTCCCACTACAGCCGTGGATGCAGTGTTGTAAAAATCATTTGCCTGCCCTCTTTCTCCAGAATAAAATTTAAAGTTAGGTGAGACAAAATTTTGATTTGCACCCCCTGGAAAATCATTCCAACCTGAACTGTATTGGAGATATTTACCTATCTGTTCATAATATTGCTGGTCGCCATAAGGTGGTAAGGTGTGTGATAAATCGCTCTCTTGATTTTCTGCTGCGTTTAATTCGGTCCAATTCACCCTCTCCCACGGTTTCAAACCTGGTGTTGTCTCATCAATTGTGATTGAGTGGTTTCTATATTGATTGAGCCATTTAGCATAGTCAACCACACTCCAATTCTCGTCCGCAAAATTTTGGAAGCTTTTTGTTTGATCATCACCTTTTTTATCGTAAATAATTGCCGTTGTAATTAATGCAGCTTCCAAAGCAATAAAAATTCCAGCAATCCAATAATCTTCGTTATAAACCTGTCCTGCTCCCGGAATTATTGCAGAAAATAATCCTGCAAGCATTGGAGTTTTTCTTCCGGGGATATCATCAGCAAATGGATGTGTTTTCGTTTCTGAGTAATAGTTCGAAATAATTCTAGAATCATTTTTTAGAATACCCGTTAATTGCATTTTTCCAGTTTCAGATGCCTGACCTTTTGCAATCTGCCCGAAAACAGATATGAAAAATAAAATTATTAATATTTTTTGAATAATTTTCATTCAGTTACCTCAGACGATTTGGATTCACTAAAGAATTGTTATTATTCACAATATCAAATCCAAAAAGAATTCCTCCATAAAATCTCCACTCTTTGCCATAAGTAACTATTTCTCTGTTTGCTTCTCGCTGGAATGAATCTAATCCGTACGATGCGTTAAAAAACAATGCTGTTGGAAACAAATAATATGAGCTCATCTGCAAGCGTACTTCAGCACCAGCACCTTTTTTGAATTCATCTAAGGCTGGAATTTCACCAGTCCATGCATTTCCGTAATCAAAATGAAATGAAAGAAATATTTTATCGAAGTAAAGAAAGCTCAGCTTATAATCAATATCTCTCCAAAGCGGAAATCGATAGGTGAAGTTGAGCCAAGCCATTTCATTCCCGCTTAAAGAATAAAACGGATAAGCTTTAAAGCCAATTAATCCACCAAGGTAAAAATCAAAAAAGTCCGGAACGGCGGGACCTAAAATTGAGCCGCCGACTAATCTTGTAGAAAGTGTATGATCATGCCAAAGAGGTACGTAAAAGTTGGCATCGAGCAATAAACGGTGAAAATTAAAATCACCGTACTTGGGTTTTAGAAGTCCGTCTTCAATTTCGTATTCACCTTCGGCATTAAACCGGTTCCACTCGTAATCGTAAATAAAATCTACTTCCATTCCAACAGGATTTATATCCGTGTCACGCGAACGTTGAAATGCGGCAAAGTTATAAGTTAATCTAAAGTTTCTTCCAATAAAATAAGTATCGTCAGTAGTAGGATACAAAATTGGATCGCCGCCGGTTTCAATTATAAAACTGCCAAGCGTTGCTGTGTAACGGCTAAAAATAAATCTAAACTCTAAATTGTTATACCGATTAAAAATTCTGTGCTTTGCTGCGATATCAAATTCAAAAAGATTGTAAGTTACTTCAGTTGGGATTACCTGATCGTAATTTACATTTCCATTTACCGTATCAGCACCAAAAAGTATATCAACATCTGCTTTACGGCTTGTGCTGTAAAGTTCAAATGTAAGTTCCGGTC
>JABDPB010000048.1 GCA_013042995.1 Ignavibacteriaceae bacterium | reverse complement strand
GAAAAATTGTAGGCGTACTTGCAAAACTAGTTGGTGGTGGAGGTGGGGGTCGTCCTCATCTTGCAACTGCAGGAGGAAAAGATGTTTCTGGAATTTCAAGCGCTATAACTAGTGTTGAAAATGTTATAGGATCTTTTCTATAAATTGTTAACCAATATGACTAAAACAAAAATAAAATATATTTGTTCTAAATGTGGGTACGAATCACTCAAGTGGTTGGGAAAGTGCCCTGAATGTGAAGGCTGGAATTCTTTCACAGAAGAAAAAATCGAATCCTCTAAACGCAAGCCTACCGTTACTAAATCAAAATTTGAGCTTAACACAATTGAAACAATTTCTGCCGATGAAGACGATAGAATAAAAACGGGAATTGGAGAGTTTGATAGAGTGCTTGGCGGCGGATTAATGCCTGGCTCTGTAATTTTGATCGGCGGGGATCCGGGGATTGGAAAATCAACACTTGCGATGCAGGCGTCTGCAAAAATTAATAAAATAGTTTTATACGTAACGGGTGAAGAATCAGAAAAGCAAATTAAACTCCGCGCAAGCAGGTTGAAATTAAAATCGTCCGATATTTACGTTCAGGCTGCAACGAACTTGTCAGATATTTTGGGTGCGATAAACCAGCTTTCACCTTCTGTTGTTGTAATCGATTCAATACAAACAATGTATCGTGCCGAGCTGGACAATTCACCAGGCACAATAACCCAAGTACGCGAATGCACGTCAATTCTAATGGATGAGGCAAAAAAGAAACATTTTGCTGTAATTATAATTGGACACGTAACGAAAGAAGGAATGATCGCTGGTCCAAAACTACTTGAACATATGGTTGATACAGTCGTGCAATTTGAAGGGGAATCAAATTATTCCTTCAGAATTCTTCGAGCTCAGAAAAATCGTTTTGGAAGCACAAATGAAATTGGCGTTTTTGAAATGCGTGAAGACGGTCTCCGCGAAGTGAAAAACCCAAGCGAACTGTTTTTAAGCGAAAGAGAAAAACAAACTCCGGGATCTGTAGTTACATCAAGTATTGAAGGAACTCGGCCAATTCTACTTGAAGTTCAGGCACTCGTCACACCGTCCAATTACGGCTACCCACAACGAGTTTCAAACGGATTCGATCAGCGAAGACTTTCGATTCTTTTAGCAGTTCTTGAAAAAAGAGCAATGCAAATGGTCTCAGCCACAAATGTTTTTGTAAATATAGCGGGGGGAATACGTGCATCGGAGCCTGCGGTTGATTTGGCTGTTTCTGTTGCGATTGCTTCAAGTTTAACCGATAAAATAATTGATAATCAGACAATTGTCATTGGTGAAGTTGGTTTGGGAGGTGAAATACGAAGTGTTGGAAATATTGAAAAAAGAATTCAGGAAGCGGAAAAACTTGGGTTTAAATCTGTAATAATTCCTGCAACTAATTCTAAAGCCCTAAAGAGTGCTGCTAAAATAAAAACATTTCCCGTGGAAGATCTTAAACAAACTATAGAGATACTTTTAAAGTAATCTCAAAACTTCTTTAATTTTATAGCGCCTGACATAAGTTGGGTCTGCATTAAAATGCAAACATATTCAAGCTAACAACAAAATTGTTGCTTCCCCTGTAATTTAATTTCCAAGCAAACTCAAGCTGTAACGGAATTATTCCCTGCCCGAGTCCAAAACCAATTTCGTGGAATGGTTTGTTGAATGTTTTTATTTCCACAGGCAAAAGTTTGGCGGATTCGTTTCCAATTTCTGTTATTGCAGAATTAAAGAAAAAGTTTAGCGTAATCTCCCAATCTTTTAGGCCGGGGATTTTTAAAATTTTAAACAGTTCATCGCGTAAGTTGTATTCGAGGTTTAATGTTGCAACCCGTTCTCCAAAAATTTCATTGACACGCAGTGTGCGGAAGGTAAACGATTTTGAAAGCAGGTTTATGTTTCCTGGCAATGCATACATATCCTGATATGGTAAAGTGCCGCTGTTGTACATTCCGAATAATTTAATATTCAGAAATGCCGACCGGAAAGTTCTGTTAAAACTATTAATATAAAACCTGTAAGTTGTAAAACCGAGATCGCTACTTAACCAATCTGTATTTGAATGTGTTACATCTCCCTCAAATGTAGTGTACGATCTTCCAAGTGATGTGCGTCTTCGAAAATAGCCATCTTCAATATAATCTCTGAAATCAAACTTCAAACCTGCAGTTACTGCATTGATAGTTGCATCGTAAATCGGTGGGTTGATGGGATAGCTTCTATCCTTTCTGAAGAAAGAATAATCTGTATTGTTCTGAGCACTTTTATCTTTACGATTCAAAAAGCCCGCGTTTAAAGCCAGAATGGGGAGAACTTCGCTTTCAATTTTAAAATCAAATCCTGCGGAATAGTAGTAGTTACGAAATTCTTCTTTATTTAAAAGAGAAAGCAAACTTGCAGTCAAATCACCGTAAGCATCTGAAGAACCAAAAAGAATTTTAATAGAGTTATAAGCATTAAAATTAATAGAAGTTGTCCTATAATCACCCAATAAATATTCAAATGAAAAATCGGTTTTAAATCTTTTATCGGAAAAACCATAAGCAAAATCTAGGGAGGCATTTAATCTTTGATCGAAGTAATCATCTGCATAAAATCCCAACCTTGGAGTAAATCCTTCTACCCTGTTAAACCGCCACATATTCAGCGGCGCATTAATTGCAAAATTTTCACTAAAATATGTACGCTCCGAAAGAATTTCAAAGCTATCCCAAAAAGAAATTGGGACATTGCGCAAACTGTCAATTCTTTGGTAGGCTTTGTTTTCTTCAATCGTGTTTGGGATTGTCTGGGACGTAGTCCAGTATATCGAATCCTTTTTATCTGCATCCGGTACTACAGTTACAATTGCTTTAGTAAATAGATCATCGTTTAAAGCAGGATTAATTTTATAATCGTACAGAATTGTATTCAACTCAAATCCGAAACGTGCGAGACCTAGAAAATTTCCTTTGGCAAAAAGCCTGTAATCCACAGGCATATAGATTTCATCGTAACTTGCAAATTGCTGAAAGATGCTGATTGTATCGAAAATTCCACCTGGATTTGCAGCACGATTTAACTGAAGTTCCACCTGAATCAGTTCGAATGTGCTGTCATTTATAAAAACATCTCCTACAAAACCAGGATCGTCTGAATCTTCAGGCGACATAAATATTCTAAAAACTTTCCTGTCATTTTTATAAACAGCTTTATCAATATAGAAATAATAGTAATCGAGAGCATCATCTGATATGGGTCCTGGAAGATCGGCTCCGAAAAAATTCACATCGCCTTCGTAAAAATTTTGAATTAATCTTCCGCCGGTAAGAATATTAATCGTTGGCGGAAAGTTTGCGCTCTGTTTTCTTGCAAGAATTACTTCTTTAAATTCATCTGGTTTTTTAAAGTAGCCTTTGCTGTTGTTTTCCAGTATTCCTGTAATTTTTAAACCAACTGAGTCAACATCTGATCCAATTCCGGATGAAATTGTTTGTTTTTTTGCACTTATTTCATCGGTGGTGCGTATTAGTCCTTTTGTGTAAGCTTCAAACTCGTAGCTGAGTAATTTTGCTTCTCTTTCTTTTTTCTTTTCAATCGCTTTTCTTATTATTTCCAGCGCAGGGTTTTCTCCCGGGAAAATTACAATTTCGGGCAGAGAGATATCCGTTTGCTTTAGTTTCAAGTTTACGATTAAGTTTTTGTTTAAATTTACTTCTGTAGTATCTGAATAGTAGCCTATATAAGATGCAACTAAAGTATACGTTCCCTCTTTTAATTTAAGTTCAAAATCTCCGTTGATATTTGCAGCAGTTCCTAATGCAGTGTTCAGTACACGTATATTTACATATGGAAGCAGTTCATTTGTTTTTAAATCAATTGCATTCCCGCTTACAGTAAAAGTTTGGGAAAAAGATATTTGAAAAAAGAAAAGAAGAAATAATGGGAAGAACTTCATTTTGATAAGGAATTTTTTTGTGAATTATAGTAAAGCTAAGAAAAACAATTATTAAATTAAGCAACCAAAAATTTCCTTGTGATTTTTTTGTTCATATCCATTTATTAAACAAAAAATGATGATAAAATGAAATTAGTTTTTATTACGCCTCTATTATTAATTATTTTAATCACTTTCACTGATTGCTCAACAAGTCAGGAACAAACAAGAGAAACCGATCCGGTTAATATATCAGCACAAGCTGTGTTTAACAGGTATATCGCCGCAATTGGGGGAAAAGAAGCGTTCGAGAATGT
>JABDPB010000047.1 GCA_013042995.1 Ignavibacteriaceae bacterium | reverse complement strand
TACAATGTCATCGGAGGCTGAAGCTGATTTTAAAAAAGGAAGAGAGCTTTTTGAAAAGCTGCGGCAACGTGAATCGCTTGAGTATTTTGAAAATGCTTTCGTAAAGGATGATAAATTTGCAATGGCTCATTACTATCACTCATTAGCCAATCCTACAGCAAAGGGATTCTTTAATGATCTGGATAATGCAGTTGCAAATGCAGAAAATGTTTCTGATGGAGAGAGATTAATAATTCTCGCACTGCAGGCAGGTGTTGATGGTAATCAAAAATTGCAGGAGCAACATTTGAAAAAGTTAGTTGAGTTGTATCCAAATGATGAACGTGCACACGGACAGTTGGGTCAGTTTTATTTCGGGCAGCAAAAATACAAACTTGCTATTCAGCATCTTAAAAAATCTACTGAAATTGCTCCCGACTATACAGCATCGTATAATATGCTTGGCTATTCATACAGGAATCTTGGCAACTTTGATGATGCAGAAATATCATTTAGAAAATATATTGAACTGATTCCTGATGATCCAAATCCTTATGATTCGTATGCTGAAATGCTTTTAAAGCAAGGCAGATATGATGAATCAATTGTTCAATATAGAAAAGCTTTGGAAGTAAATCCCGATTTTTTTGCCTCGCACATGGGAATATCAAATAATTTGATTTATCAAAAAAAATACGAACAGGCTAAAGAGAATTGTAAAAACTGTTACGATATCGCAAAGAACGATGGCGAAAGACGTTTCGCACTCTTCACGATGACTGTAGCTTATGTTGATGAAGGTGATATTGATGGTGCGCTGGAACAAATGCAAAAGCAATTTGAAATTGCAAAGGCAATAAATGATGCAGGTGCGATAACCGCTGATTTTAATACCATGGGAAATATTCTATATGAAGCTGGGAAATATGAAGAGGCAAGACAAAAGTATAAAGATGCGCTAAGAGTAATGCTGGAATCCGATCTTTCTGAAGAAGTAAAAGAAAATACAAGAAGATTAGCAATCTACAACGAAGGAAGATTGCAATTGAAAACCGGTGACCTGGAAGATGCAAAATTATTAGCTGCAGAATTCAGTACGAAAGCAAATAATGCAAATAATACTTTTCAAATCTGGCTTTCGCACTATTTAAATGGTTTAATAGCTCTAGAGGAAGAAGAATTTAAAACTGCAATTCGAGAATTAAAAAGTGCGAATCTGCAAAACCCACAAACCCACTACCAGCTTGCTTTGGCTTACTTAGGCGATGGAAATAATGAAGAAGCTAAAAAATACGCCGAACAATGTGCAAACTTTAATGCACTTACAAGTCTCAACCAGGCTTTCGTTCGAAATGAAGCACAACAGATGGTTGCATCTCTCTAATTTTAAAAGAGCGGAATGGATTTTCCGCTCTGATTTTTTATCTATTCTGATTTTTCCTGTAAAATAAAAATTCTCACTAAGCTCAACAATCCAAGGCCTGAGTTCAAAATGCTATAAGAGGAACAAAAATTTGAAAGTATATACAGGAGCAAGATTTACCACTAGCAAGTGTAAAAGTAATTTCATTAAAAAGTTTTGTTAATTTTGAATTGTCTATTTTTGAAAACTCTCTTTACACAACTTACTTTAATCGAAGCTAAAAGTGACAATATTACTCAGAATTAAAACTTTTTGTGTGGAAATTATCCGCTAATCGAGTGATTCAAAATGGCACATAAATTGTAAAAATCAGAATCTGTTTAGCATTTTACTCATTGTAAGAATTAAAATTACATCTAACTTAACATAAATAATAAAATGGTGGTTGAAATGAAAAAAACCTTTACGATAAAACTTTTGTTTACAGTTGTTCTGTTTTTAGTTTTATCACCAAATGCTCTATCACAGTTTAATGACTATACTGCAAAACTTGGTATTCAAGGGAATATTATTTTACCCGATACTGAGTTTGATAAAGATCTTAAACCGAGTGATGCATCTTACAAATTTTCTGGACTGGGAAGAGCTTTTGTAAGATTTGAATTCTTTACAGAGGTTGTTGAAACGGAAATAGGAGCCGGTTTCGGAAGACTTGCAGGTGTGGATCGTAATAGTAATAATTGGTGGACATACATCATTCCGCTTGATGTGAGATTTATTCTAAGCCCTTTCGAAATGGATGTGTGGAATCCCTACATCTATGGTGGCGCGGGGGCGATGTATTTTAATAATGACAAGCAGCCCTCATTACCATCTCCAAAGCCGGTTAAACAAAAAGCATGGACAGGAATTTTTCCTGTTGGTGGTGGTTTTGAAATTGGGCTTTCTGATGCGATTGCTTTGGATATAAATGGTGGATATACTTTTACACTTAGTGATGATTTAAATGGTTATAACAATAAAGATGATGGTGGTAATAATGATGGTTATTACTATGCGGGATTAGGATTAATATTTGTCAGCGGCAGCGGTGCTTCAGATAAAGATGGCGATGGATTAACAAAGCGTGAGGAAAAAGAACTCGGAACTGATCCAAATAATCCCGATACTGATGGTGACCGACTGCAAGATGGAGAAGAAGTCCGAACAATTTTAACTGATCCATTGAATACTGATACAGATGCAGATAAATTAAGTGATGGAGAAGAAGTACTTAATCTCAAAACTGATCCGAACAAATCAGATACTGATGGTGATGGTTTAACAGATGGTGAAGAGGTTAATACTCATAAAACAGATCCGTTGAAAGTTGATACAGATGGTGATAACTTAAGCGATGGAGATGAAATAACGAAGTATAAAACTAATCCTTTACTTGATGATAGTGATGGAGATACATTAAAAGATGGTGCAGAAGTAACTGTTCATAAAACGGATCCAAATAATATTGATACTGATGCAGAAGGATTAAAAGACGGTGAAGAAGTTAATATGTACAGAACCAATCCGCTGAAACCAGATACCGATGAAGGAACAGTTGATGACTTTACTGAAGTAAACAGAGGAACTAATCCATTAAATCCTGATGATGACGTGGTCAAAATGGATGTTCCGATTGTACTTGAAGGAATTACTTTTGAAACTGGCAAGTCGGATATCACACCTGAATCTGAAATGGTTCTGCAGGGTGCATTGCAGACAATGACAACTTATCAAGATATAATTGTTGAGATTAGCGGACATACTGATAATGTTGGAAGCAATTCAAGTAACCAGGTTCTTTCCCAGAAGCGTGCAGACTCAGTAAGATTCTGGCTGATACAGAAAGGTGTATCACCTGACAGGATAATTGCAAAAGGTTACGGAGAAGAATTCCCGAGAGTTCCTAATGATACTGCAGATAACAAACGTATGAATAGAAGAATAGAATTTAAACGAATTAAGTAAACCTTGAAATATGATAATAAAAGCCCTCTCAGTTGAGAGGGCTTTTTATTTTAATCGAATTCAAAATCTATCTAGGTAAAATAAACTTTGTACGGAACCTTTGCCTTTTTAGGATGGCTTTTTAGTACAAATACTGCGTCATTAAACCAATTTACAAATCTATCGCAGTGCTTTGCTGTTCCGATTGGGTACTGTCTCATTTTCCACCTGTTTTTCTTTCCACGGTTTTGATAAACTCCTCCGGAGTTATATGCGCATGCTACTTTTGGTGGATCAAAATTAGTGATTGGAAATTGTTCTGCGATGTAGCTTGTTCCTGCTTTAATTGAGTTTGAAGGTTTCTTTAACGACTTTGCATCAATCTTTTCATTATGCAGAGTTGAACGTGCTGTTGAAATTAAAGTCTGCATTAAACCAACACTAACTCTGTGCGGTGTAGCCTTATCTGAAATAAAACCTGGCTCTTCTCTTCTTGATGTTGCTTTTCCTCCTGATTCAGTTGCAATTGTTGCAATGATCAGTACACACGGAATATCAAAATGTTTTGCCCATTTATTTATTCCTTTATTATATTCATTCCAGATACGTGTAACGGTTTCGGGTGAACCTTTACTTCGTTCAATTCCGCTGCCTTCAATATCCAGCCCGTCATTTGCTAATCTCCATCGAGCACCGCCCGCAAATGCACGGTGATATTTTGTTAAGCTGCTGTATTTTTTCTTACTCTTTTTTTGTTTTATTGATGCGGTTATTTCTTCGGGAATGTTTAAAACCTTTCCAACTTTTATGTTGTTAGGGTTTTTAATATTATTTTCTTCAGCAATAATTATGAATTTGTTCGGATCGTTGTAAAATTGAAGTGCAATTCCCCTTAAAGTGTCTCCTCTTTTTACTTTGTATTTTTTCATTATTGCCTCCTGTTGAAAATTAACTTTTGTTTCAAAGATAATTACTTTAACTAAAAAAAATAAAATTATTCTTGTATTTTCTTAATTTCAGAAGTAAGTTAAATCTTTCCAATTCTAAAGCTGGTAATAAATCCTAAAAAATTAAAAACATCGCATGCCAAAAAAAATAATCCTTTTCGCAGACGGCACTTGGAACAAACCTGAACAAAAAGACCGCGACCGCGTTTCACCAAGCAACGTTGTTAAAATAGCCCGTGCTTTAGATGTATACGATGCGGATGGACTGGAACAAAGAAGATTTTATGACAGGGGAGTAGGCACTGAAGGTGGACTTCTGATTAAACTTGCAGGCGGAATGACCGGTCTCGGTATTTCACAAAATATAAAAGATCTGTATCAGTTTCTTATCAATAATTACGAAAACGAGGATAAAGTTTACTGTTTTGGATTCAGCCGTGGTGCTTACACAGTGCGCAGCTTAAGCGGATTGATTGATAAATGCGGACTGCTCAAAAAAGAATTTTCAAATAAAATAAAAAAAGCGTACCGCCTTTATAAAAAAAGAAAATTAACTGCAGACAGTCAGGAAATAATCGAGTTTAAAAATAAATATTGTGTTCTGTGTAAGATTCATTTTTTGGGTGTTTGGGATACAGTCGGTTCACTTGGTTTACCGATTCCCGGATTGCGTCTTTTAACCCGTCCGTTTTACAAATTTCACAACGAAAAATTAAGCCCGGTTGTGCAAAATGCGTTTCAGGCTTTGGCAATTGATGAGCAGAGAAAACATTTCACACCTTCAATCTGGAAAAAAGAAGGCGTACAATCCTATCAAACGATTAAGCAGGTTTGGTTTCCCGGCGCTCATACCAATATTGGCGGTGGTTATGTTGATGCAGGACTTTCCGATATTGCATTCCTTTGGATGAAAAGTAAAGCCGAAGAGTGCGGATTGAAGTTCAGCGAAGATTACATCAATAGAAAAATTAATCCTGATTCGTTTGGAGAGCTGCGTAAATCGCGAAAATTTTTTTATAGGATATTTAGAAAATTTGAAAGACCGATTCTTAAAGAGGAAAATGCTAACGAGTTTATTCACTTTTGTGCGCTTGATAGATTAAATGAAATTACAATTACTTACTCACCTGAGAATCTTAGGGAAGTAATTAATAAAGGAATGATTTCAACTACCGAATAAATTAAAAGGAGACAACATGAAACTAAAAAACGATGATCAAAGAGAGTTTTCTATTCTTCCAACCGCGTATAAACTTTTAGTTGATTGCGAGCAGATGGCAGATTATGCAATGGATTCGGGAAAAGAACTGCCGCAATGGCTTGGTAAATCGCTGGTTGAGATTTCTTCTTCAGTGGATGATGTAAAAAAGGAAATTCTTGATCTGCAAAGTTTAGAAGAACCAGATGAGCAAAAAGAAACAAAAGTGAAAATGAAATTGAATGAAAAATTAAAATCGCGCACAGGTGATCTTTCAAGAATTTACAACCGGCTTGCGGAAATTGTTGCTCCTGCTACCCCGCTATCAATTAAATTTACAAAACCATCGGTTGGATTTTTTAAGAAAGGCAAAAAAACGATTCCAATAATACGTACTATGTGGCTGTTGAGTTTATTTTTTCTGATTGCGTTAATTGTAAGTCGACTCGATGTTCTGCCTACGGATATTGCTGTTCCTGTAAGTCTCTTCTTTGCATCTGGATTGGGAGCTTTTTTCTTTTCACTATACACTGCGAACAAATATGTTGTGTCACGTACTTTTGATCCCAAGTACGTTACATTTTATTATAACAGAATAATTATTGGAATTCTTTCCGGCTACATACTTGCAAATATAATTGATGTAAAAGCATTGCTGAATATAAGCGAAAATGTTTTCACTCAATTTAGTCCTTACGTAATTGCAATACTCGGTGGATTTTCTGCAGATGCGGTAATCAAAGTCCTGAATAGAATAGTTGCAATGCTTGTTACAATGGTAGAAGGAAATGCAAAAGAATTAGTAAAAGCTAAAGAAGATGAACTGCGAACAAAATTCAGTGCCGATTTACTGCATCTAAAATTAAATTATTCTAAAGAACTGCTGCCGATAATTACCGAGCACGAAGGGACAGCAGATGAGGAAACAGTTCAAAAATTAAAAGAGTTGATGAATAAATGGATTTCAGGTGAGTAGTTTTTGTTTTATGTTTCATAGTAGTGGATAGTATCAAATACATTTTTAGCTTACTTGGTTTTATTCTGATGGCATTATCACTATTTATTTCCTGTGCCTCAGATTCTCCATCCGGGCCGGGAAACAACAGTCCATTTGAAATACAGGGGACTGTAATTGATACAGATGGTAACCTGCTTTCGGATGTCAATCTTTATCTCATTTTTAATTTTAATAATATTATAAATAAAGATAAAATTAGAACTTCAAATGTTGATTCTGTTTCATACTTTAATCAAAACTTCCCAAATCCTTTTGTTGATGCAACAAATATAACATTTAACATTAACGCACCTGGATTGGTAACACTTTATTTAACCCCTTTCAATTCTAACGATACGATAAAAACAGTAATTAGCACCAACCTTACAGAGGGATTTTATGCTTTGTTTGTAAATGAAGAATTAGTGAACGGTCTTTACTCGCTTAAAATGCATGTTCAATTTCCCGAAGATTCACTTTTTCAAGATGAAAAACTAATCTTAAGAAATAATAATGACCCGGACAGCATAATTACAGAAACAAATACTAACCTAGAAATTTTTAACAGTTCTTTCAAAATTAATTACGGTTCAATTCCATTTGGAAAGGAAATATCAATAACTGAATCGTCACCAATTGTTTTGGAAACTAAGATAATCTCAAACGAATTAACCTTTGTTTTAACAAAATCCGGTTATAAAAATCTTGTTGAAACGCACACTATCAATTCTTCGGATAACACAAAAATTATTTTTAGGATGGAGAGGGAATAGCGAATAATATTTCGTTTAACTGATCTTTATCTGTCCCTAAATTTGAATCTCAGCACTTAAAAACTTAAGTTTTTGAATCATTTTCTAAGAATTTTGAACAATACAGTAGATTGGAGCAGAATTAATGTCTGATAAACTTATCGAATGCGTCCCGAATTTTTCTGAAGGACAGGACAAAGAAATTATAAAACAAATTACAGATGAAATAGAAAAAGTTGAGAGTGCACGTTTGCTTGATGTTGATCCTGGCTACGAAATGAACCGCACAGTTGTAACTTTTGTCGGGACTCCCGAAGCAGTAAAAACCGCAGCATTCAATGCAATCAAAAAAGCCTCCGAGCTAATTGATATGAGCAAACATGAAGGATCGCATCCCAGAATGGGTGCAACTGATGTTTGTCCATTCGTACCGGTAAGTGGAGTTACGACACAGGAATGTATTGAACTTTCAAAAGAAGTTGCAAAAAAAGTAGGAGAAGAACTTAATATTCCAATTTATCTTTATGAGAAATCAGCTACCAAACCTGAACGGGAAAACCTTGCTATCATTCGCCAGGGAGAATATGAAGCACTAGAAGAAAAATTAAAAAAACCGGAATGGAAACCTGATTTCGGTCCTGCAAAGTTTAATAAAAAAGCTGGTGCCACTGTAATAGGTGTTAGAGAGTTTTTAATTGCCTATAATATTAGTCTGAACACACGCGAACCATTGCACGCCACGGATATTGCATTCGAGTTAAGAGAAAAGGGAAGATCGGCAAGAGAATTAAACGACAGCCCATTCTATTATAAATCATCAAAAATTTTAAAGTATAAAAAGAATGAATACCCTTGCGGAAATGAAGATCAGTTTATTGGAGAAACAATTGATGAAACTATAAAACACTGCAAAGATGTACACAACTATGATTTAAAGGAATTGCTTGAATTGAATGGAGTTGATCCTAATAAACCTGAAGGACAATCTGTAAAAGTACCTGGTAAATTTAATCATTGCAAAGCAATTGGATGGATGGTTCCAGAATATGATCGTGCACAGATTTCCATTAATCTTACAAATTATAAGGTAACTTCAATGCATCATGTTCTGGATGAAACGCGAAGGCTTGCTGCACAGCGTGGTTTGGTTGTAACCGGGAGCGAAATTGTTGGAATGGTTCCATATCCTGCTTTACTTGAAACCGGAAAATATTATTTAGTAAAACAACAGCGCTCAACTGGCATTCCGATAAAAGATATTTTACAAACGGCAGTTCAGTCGCTTGGAATAAATGATGTTTCCGAATTTAAAGTTGAAGAAAGAGTTTTAGGACTGCCAAAAAATCTAGATGATGCTTTAGTTGAAATGAAAGTAACCGATTTTGCAGATGAAGTCTCACGTGAATCTCCTGCACCGGGCGGCGGCTCGATTGCTGCACTTGCAGGTGCACTTGGTTCAGCACTTGCTTCTATGGTCAGTAATCTTACAGCAAATAAAAGAGGAAGTGAAAAAGTTGATAATATTTTAAATGATTCTGCAGATAAATTACAAGAGATTAAAAATGCACTCGTAAAAGCTGTTGATGATGATACAAATGCTTTTAATGCTTATATGGATGCAAGAAGATTGCCAAAAAAGACAGAGGAAGAAAAGAAAATTCGTGAAGAAGCAATGCAGGCTGGATTAAAACAGGCTGTTATGGTTCCTTTGGGAACAGCACAGCGAAGTTGCGAAGCAATTGAAATTGCAGAAGTAGTTGCAAAGAATGGTAATCCTGCTTCCATTACTGATGTTGGAGTTGGAGCACAAAGTGCCTACACAGGTGTGCTTGGAGGAATTTATAATGTACTCATTAATCTTAAAGACATTACTGATAAAAAGTTTAATGATGATATGCGAAAAACCTGTGC
>JABDPB010000039.1 GCA_013042995.1 Ignavibacteriaceae bacterium | reverse complement strand
ACTCCCGAGTACACAACTTTAAAAAGATGGAGGAGAGAAGAGTGGTCTTTAGACTTGGTGTTGTGTATCAAACTTCTGCAGCACAGCTTGAAGAAATTCCAAAAATTGTGAAAGAGATAATTGAAAAGCATAACGATGTCAGGTTTGATCGCGGTCATTTTGCCACATATGGGGATTTTAGTCTTAATTTTGAATTTGTTTACTTTGTAATTGGTTCCGAGTATGTAAAGTATATGGATACGCAGCAGAGTATAAATATGAAAATCTATATAGAATTTGAAAATAGGGGAATTGAGTTTGCATATCCCACACAAACGTTATTTTTAAATAAAGAAGAAAAGGCTGTAAATAATTAATATTCTAAGGTATCCAAATTGAGCAAGATTAAATCATTTATTAAAACAACTTTAATGGGGGGAGCACTTGTGGTTCTTCCGATTGTAGTTCTGCTTCTGGTCTTTAACTGGTTATATGAGTTTGTTACCGATAAGATAAAACCAATTACATATATTTTATCAGAAACTACTCGCATTCAGGAGTTCTATGCATCTATTGCAGCACTAGTCCTGATTATTCTGATTTTTTTTATTGTGGGAATTTTATTAAAAACCAGTCTTGGACGATTTACATTTGACTACTTTGACAGAAAGGTATTGGTAAAACTACCCTTGTATAAAATCATCAGGGATACAACAAAACAACTATTCGGTAGTGATAAAATGTTGTTTAAACATGTTGCATTGGTTAATATTTGGGGAAATGACACACGAATGACCGCATTTATAACCGAAGCACATGATGATGGTTCATATACGGTGTTTGTTCCCTCTGGACCAGCTCCAACAGCTGGATTCATTTTTCATTTGTCGGCAGACAAAGTACAAAAGGTAAACTATCCGGTTGATAAAACAATGAAAACAATTTTAAGTTTTGGTGCTGGCTCAAAAGAATTGATAAATAGTATAAGTGAAGCTTAGAAAACTTTTACTCAAAAAATTACATTTACTACTTGCAGCAGCTAAAGAATAGAAAGTGCGTTAACTAAAAATCCGTAAAGCAAATATTATGTGGAATTTTAAGAAAGAAAAATTGGAATTGCATATCCGACATAATCATTTTTTAAATATAGAAACTGAAAAAAATAATTTAACATTAAATATGTGGATGAAATATGATAAATAAACAAATTGAAAAAACAGTTGGAAAAATTGTTGACGTCCCAAAAGATATTATTGAAGCACCAATTAAAACGATAAAGAAGCTTTCGCCACTGTTTAAAAAAATAAAAATCAAAATAGGGTCGCCACCTGGTAGCTTAGACTATGTAGGTGATGCAGAAAACCTTGAAACAACCGTAAAGCTTCGTGCCTACAATCAGGATGATTTTATTGAAGAAGTCATCTCTGATCCGACCAGAATTAAAGAATCTTTAAAGGAAGGTTGTGTAAATTGGATAGAGGTAACAGGACTTCGAGATTTAAGTTCAATCAGTGAAATAGGAAATCAGTTTAACATTCATCCAATGTTACTGGAAGATATTTTGAATACACAGCATCTCCCTAAATATGAAGAGGGGGAAAACTATTCGGCAATAATATTAAAAGCATTTTGGGATGACGGACAAGGAAGCTTCAAAAAAAATCATATTACACTTGTTTTAACAAACAATACAATTATTCAGTTCCAGGATTTAGAACATGATTTGTTAAAAGCTAAAATCGGAAGAATAAAACAATCAAGGGGCAGAGCACGGAAGCTCAAGGTAGATTACTTGTATTATGTTTTATTGGATGCTTTCATTGATTCTTATTATGTGTTCTTCACAAACATGAATGAAAAATCATCTGAGCTTGAAGAAAGACTACTGTCTAAAGGAGTTGGTAATTTAATGGACGAAATCCACAGCTTAAAAGCAGAGTTAAATGACTTTCGAAAAAATTTGTTCCCATTAAGAGATACAATAACAAATCTGATTGAGGACGAACCTAAATTTATTAATAAAAAGAATATGATTTTTTTTAGCGACCTTAAAGATCACTTAAATCAATTAGTTGAGTATTATTTACACTATAATGAAAATATTAAAGCACTTGTTGATTTAAACAGTGCGATTCTAAGCAATAACTTGAATGCAGTGATGAAAACTTTAACGATCATTGCTACGATTTTTATTCCACTTACATTTATAGCGGGCATTTATGGTATGAACTTCGAGTTTATGCCCGAGCTTGGTTGGAAATGGGGATATTTTATTGTCTGGGGAGTTATGGTTCTCGTAACATTGGGAATGTTTATATTCTTTAGACGGAAGAATTGGCTCTAAAATATTAATAAAAAATAGAGCCCAAGCATTTATTACAGTAAAATTTGTTTTGCTATTTCAACCTATACCGAGAACAGTTGCAAGTGCTGTTGCTAAACCTAAGAAGCTTAGAAAACCAAAAACATCAGTAACAGTTGTTAGCACAATTGAAGATGATTGGGCTGGGTCCTGGCCAAATGCCTGCAATACCATTGGTATAATTGCACCAAACAAACCGGCAATTACCATTGATAATATCATAGAGGTTCCGATTACTATTGCTAACCCGGATGAGTCCGCCCAAAAATAAACTATTAATGCTGTTGTTAATGCTACAGCAACACCATTAATAAGGCCAACACTCACTTCTTTTCTTGCAACCTTAAACCAATCCCTGGGTCTAACTTCTCTAAGCGCCAAACCACGTATAGTCACAGCAAGCGCCTGTGAACCTGTATTACCGGACTGTCCTGCTACCACCGGAAGGAATACTGCTAATATTGTAATTCGTGCAATTGTCTCTTCAAATAACCCAACAACTGTAGCCGCAAGAAATGCAGTTGCAAGATTTATTTCCAACCATGGCAGACGTTTACGAATTGCAAAAGAAATTTTCGAAAGAGCCCGCTCATCCCTGCCTGCACCAAACATTGCCTGCACATCTTCGGTAACATCTTCTTTTGCAGTTTGCACCAGCGTGTTATATCTAATAACACCAAGAAGTTTATTATGAATATCAATAACAGGAAGATTTATTAATCTCTGCTCTTCCATAAGTTTTACAACATCTTCAAGCGGTGCCATAGCATTAATTGCAATTGGTTTCCCGGGAATAAGATTGCTTAAGGTTTCTCCAAGATCGGAAACAGCGACATGCTGAAGTGGTATAACTCCAATCAACACATCATCGGTATCAATTACATATACATTCACAATCCAACGATCTTTCAATGCGCGTACTCGTTTAAGAACTTGGCTAACTGTATCTTCAGCATAAAAAGTAGTTGCTTTTGTATCAATTATATGTCCAGCAGTATCCGAAGGGTAAGACATTAACTCCTGAAGTTCTTTATTTAAATTTGATGGTAATAGTAATAGTTTCTTTTTTATGATTTCTTCATCTAAACGTGATACTAAACGAGCAGCTAAATTTGGGTCGATTGTAGAAAAAAGTTCTGTGAAGAAATCATCACTCATTTTTTCTGCAACACCAGCTGAAATATCTGGATTAATATTTGCGAATAACCGCGCTGCTGTCTCAATCGGCTGCAATTTTAAATAATCAATAATTTCATCTTCACGAAAATCACTTAGAAGTTTAGCTGCTTCATCAGGATATAATTGAAAATATCCATTAATTAATTTTTGTTGTGTTATGGAACTTTTTGTAGTCATAATATTTCCTTACGATCTAATGCTTATAATTATTTAATCGGTTTCCTTATTGCTGGCTATTGTGCTGGAAAGCAATCCCGATAGACCGATTCTATACAATTCTCCAAGTGAATTGATGGCTTGGACTGCATGCTTAGGGACTTTTCTTACTTTATCTACTTCTATCTTCCTGATTTCGGTCTGGTTTAATGCACCAAGAAAAATACCGGAACGGTCTATTACGGGTAATGCATTATACTCAAGCCATCCTTGATGATTTAGAATCCTTTGGGCTTCCACTTCAGCATAAAGGCGGGGAAACTCTTTGCTCATCATCGAGGTGATTTGCTCTTTTGGATCTGCAACAATCAATTCTTCAAGTTTTACAATTCCCAACAGTTTTCCATCCTGATCGACAACATAGATATATTGAAGGAACTGCTGTTTGCTTCTTTTAACTTTTTCTAATACTTCTTTAACATTTAAGCTCTCATTAACAATGGACACCTGAGGGTCCATTAGTGCCCCGGCAGTATTTTGTATGTGATATAGCATTTGAGAAAGAGTTTTAGAAATCTTCTGATCCATTTTTTCTAATATTAATTCTTTTTTATTTTTTTTCATTCTTCTTAAAAACGAAGAGGCTATAATTATAGGAAGACTTTCGACGATTACTACTGATTTCTCTATTTCCAATTCTTCAAGACATTTGAGCGACGTGTATATTTCCATTTCCTGAATAAGAATGACAGATAGATCATCAGGAAGAGATATCAAAAATTGAGTTAATTGTTTAGTATCTAGTTGTTCTAACAACCTTGCTGCGTCACCACTGTGATCTAATATAAATTGCTCAAGTAAAACTTTATTGTTATTCATTTCTAACCTTTCTTCACTAATACTGAAACTAACTCACTGAAATTTTTTGCTGGGACTGATACTTGTCCATCGGTTGTATCAATTAATACTGCTGTAGAAGTTATCTGAACAATTGTCCCTTCAACATTATTAATTTTGATAGTGTTGCCTTCACGATATGTATTATGTACATAGTAGGAAGCGATAATATTACTGACTGATGTTTTGGCGCCTAAACCAAAAGATAATGCAGCACCAAATAGCAATGCACCGAGTATTACACTGACAATGATTGTAACTAACGCAATATCAATTCCTATTTGATCTATTGCAATAAGTATAGTGAATAATAGGATTGAATATTGAACGGTTCTGCTCAGAACGTTTCCGTAGGATACACCAGATTTAATTGTAGCTGATAAAATAATGTCAGCAACTATTTTACCTCCTATAATTCCAACAAACACAATAATAATAGCAGCCAATATATTCGGTAAATATTGAACAATACCGCTTAACCATGCTGTTGCAACGGGAACCCCCATTATTTCGCTGGCAATGGTTAAAAACATTACAATGATAATCCAGTAAAGAGTTTTGCTTATAAATATTGAGGATTGCTCGAAATGTTTTTGCTTAAAATGTTTACTGACTTTTTTGTTTGTAATAAAGCGATTTGTTCCCCTTATAAATTTTTTAGATAAATATTGTACGAACCGTGCAATTAAGTAACCAATTAAAAACACTACAAGAGCTAAAATTAATTTCGGTAAGAAGGCCAGAAAGCTTACCTTAAAATCAAAAAGCAATTGATTTAAATCTTTTAATAATTCTTCAAATCCCATTGCAATTTCTCCTTCTTAATATTTCTATCGTTAGAATAGAATTGTTTAATTTTGATTTTAATTTACGATAAAAATCATTAATTTATTTTCGGTTTTTATAACCGGCCAAATGTATCCTAATAGTAAAAATTTTTAAGTATAAATAATTATAGGGAGGCTCGCCATGGCGTTTAATATGATCTCTAAAGTTGTATACGGTGTAAAAGGCGGAGTTACAGGAACACTCAAAGGTTCTGCTGATATCGGTAGCGCTTTAATTAAGGTTGTTAAAGACATAACAGTAAGCACCATAGGGGAGACTGGTGATTTAATTGAAGCTGGAATTAATGTCCCTGCATCAATTATCAATGGCGCAATAAAAGGCGTATCTGAGCTTGGTGTTACTGTTATTAAATCAGTTAAGGGCATAGTTACTGGTGCAATTCAGGGTTCAACAGAATCAGGTATTACTGAAGAGGATGCAGTAAAAGGTACAGTTGCTCAGGCAGTTTTAAGTGCAAAGGAACTTGGGCTTAATGTTACTGATGTCGCAGTTGAAGCAGTGAACGGTGCAGTTGATGGAGTAAAACGGATTGGTGGAGATACTTTGTTAGCAACAAGAAATTCTGTGTTAGCCGCTATTGATTCGGCATCCGAAATTGGAGACGAAGCAGTTAATTCTGTAAAAACTGCTCTTCACGAAAGCGTAGATGGTGCTAAGAATATTCTGGATGAGATTAAAAAATAATTAAATCGCTTTATATTATGCCCTGCTCTGTGTAGGGTTTTTGTTTTACAGTACCTTAGGCTTTAATGTTGCAGCCCTGTGTTTATACAATGTATTATACATCAAATCTAAATACGTATTCATTTCAGTCATTTCCAGGTTGGTTGTATATTTCCAGAATCCGTAAATCTTTGCAAGTGAAAGTAAATTTTTTGCATACAGCTCCCAGTTGAATGCAGTATCAACTCTTTTAATCCCTGCATTAGATATCTTACCCCAGTAGTTTTTGTCTTTTTTGCATTTTTTAAAAAATTCAATCAATTTTTGTGCTGCTGCAGCGTCATCAACAGGATTAATATGAAAGCCGGATTTTTCATCTTCAATTATTTCAAGTGGGCCTCCATACTGCGTGGCAAAGGTAGGAAGCCCCGATCGCATTGCTTCAATAACTGTCAATCCAAATCCTTCAAATGATGCCGGCTGAACAAATACTCCTTTCTGATCTGCAATAACCCTGTAGTATTCGGGCACTCTTTTTCTATCAGCATCTCCCGGCAGCCAGCGCAGGTTGTCGTTCAGTTTAAACTCTTTAATATATTTATGCATTAGTTCAATCTGTTCTTTTTCTTCATTATCGAAAGATTCTTCAGTGTTAATTTTGCCTGCAACTACAATTAGGTTTGCCAACTCTCGTAATTCTTCATTTTCGCCGTACCACTTAACAAGAGATGTAAGGTTTTTAATTTTATCCAATCGTGCCATTGAAAAGATTGCCGGTAATTTTGGGTTTTTTAATTTCCCAATTCCTTCTACAGAGCCGTTAAATATTTTTTTATGAATTTCTTCGGTTACTTTTTTATCCCTTCTTTCAATTTCTGAGAAAGGAAAGAAAATATTTGTGTTTACTCCAGGCGGAAGAATGTTAAACTTGGGATGAAAAATATTTATACCGCCGGCAACTCTGTACAAACCGGGCATGGTAAAATTTACATAAGACTCGTACTGCCCGATGCTGTCTTCTCTCCCAGCAATTTCCTGGTAAGTAGAAGTTATTATAAAATCAGCGGCGTTCATTGAGAGCAAATCCGCAGTAAATTGAGTTGAGAAGTGGTATTGTTTTTCCATCTCATCCCAATACAAACCGCTGTAAAGATACTTGCTCTTTTCAAGCGCATGTGCAACGTTACATTGTGTTACACCAAACTTATTTGCAAGTATTGTTGCCACAAGATTTCCATCTGAATAATTACCAATTACCAGGTCTGGTCTGGTTCCAAACTCTTCAAGAAGCTCTTTGTAAGAATCATCAGCATATCTTTCGAGGTAAGGCCACACCTCAAACCGGGAAGTCCAATTTTCTGCAATCATATTTTTATCATTCTTAAAGGGAACTCTAAGTATCCAAACGTTTTCCGTGTCGTATACTTTTTCCAGCCGAACATTGCATTTTGTGTCTTCAGCATTTGGTATAAGTCTTGTTAAAATTATAATTTTCGGTTTTGCATGTATGCCTGCGTGTTTTAGTGAATCAATCATTTCTTTTTCTAAAGCTTTAACCTGATCTAAAATATAAACAACCTGTCCGCCTGTATCGGGTTTACCTAAAACACCCTCCTGCCCAAAGTAGCCGTGCGGCGAAACAATTACTATATTATATATCATTGGAATTTTGGATAGAAATTCCTTTAAGGCTAAATGATCCGGACTAGTGAGCAGGGAATCGAGCTGATCTAAACTGCTAAGAATTTCTCCAGCAGTGTTTCCCAAACCAGCTTCAAAACCCATTCCACTGAGCTCATTTTTTATTTGGGAATAAGGAAGATTGTCTTCCATTTTCTTTAAAAATAAAATTGCTTTGTCTATGGCAGAACTTAGCTTTTCGGGATTATTTATTTTGCTGTTTACTATTAGCTGCTGTGAGTTTTTTTTGTGAACAAAAAGAAAATCGAATAGTGCCTGGCTGAGCTTTTGCGGCTGTGTAAACATAGTGCTCGATAAATATCTGTTTAAATATTCAACGCCTTTGCCTATGCTTTTAGATTCTCTAACGCTTGGGAATTTATCATAAAACGTACTAAAGTTCAAAGTGAGGAGGTCATTTTCGATTAAAGGATGCCTGTAGCGTTCCTTTGCTTTTAAATATCTAATAACATGAATCTTTTCGCTTTTAGATCTTTCAACATTAAATAAGTAGTATTCGCTTTTGCCTATAGTTTCTCTCATTTCAACATAAACCGAGCAATCAAGACAGACAGATTCGGTAAATTTATTAACAATTTCTTTGATTGATTCGATATTCCCGCTGTTGTTATTTTTTTTGTGAAGCTCTTCAAATATTTCTAGCAAATCCCCTTTAACAAGTAGCTTTCTACTATGTGCGCAAACCTTTTTTAAGTATCCGAAGAACGGTTTTTTGCTGTTCGTTAAAATTTCTTCTAACCTTTTACTCAAATGCTTTCTCCTTTTCCAGCTTTAAAAAATTATAGTGATTGATTCCATCAATAATTCCGCCAGCGTATTCTTTTTTAGCAAAATAAATTCTGCTCTGCCCTTTTAGTGATTCAAGCTCGCTACTGTAATTGGCAACTACAACTCCAAGTAAATCGCCTTTAAGCATTTCACGGTCGTTTCCCGAATCGCCTGCAACTAAAATACTTTCGTGTATTATGTTCCACCTATAGGCAAGGTATCTAATCGCCTTTCCTTTCGATGCACGGTACGGAAGTATATCGAGATATTGCCCATGGCTGAATATTACATTGGCTTTAATTCTATTTTTAACAAGTGTTTCTTTTATCTTTTTTATGTTTTCAGGATTCTCGCTTGTATAATAACTAATCTTATACTTCCGCTGATTTTTTTCCTCCTGGTATTCAAGAAGCTTAAATCCTGCCAGCAGTTTTTTAATTTTTTCCCTGTGCCATTGGTGTTTAATGTGTGCTTCCCACCCTGTTGAATAAATCAGTTTGCCACGATAATTGTAATATATTTCCGCCCCGACCGATGAAATAATAATATCAGGATACGGTACTCCATACTCCTTCAGCACACTAAAAGCTGAGTCGTCTGTTCTGCCGGTTGCAACCGCAAAGCCAACTTTGCTTCCTGCCTGTTTTAAGATAGCTATAAACTCTTCGAGTGCTTCATCATCACCAATTAAAGTATGATCGATGTCGGAAACAATTAGCTTTTCCGCATCAAGAAGTTTTCTACCGACAGGGGCAAAAACTTTCGCATTATCCTGTCCTTGTTTAACCAGGCCATCTGCTTCTTCCAAATATGCTTCAACATGTGCCTTCCAGGTATAGTGTTTTTTAACATTGCTCATTCCGTTTTCCGAAAATTGTTGCCATAATTTTGCATCATAGATAATCTTCTTAATTGCTTCAGAAATATTTTTTGTTCCTGCAACATCAACCAAAATTCCGTTTTTACAGTTTCCTAATATATCTCTCGGTCCGCCGTCATCAGTTGCAACAACAGGAACACCGCTCGCAGCCGCTTCAATTAAGGTTAAGCCAAACGGTTCTGTTAATGCTACATTTGTAAAAACTCCACCAGTATCAGCAGCAATTCTGTAAAGTTCGGGAACCTCAGTTTGTGTATTGTGTCTTTTGGGAATAGCCATTTTCCCGTAAAGATTGTACTTATCCATTAAGAGAAGAATATCAGTTAATACTTCGCGTTCATTATCGGGCATTTCCTGAATATCTTCACGGATGCCGGCAAAGATAGCAAGGTTAGCCATTTCCTGCAGCTCTTCATCTTCACCAAAAGCTTTAATTAAACCTGTAATGTTTTTTCGCTTGTCCGGTCTACAAACAGTTAAAATGAGGGGTTTTTCGATTCTAACAAAAAATCTAAGTAGCTGGCTGCTGATTGTTTGCAGTAGTTTTGCTGTTTCTTCATCTAAAGGAATTCTTGAATTATAGGGATAAAACCTCTCCAGATCTACACCGGGCGGAATTACACGAAATTTTTCCGGTGCAGTGTTATCATAATCGCCATACTGATTTTGAATTTCCTGATTAGTGCTAGTAACTATGCGATTAGCAAAGTAGATTATTTCTTCTTCTACATTTATTCTATGACTAATTTTCAAACGTTTTTCAATTTCTTTTATTTCCATTCCATCGCTTAAAAGCTTTCGTTTTTTATCTCTGCCAAGAGAATGCCCTGTATGGACAAATGGAATTCCAAAAAACTGGGTTAGCTCTGTGCAAACAAATCCTGCATCAGCATAGTGGCTATGAATTATGTCGGGCAAAATGCCTTTATTTTTTATGTATTTGATGCTTTTATCAACAAACTCTTCCAGATGATCCCAAAGCAATTCTTTGCGGATGTACTTACCTCCACCGCATCTTAGACGAATTATGCTGAACTTATCATTTATTTTTTCTTTAGCAACAGAATAATCGGATGAAACATTTTTATCTTTGATCTGTCGCGTTACAAGTTCAACTTTTTCAACACGCGGATTTTTGCTTAAAGTTTGTGCAAGTTCCAAAACATATTTTATTTGTCCTCCTGTATCAGCATCTCGACCTAATTCAAGATCACTCCCACGGATAAGACCATGAATGCTATAAAGTTGTATGTATAATCCTTTTTTACCTTCGTTTTTATTCATCATCAAATTTCTCTTTTAGCATTTTATAAATCCCATCTGTTGCGGGCAGAGCGCCTTCAATCTGGCATATCTGATTTGCAAACTCATTTGCAAGCATGTTCATTTTTGAAAGCTTCCAGTTATTAACATATCCCAAACAAATGATTGCAGCAAAAGCATCACCAGCGCCGAGAGTATCAACTACAGTTGAAGGTGATGTTCTGTGATCATCTCTTTCGTCATTCAAGAATAAAGTGGAGCCTTCTGCGCCTTTTGTAACTGCAATAAATTCCACACTGTAATTCTTCATTATTTTATTAACCGCGTTTTCAATGTCGAATTTTTCATTCAGTAGTAAATCATTAATTAATTCTAATTCATGAATATTAAGCTTTAGAGCATTTGCCGCTGCAAGTGATTTAATTATTATTTCTTCATTATAAAAGTTCTGTCTGATATTTAAGTCGCAAAAGTATTTAATTCCTCTATCGAACAGATTATTAATTGCTGATCTTGTGATTTTGTTTCTTTGCGCAAGTGAACCGAAGTAAAGGCAGTCTGTTTTTTCGATTATAAGATTATTTATTTCTTCATTCATTTCGATATAATCGTAGGCACGCTCTTTATCTATATTAAACGAAGGGACTTTATTTTTATCAAGTGTAACGTTTGTTACTCCTGTGGGATACATACGGTCTATCTGAATATATTTTATTGGAATTCTATTTTTCTTTAAAAAATCGAGAGCTTTATTTCCTAAAACATCATAGCCAACCCGGCTGATAATATTTCCTTTGCCGGTTAATTTGTAAACATGATAAAGAAAATTTAACGGTGCGCCGCCAAGATTTTTGGTCTCGGGATAAACATCGAACAGTATTTCGCCAATTGCTGAAATTTTATCCATCTGCTAGTCCACAACAAAGGGGAAAAAGTTTGGATTATATATTTTTATAAAATTATGAATTAAATTAAGAATTTATCAAAAAAATGCAAGAATTACACTGCTAATTATACTTAGTATAAGGAATTACTGGTATTCAAATGAATTTAAAGGTGAGTTTAGTAATAAAATAAAAAGGTGAATCAAACTAGCCTGCTTAATTGCTGTATGATTCACCCTTCTTAGTTATATGGAATTTAAAAATTATTTTTCGTCTTTATCTTCTTTCGTTTCCATATGTTCTTCATCAGTTTCCTGTTCTTCGTACTCTTTCATTTTTTCCATTTCCGCCCATGGATTTACATCTGTGTTCCAGGTTTCAACTTTTATTTTCATTGAACCGTCGTCCTGCATTTCCCATAATGTAATATATTTTCCATTATCACTCCAAGGCTGATCCATCCCGGGTATACTCATTGTAATATTGTATGTTCCTATATCAACAACTAAATCACCATATTTCATCAAATCAGTAACGGTGGATTTAAATGAAGTCATTTTTACACCCGATTGCTTCATTTCTTCCCAAGATTTTTTATTTGCATCAAGACCTTTTACCATTGGCTCGTAGCTTGGCATTGCAATCACATCGTTTGCATAGTGCTGCCACAGTTCATCTACGTCGCCTGCAACCATTTTCTCGGCGAACATATCGTTAGTCGCCTGCACTTTCTTTTTCAAATCATCCATATCCTGTGCATTCGAAAGGGATGCAATAAAAACAAATACAAAAAGACCTGTTAATAGTTTTTTCATAATACCTCCAAAAGAATTTTTTATTAAAATGAGTATAAATTTATGCCCTTGAGAGAATGTTAATATTGTAAATTTTAGTCTCTTAGTCAAGCTAAACTGCTGAGTTTTAGAGGTTTAGTAAGAAGAAATTTTGCATCAACTCATGCAATTGTTTTTGTATGCTTTCTCCCTTAATACTATGGTTTTTATTAGGATAAAGCATCAATTCAAATTGTTTGCCTGCATCCTGTAGTTTTTTTACTAACTGCATTGTATGCTGGTAATGTACATTATCATCTTCAGTTCCGTGAATCAGAAGCAGGTTACCCTTTAAATTAAGTGCATAAGTTAAAGGTGCAGCTACCTCATATCCCTCCTCATTATTCTCAATCAAATCCATATATCGCTCACTCCAAATTGCATCGTAAAGACGGAAGTCTGTATTGGGTGCAACAGAAACACCACACTTAAAATAATCATTAGCTCTGGTTAACAACCAGATTGTAAGTGTCCCGCCACCACTCCATCCCCAGACACCTATTCTATCAGTATCTACGTATGGCAATGTTGCTAAAAATTTTGCCGCTTCAATATGATCATTAACAACCCATTTGCTTAAATCTCTGTACATTAAATTTTTAAAATTTTTTCCTCTACCTCCGGTTCCCCTGTTATCCATTGTAAAAATAATGAATCCCTTTTCTGCCATCATTTGATGCCATAACTGTCTTTTACTACGCCAACGATTAATTGCATTTTGCGAGCCGGGACCGCCATAGCCATATACTAGGACAGGGTATTTTTTTGAAGGATCAAAATCTTTTGGGTAAGTAATCATATGGTTAAGGTCTATTCCATCGCTTGTAATAAATTGTTCGAGCTGAGGGGCTATGAGATCGTACTCCTTTAGGGCAGGAAGATTATTTTCTCTTAAGATCGAAATCTGCTCACCGTTGCTTTTCCTCAAATATACTTTTAATGGTACCTCAACACTATTATAGTTATGAATAAAGTACTTATAACCGGGAGAGAAATTTGCAGCATGCCAGCCGGATTTTTCACTTATTCTGAAAAAATTCTTTCCATCAATATTAACACTATAAATGTGCTGGTTAATTATTCCATCTTTTTTTCCATAGAAATAAATAACATTATCATCCTCCGAATAGCCTTTAAGTGAAGTAACTTCCCAATCTCCTGATGTAACCTGATTAATCAAATTACCTGAGTAATCATAAAGATATATATGTCTGTA
>JABDPB010000038.1 GCA_013042995.1 Ignavibacteriaceae bacterium | reverse complement strand
AATGCAATAGCTATTGTTGGAACAAATCCAGTTAGTGGAATGACATTGATGACACTCATTTTATCATCAATAATTCTTACGGCAGTAGGTTTAAAGGGTAGTTCCGGAATGATTGCAGCGCTAATTATAGGCGGTGTTGTTTGTACTGCTTTATCAATGGCAGGTGGTTTTATAACAGATTTAAAAATTGGCTACTGGCTTGGTTCATCGCCTTACAAACAGGAGAGATGGAAATTCTTAGGTGTACTAGTTTCAGCACTAACCGTTGGTTTTGTAATTATGATATTAAATGAAACATACGGATTTGTTGGCGAAGGAGCACTTGTTGCACCTCAAGCAAACGCAATGGCCGCGGTTATTCAACCATTAATGGACCAGCAGCCAGCACCATGGACACTTTATATTGTAGGTGCTATTCTGGCTGCAGTTTTGCTAATGATAAGAGTTCCCGCTCTTCCATTTGCACTCGGTATGTATATCCCGCTTGAATTAAATACTCCTCTTTTAGTTGGCGGACTGATCGCACACTTTGTTTCAACAAGAAGTAAAAATGAAAAAATAAATAACGCAAGACGAGAAAGGGGAACCTTGATAGCTTCAGGATTTATTGCTGGCGGCGCATTGATGGGAGTGATAAGCGCTTTCCTCAGATACGCTGGTTACAACTGGGTAAGTTTAGAATGGTTTGAATCTCACTCTGCAGAATTAATAGGATTGATTATGTTTGCACTGCTTTGTGTTTATATGATGTGGGATTCGATGCGAGGAAAACCCGAAGCGGAATAAGTAAATTATTTATTAATGAGAGGCGCATCGCTGATGCGTCTCTTTTTATTTTAAAGTATCTATTAAATCTTTCAATTTAGAGTTCAACTCACTCAACTCAACATCAAATCTTTCACCTGTTGCTCTAACTGTAACTTCACATTTGTTCTCTTTAAGTTTCCTTTCACCAACTACAATTTGAATTGGCATTCCTAAAAGATCTGCATCGTTAAATTTGAATCCTGCAGCGGCATCACGGTCATCAAATAAAACTTCATATCCTTCTTTCTGTAGATCGCTGAAAAGTTTTTCTGCCATAGAGACAATAGCATCTTTTTTCATATTTAATGCTATCAGATGAACATCAAAAGGCGCAAGTGCTTTATTCCAAATCAATCCTTTATCATCATAATTCTGCTCGATGTAGCAAGCCATTATGCGTTCGACACCAATGCCGTAGCTGCCCATTACTATTGGATGTTCTTCTCCTTTTTCGTCCAAATACATTGCACCAAGTGCTTCCGAGTATTTAGTCCCAAGTTTAAAAATATGTCCGAGTTCAATTGCAGTAAACACTTCCAATTTATTATCACACTTTGTGCAGCCGTCGCCAGATTGAGCAATACGCAAATCAGCATATTCAATTTTTGTAACATCACGCTTTAAATCTAGTCCACCAATGTGATAATTATTTTTATTTGCCCCACTGAAGAGATTATTTCTATCATTTAGTTTTAAATCGGCTATGACTCTTCCTTTAAAATCGATTGGTCCGATTGAACCGGCATCGGCACCTGTAATTTTCAGAAGTTCTTCCGGATGACCGGGACGAACATTTCCACCAAGTACTTTCGTAAGTTTTGATTCATTCACATCATCGTTACCCTGCATTAAGACAAGCACTGCTTTACCGTCATTTATATAAACTCTTGATTTTGCACAAACTGTTTCATCAATTTTCAAAAATTCACACAGCTCATCAATTGTTCTTACATTCGGAGTATGTATATCATAGATTTCTTTTCCATCTTTCTCCCTAACAATTGCATCAACTTTCGAAGCCGCAACTTCTGCATTTGCAGCGTAACCACATGAACCGCAGTGAGCAACTGAATCCTCTCCCGCATCAGACTTAACCATAAATTCTTCAGAGCCCGTACCCCCCATTGCTCCGCTCGAAGCACCGACAACAAAATAGTCCAAACCACATCTGTCAAAAATATTTCTGTACGCTTTATCGTTTAAACTGTATGCAATATCCAGAGCTTCATATGATACATCTAGTGTATAAGCATCTTTCATTAAAAACTGTCTTCCGCGAATCACACCGCTGCGTGGTCTCGGTTCATTTCTGAATTTAGTTTGTATTTGATACCAAATCTGCGGCATATCTTTATAAGATTTAACAACATTCTTGGCATGAAAAGTTATAATTTCTTCGTGAGTAGGAGCTAAGACATAATCCCTGTTTTTTATGTGAAACAGAATATCTCCAAATGCTTCCACCCTGCCGGTTTGTTCCCAAATTTCCTTTGGATTGATCGCTGGAAGGTGGAACTCTTGTCCACCGATTGCATCCATCTCTTCTCGGACTATTTGTGAAACTTTTCTTAATACTTTATATCCGAGTGGAAGAAATGAATATATTCCTGCTGAAACCATTCTTATCATTCCAGAGCGAAGCATTAAAATATGGCTTTTTACTGTTGCATCTGCAGGAACTTCTTTTAAAGTGGGGACAAAATACTTGCTTAGTTTCATGTTTAAATTTCGGATGATTTATTTCTCGAAGTAAAAAATTAGGATATAAAAATAGTGATTTGATTAGGCTGTTCAAAGCAATTATGCATTAGCCGTATCTTCTAGTTTAATTTATGATTATAATATTTAAGGAAGGAGAAAATAGATATACACAAAATATCCAATCAGAAGAACCAAAGCTTCAACTCTATTTATTCTCAAACCTCCAATACTCATCGGAAGCAGAATTACTGCTGTTATCATCATTACCCCAAGATCAATATAACTTATTCCGCCTGCAGTTATCGGCATGACAACAGCTGTCACACCCAGTATAAATAGAATATTAAATATGCTCGAACCAACTGCATTTCCAATTGCAATATCTGCTTTGTCTCTTATAGCCGCAACTGCTGAAGTAAAAAGTTCCGGTAAACTTGTACCTATTGCAACAACAGTTAACCCAATAACTGCATCACTCATTCCAATGAGTTTTGAAAGTGCAAGAGCACCTTGAAGGAAAATATTTGCACCAAAAACCAACATTGCACTACCAATAATAATAAGTAAAACTAATAACGGTGTGCTGAACTTACTCTGAAACTCATCTTCATACGTTTTTTCTGCCTCTAAGCTGCTCTCTTCTTTTGCAAATTTTATACTTATAAATATGTAAGTAACTATTCCAACAATAAATATTACTCCGTCAACGAATCCAACCTTTCCATCTATAAGAATTAAAATAAGCAGTATGCTCACTCCAATAAGTATGGGGACTTCTTTTTTAATTACATCGATGTTTACTTTTAACGGTCTTATTAGTGCCGCACAACCAAGGATAAGTGCAATGTTTGCAATGTTCGAACCTATTACATTACCCAAAACAATTTCACTATTTCCAAGCAATCCGGCTTTAATACTAACTACTAATTCGGGGCTGCTTGTGGCAAAGCCTACAATTGTCAATCCAACAACGAGCGGTTTAATTCCAAGTTTGATTGCCAGCGAAGAACTACCTCTAACCAAGCCTTCAGCGCCAGCAAAGAGTAGTAAACTTCCCCCTATTAAAAAAAGAATAATTTCAGGAATTGCCATTTAGTTTGCTTGATTAATATGTTCAACTAAATACACTTTATCATTTTTTCTGACCAGCTCTTTAGAAATGAATGTGACTTCATTTCCCTTTTCTACAGAGTCAGCTGGTTTATCACCCACACTAATTTCATTTAAATTCATTTCTACTACACCAGTTTTTTCGCCTATAATTAACAGTTCATCATTCAATGTGAGCTTGCCAGATTCAATTAAAACATGTGCTGCTTTCGGTTTCTTGAAATAATTTAAAACTCTTCCAACATAAACTTTGCGTGTTGTGGCTTTGGTTCCATTTATTCCAGCATATTCTTCAGAAGATGGCTTTCCGAAATAGAACCCACTTGAAAAACCACGATTGTAAACTGATTCCAGTTCTTTCAATAAATCTTTTTTTATTTCTTCTGTTAGTTTTTCTTCAAAATAAAGATCAATTGCACTGCGATAAACCGAAACCACTTTTGCTACATACTCTGGTGATCTTTTTCTTCCTTCAATTTTAAACGAATCTATTCCAGCTTCTATTAATTGATCAATAAATTCGATTGTGCATAAATCTTTTGGCGAAAGAACATAATCCTCTCCAATTAAAATCGATTTATCAACGGATGTATCATAAATTTCATATTCTCTTCTGCATGGCTGAACACATTCGCCTCTGTTTGCACTTTGATCAAATAGATGATGGCTCATAAAACATCTTCCACTAAGAGCAATACACATTGCACCATGGATGAATGCTTCTATTTCAAGATCAGTATTTGCTCTTATCTTTTTTATTTCTTCTAAAGAACATTCGCGGGCAAGAACAATTCTATCAGCGCCAAGTTTTTTATAAGCAGATGCTGCAAGTGAATTTGAAATTGAACTTTGAGTTGAAATACAAAATGGGAATTCGTGTTTGCTGCAAAGCTCAGCGACTGCTAAATCCCAGCAGATAATCCTGTCTACTTTTGATTTTTTTGATTCAATAATAATCTCTTCAGCATCAATCAGTTCATTTTCAAAAACTATTGTATTAAGTGTAAGATAAGTTTTAACCTTATTCGACCTGCAAAACTTTGTAATCTCAGACAGGTCTTCCAGAGAAAAGTTTTTTGCCTTCGCACGCATATTCAATTTATCAACTCCAAAATAAACTGCATCAGCACCTTTATTAACTGCAGTGCGCAGCATGGTCCAATCACCAGCCGGAGCCATTAGTTCTGGTTTTCGAATATGGTTATCATTCATAGATTAAACAATGCTTTAAAATAAAAAAGCACGCAAAGATGTATAAAAAATCATCTTTTGCGTGCTTAAATTATTACTTGGATCTCCTCTCCCAAATCTGTCCAATCTCAACAATTACTTTTACAGCCATCTCCATATCTTGAACAGCAACCCATTCAAGCTGTGAGTGGAAACTGTGTTCACCAGCAAAAATGTTTGGTGTCGGCAGACCCATAAACGACAGTCTTGAGCCATCCGTTCCACCGCGGATTGGATGCATAATTGGTTTTATTCCCAAATTTTTCATAGCCTGCACTGCATAATTTGTTACTTGCGGATGTTTCTTTAACACTTCACCCATATTTCTGTACTGCTCGATTACCTGAAAATCAAATTTAGCTCCAGGAAATTTTTTAACTGCTTTTTGTGCCAAGTCTTTTAGAAGCTTTTCGTAACCCTTTAATTTTTTAGTATCAAAATCTCTTATTATAAATTTTAGAGTTGTAAACTCCTCGTTGCCGTTTATAGTAGTTGGGTGAACAAAACCCTGACGTTTTTCAGTAGTTTCAGGTGAAAGCTTTTTCTTTGGCAGACTCTCTATAAACGCACCAGCAACTTTCATCGAATTTATCATCTGGTTTTTTGCATAACCGGGATGAATATTTTTTCCAATAAATTTAAGCACAACCATATCAGCGCTGAAAGTTTCTGATTCAACTTCGCCTCTGCTGGAACCATCAACTGTATAAGCGTACTTGGCGCCCAGTTTTTTAAGATTTATTTTTTCTGTTCCTCTGCCGACTTCTTCATCAGGTGTAAAGCAAATTTTAATCGGACCGTGTTTCACTTCAGGATGAGTTAAAAAGTAATTAACCGCATCCATAATTTCTGCAACACCGGCTTTGTTATCGGCACCAAGTAAAGTTGTTCCATCTGTCGTGATAATATCGTAGCCTTTCATTGTCTTTAAATCAGGATTATCTTTTACTTTAATTACCCAGCCGCCTTTTGGCAGTTTTATATCGCCGCCTTTATATTTTTTATTTGTGATTGGCTTTATATTTTTACCTGTTACAGCAGGCGAAGTATCAACATGCGATATAAAGGCTATCGGTGGAACTTTCTTTTTCGTATTTGTAGGAAGCGTTGCCATAACGTATCCCCATTTATCCATTGCTGCATCTTTCAAACCCATTTTCTTTAACTCTTTAGCAAGATCAGCAGAAAGTTTTTTCTGTTTTGCAGTACTCGGAAAAGAAGTTGATTCTTCATCTGATTGAGTATCGTATTTTACATACTTTAAAAAACGATCAACTGCTGTGAATTTGTATTTTGGATCGAACATATTTCCTCCTGAATTTCAGTTAAGGTTTATTTTTTATCTATTCTGATTATTTCTACTCTTCTGTTTTTTGCTCTGCCCTTTTCAGTCTTATTATCTGCAATTGGTTCACGGCTTCCCATTCCAACAACTTCAAATCTTCCACCCGGAATTCCTCTTGAAACAAAATAATTAAGCACGGATTCAGCTCTCATTTGGGACATCTTCATATTTCCCTCTGGAGAACCAATGTTATCAGTATGTCCCTCAATTCTCCAGCGTGACATTGGAAACCTTTTCATTTCTGCAAGAAGTTTGTCAAGTTCTGGGTGAGCTGCAGGTTTAAGCTGTGCACTGTTGAATTCAAAACTTGTTTCCGAGCTAAGTACAACTTGATTAATATCTGTTTCCGGAACCGGAGGTGCAATTACAAATTCACAACCTTTTTCATCTACCTGCATTCCCGGCAAAGTTCCAGGGCACTGATCTATATAATCAGGTACACCATCTAAATCCTCATCCATCGGGCAGCCACTTTGATCTACATCTACTTCATAGGGAGTATTGGGACATTTATCAAGATAATCCGGTACACCATCTGCATCATTATCAAATGGACAACCGTAATCATCAACGTCAATTCCTCTTTGCGTATTCGGACAAAGATCTGTGTAATCAGGAATGCCATCACGATCGGAATCGAGAGGACAACCCTTGCTATCAACCGGTGCACCGGACGGGGTTCCAGGACATTCATCTAAATAATCAGCCACACCATCTTTATCTGAATCAAACGGACAGCCAAACTCATCAACCTTTATACCCTTCGGTGTTTTTTCGCACATATCTTTTGAATCAACTACTCCATCACCATCAGAATCAAATTCTGTTAAAAACGAATAAGAAATTCCTCCCATTAAAGTGAAAAACATATCGTTGCTTGTGCCTTTAGCTAAATCATCCAACCAATCGTTTGGAGAGATTTGCACTCCGCCGTTTACATTTAGCGAAAGATTTTCTGTTACAGGAAAACGAATTCCCAATTCACCTAAATAATTTACCTCAGAAGTACTATATTCGCCTGCAGCATTGTTTGGTAGTTTTACTCCTCCTTCACCTTTTGGATCGAAAGATAAGCTAGCAAAACCAGCAAACAGATATGGGAATGCTACATCATTAAGGCTTAAATTAAAAATTACACCTGCACCGAAAGTGTTTATGTTTGTTCTAAATTCTTCTGGGGTGAGATTTGAATCGCTTCCTTTTAAAAAGCCGGCATTTGTAAATGCTCTTATTCCAAAACCGCTTTTAACCCAGGCAGGAAAAAAATATTCAACTGAAAGTCTCCCGAGGTAATCAACACCCAAACCGCTGTAATCTGTGCTTGCAAGTGTGGCGCCACCTTCAACAGATAAAACGATTGTTCCAGAAAAAGGATTGTATCTTTGTGTTTTTGTTGACTGGGGAAAAATTGTTATTGAAAAAAATACTATTGTAAAAAAAATGGTAAGAGTAATTTTCATTCATTGTTTCCGATTAAGTTTATGTAAGTCTTCAGACCTCAGAAAAGTCTAATAGAGTCTAACGAGCAGCACAAATTTAACGGTATTTGCAGTTGTAAAAAAGTTAAAATGAATATTGAGGAAGGACTAAAAACCTCTTCTCAACACTTTATCTAAATCAGATTTAATCATAAGCTTAACAAGCTGTTCGAATTTTGTTTTCGCTTTCCAGTCTAGAGCTTTTTTTGCTTTTGATGGATTGCCAATAAGTAAATCAACTTCTGTCGGGCGGTAGTAGTTGGGATCAATTGAAATTACAATATAGTCTTTTTTAAGTTTTCCTGAAAAGTCAGCTACGTTTGAGCTTTTATTTGAAGAATGTTTAATAAGTCTTTTTGCTTTTTGTAAATCAATAGATCTGATTTTGCCCCTTTCGTTTTTACCTTTTCCTTCCCATTTAATTTCAATCCCTAAGTTATTAAAGGTAAGCTCTGCGAACTCACGCACAGTTTTAGTTTTACCAGTTGCAAGTACAAAATCATCGGCTTGTTTATGCTGTAAAATTTTCCACATCCCCTCACAGTATTCGGGTGCATATCCCCAATCTCTTTTTGCATCAAGATTTCCAAGCGTTAATCTTTTCTGTAAACCTGTAACAATTCTGGAGGCAGCACGTGTAATTTTCCTGGTTACAAAGGTTTCGCCTCTTCTGGGTGATTCGTGATTAAACAATATTCCATTTGAAGCAAAAAGATTGTATGCCTCACGGTAATTTACAATTATCCAGTACCCGTAGAGTTTTGCTACTCCGTAAGGTGAGCGTGGATAAAAGGGAGTTTTTTCATCCTGCGGAATTTCCTGTGCTTTGCCGTATAGTTCACTTGTTGAAGCTTGATAAAATTTAACTTTGCCTAATCCTACTTCTCGAATCGCATCTAAAAACCTTAGTGTGCCAAGTGCATCAACTTGCGCAGTGTAATCCGGAACCTGGAATGAAACTTTAACGTGACTTTGAGCAGCAAGATTATAAATTTCATCCGGTTCAGTTTTTTCAAGCAAGCGGTTCAAATTACTTGTATCAACCAAATCACCGTAATGAAGAAATAATTTTTTATTCAGAATTTTCGAATCGTTGTAAAGATGGTCTATCCTTCCTGTATTAAAAGAACTGCTTCTTCGGATTATGCCGTGTACTTGATATCCCTTCTTTAAAAGAAGTTCAGTTAAATAACTTCCATCCTGTCCGGTAATGCCGGTTATTAAAGCTTTTTTCATAATTATGCCTGCTTATAGTCTTCTATGAACCATTCATAAGTTTTTTTAATTCCATCCTGTAGTTCAGTTTTATACTTCCACCCAAGAGAGTTTATTCTGGAAACATCTAAAAGTTTGCGTGGTGTTCCATCAGGTTTTGAATGATCGTGAACAATTCTGCCATTAAATCCAACGATGCTTGAAATAAGTTCTGCCAGCTCATTTATTGATATATCCTTTCCTGTTCCAACATTAATATGTGAAATTTCTTTTGCATAAAGATCTTTAGCATCAACATTTTCCATCAAAAATAAAATTGCATCTGCAACATTATCTACGTATAAAAATTCACGCTGAGGTTTGCCTGTTCCCCAAATTACAACTTCATTTGAGTTGATTTCTTTTGCTTCGTGAAATTTTCTGATTAATGCAGGTAAAACATGCGAAGTTTCAAGATCAAAATTGTCATTTGGTCCATAAAGATTTGTAGGCATAGCAGAGATATAGTTACAGCCGTACTGCCTGTAATAATTTTCACAGAGTTTTATACCTGCAATTTTAGCAATTGCATAAGGTTCGTTTGTAAATTCAAGATAATCTGATAAAAGATATTCTTCTTTTAAAGGCTGGGGGGCAAGTTTAGGATAAATGCAGGAACTGCCGAGAAAAATTAGTTTTTCAACTCCAGTTTTGTATGAGTTGTGAATTAGATTAGCTTCGATCATCAAATTATCATAAAGAAATTCTGCTCTGTAAGTATTGTTCGCAAGTATTCCACCTACCTTTGCTGCTGCAATAATTACTACTTCCGGTTTTTCTTTTATAAAAAAATCTTCAACTTCATTTTGTTTAATCAAATCCAATTCGGGAAAGTTTTTTACAATAATATTTTTATACCTGCGTTTCTTTAATTCATTGGTAATGGCAGAACCAACCATACCGGTATGTCCGGCAATGTAAATTTTTTTATCTAGATATTTTAGTTGTTTTGTCATTTGAAACTAGTGATTTACAGTCCGTAATAAACGGCAAAATGGAATTCGTGTACATTTTTATCAATAAAAGATAAATCTTCCTGCTGCTTTGAAGTTTGCATAAACTGATATCTTGCTCTAACAAAAAGCTCGTGGAGAAATTCATACTTTACCTGTGCGCCTAAATAAGTATGGTTGGTTCTCAATCCAAATAAAAACGGAGGTTGAGGTTGCTCATATTGCCCATCAGTTGTTCCAGCTTCGCCTTGCCTTATATACCGCAACCAGGCTAAGGCTTCTAACCCACGAATGAATCGATACTTTAAAGAAGCATAAACCTGATCAGAATTATTGCCCATCCAATGCCCTAAAACATAAGAAGCGCTTTTGTATGTTGTTGTAGGAATATAGTGCTGATAAACGTATGGATAAATTTTTGAATACTCAACTTTAAGTGTTAGGTTATTAATTGGCAGGTCGCTTACAGAACTACCAAGGGTAAAACCGAACTGGTTTCTTTGTTTAAAGGAATCGAACAAACCGTTGAGAGTAATTTCATCAATAAAAAGGGTTCCATAAAGATGAGTGTTCTTTAAATGTCCCT
>JABDPB010000035.1 GCA_013042995.1 Ignavibacteriaceae bacterium | reverse complement strand
CAAGCTCGTTTAAAAAATATTTTGCCAATACATCGTGGCTCTTCCTCGAGCGCGTTCTTCGCATTATAATTTCTTTTGTAGTTATCATTTACGTTGTCCGCTATCTCGGTCCTAAGGACTTTGGATTGTACAGCTATGTAATTAGTTTTATGTGGTTGTTTGCATCAATTAGCACGCTAGGACTGGAAACGATCACCGTACGCGAAATCGTTAAACAGCCTGAGAAAAAAGATGAGTTAATAGGAACAGTTTTTACTTTAAGATTATTTGGTGGAATAACTGCAGTAATTTTTATTGCACTAACTCTTCTTATTAGTGGTGAAGAGTTTAATACTTCAATATTGATTCTTATCGCTTCGGCCGCATTTATTTTCCAATCTTTTTCAGCGATTGAATATTATTTTAGGGCAGTAGTTAAAGCAAAATATAATGCTTTTGCGCTATCTGCATCTGTAATTTTTTCATCTGCATTAAAAGTTATTTTAATTCTGATCGAAGCCCCGCTTACTTATTTTATTGCCGCTTTCACTTTTGAATATTTTGTTTTAGCGGTTGGTTTGGTAACGGTTTATAAAATAAATAAACATAAAATATTAAACTGGAAATATTCAAAACTCTTTTCAATATCTTTATTGAAAGATTCCTGGCCCCTTGCACTATCGGGAATTTTTGTAATGATATATATGAAAATCGGTCAGGTAATGATCAAAAATATGTTAGGTGAAGAAGATGTTGGATTTTATGCTGCAGCAGTAAGATTATGCGAAGCATGGTATTTTGTTCCAGTTACCATCTGCAATTCGATCTTTCCAGCAATTGTAAATGCTAAAAATGTAAATGAGGATTTTTACAGTAACCGTATGCAAAAATTGTATGATCTTTTAGCTTGGCTGGCAATTGGAATAGCAATTCCCGTAACGATCTTTTCAAGTGAAATTATTCTTATAATTTTTGGACCGGAGTTTTCACCTGCAGCACCAGTATTAACGATTTATATTTGGGCAGGAGTAGCAATCTTCTTAGCAGTTGCAAGCGGCCAGTATTTAGTAAACGAAAACTTAACTAAGCTGCTATTATTAAGAACTTTAATTGGTATGGTACTAAATGTAATCCTAAATTTCATACTTATTCCCATCTATGGCATAGTTGGTTCTGCAATAGCAACATTAGTTTCGTATACTGCAGTAACATTTTCACTTTCATTTCATAAAAAGTACTATTCCCAGTTTAAGATGATGCTTCGCTCAATATTTGGTTTTTCATTAATATCATATTTGTTAAAAAAGAGAGCAAGTTAGGATATAGTTTATTGAGATTTGGTGTAACTAAATCCTTCCAAAACTTTTGTTGATTTGACAAAGATGGGAAAGAAATTTACTTAAGTATAAAAAGATGATATTCCTAGAATAGAAAAGTTGCGAGCTAAAATCTTAGTTACTCTTTAATTTGCTTTATTTATTTTGTGATAAACTCGGATGAAGTTTTTTAATTAATGATATTATTAGGCATCCATTACTTTTTTATATACATCAATGATTTTTTTAGCATAATCCATCGATTTTAACTCTTCCATTCTCCTTTTAGAATTTTTTAAATTCTCTTTTCTGAAAATATCATCAGTTAACATTCTCTTTATTAAATAAGTAATTTCTTCAACACTATTAGGATTGAATAAATAATTATCATTTCCCATTGTTTCTGGTAAAGAGGTAACATTTGAGCAAATTACGGGAGCGGAATATCTCATTGCCTCATAAAGTGGACCACTGCCAGCTTCGTAAAGTGTAGGAATGACAACAAGTGCTGTTGTTTTATATAATCCTATCAAATCTTCTTCTTCTACAATACCTAAAAAATTAACTTTGCCCACAATTTTTAGACTATCAATTTTCTCCTTAATGCTTTGGTAGTGTTTAGTCTTGTTTCCAGTACAGATTAACTGTAAATCCCAATTGTCTTCAGATAGCATCGCGATTGCTTTAACTAAGTTAACATGATTTTTATGTTTCCAAGTTGCAGCAGGATACAGAAGAAATAGGTTATTCAATTCATATTTTTCCTTCAGTATCGTTTTAGCTGTAATTTTGTCAGTTAGAAACCATTCTCCCGCAAAAGACGGAAGGCAAATGG
>JABDPB010000033.1 GCA_013042995.1 Ignavibacteriaceae bacterium | reverse complement strand
CGGGAGTATCTTTTGTAATGCCTGCAAGTTTTAATGCAAGTGAATTTGCTAATCCAACATGTCCATCTATTCGTTTAACAAAAACAGGAATATTTTCTGTTACAGAATCAATTAATTCTTTTGTAGGCAGAGTTTTATCCATCCACAGTTCGTGGTCCCATCGTCCACCTGTTATCCAGGCAGATTCGGGAAAATTTCTTTCACCAATATATTTTTTAATAATATTCACAAATTCTTCTTTTGATAGTGCTGGACGGAGATTTATTCCAAGCAGATAGTGTCCGCCGCTTAAAAAATGCAAGTGGCTGTCATTAAAACCCGGAAGCATTAATTTTCCTTCAAGATCAATTAATTCGGTTTCGGGAGAAAGAAATTTTTGTGCACCGCTTTCTGAGCCGACATATTTTATTTTATTCTTTTCTATAACAACTGCTTCAGCGTAAGGCTGCTTATCATTTACAGTATAAATTTTACCATTTATAAATGCTTTTTTCATAGTTTGTGCGAAGATTAATTGATTTGACAAAAAAAGTGCTAGAAGGAAAATAAAAGATTGTTTCATTTTTTCTTTTAAGGTTATGAGTACACAAATATAATTAATTACCATACAATAGTTTATTGAAAAAATTCAAAAAAAATTTTATTTATAAAAAATTGAGGTTAATTTTGTAATAGGTTTCTACATCAAATCAAGGGAGGCAAAAATGAAAAAAGTAGATTTAATTATTTCCGCACTTCTGTTCATTTTTTTTATTTCACAAATCACTTTTTCGCAGGTACAATTTGTACAGCATACAATAACAGACAGTGCCGATGGAGGTATTTCTGTTTTTGCTATTGATCTGGATAAAGATAATGATAAAGATGTTCTCTCCGCATCATTCAGCGATGATAGAATTGCATGGTTCGAAAATGATGGCAATCAGAACTTCGCGATGCATACTATAAGTAACAGTGCAATAGGTGCATCATCAGTATACGCTATTGATCTGGATAAAGATAATGATATTGATGTTTTATCTGCTTCACAAAATGATAATACAGTTGCGTGGTACGAAAATGATGGAAGCCAAAATTTTACCTTCCATTCAATTTCAACAAGTGTTGCAGGTCCGGTTTCAGTATACGCAATCGATGTGGACGGAGATACAGATCTTGATGTTGTTACGGCTGGATATTTTGGAAATAGAATTGATTGGCATGAGAATGACGGCAGCCAAAATTTTACAACGCATAATATATCAATGAGCACTCCGAAAGCACGTACAGTTTTTGCAATTGATGTTGACAGCGATACGGATATAGATGTGCTATCAACTTCGCAGGATGATGATAGAGTTGTTTGGTATGAAAACGACGGCAGTGAAAACTTTACTGCTCACACAATATCGGACTCAGCAGATGTTGCCTGGGGTTTGTATGCCATTGATTTTGACAACGATACAGACATCGATGTATTTTCATCTTCCTATCAGGATAACAAAATAGCCTGGTACGAAAATGACGGGAATGAAAATTTTACAGAAAATATAATCACTTCAAATGAATCTGCAGCACGAGCAGTTTTTGTTGTAGATATTGACGGAGATAATGATCTTGATGTATTAGCATCCGGTGATAGTAGAGTTAGCTGGTATGAAAATGACGGAAGTCTGGTTTTTACACAACATATTCTTCCCGGAAACTATGGAGCTTGGGGTATCTTTGCTATCGATTTGGATGGTGATAATGATACTGATGTTTTATCAGCATATCTTGGAGATGATAAGATATTTTGGTATGAAAACCAGGGCACAAGCGGGATTGCTCTTGATTATAAACCTGGTTTCCCTGATGACTTTAAACTTTATAATAATTACCCTAATCCATTTAATCCAGTAACACATATTAAGTTTGATGTATTTAGAAATTCAATGGTTAATCTAAAGGTTTATGATATTCAGGGTAGAGAGGTTGTTACATTAATAAATAAACAGCTGCCGGCTGGTAATTATGAAGTTGAATTCAACGCTGAGGAATTAATATCTGGAATCTATTTTTATAGAGTGATGATGGACAAATTTTATTCGACGAAAAAGATGATACTATTAAAATAATAGATTCCCTTTGAACAAAGAAACAAGTTTAATCTAGACAAAAACGGTTGGCAATAGCTATGCGACTGTAAGCATATGTGTCTACCTAAAGTAATATCTGCTTGCAGTATAGGCTTAGGTTATACCATTTAAAATGAAATTAGTCGGAAAACATATTGATCGTGAAGTTTACTATTTTGATCTAGAATCAGAATTAGAATATATCAAAAACTTTAATAATTGGATTTTACTTTTTATTTGTAATTCTTTTTTGGATGAGAAATACATTTCCAATGTTTTTAAAACTTGTATAAAATACGGCGTCTTAGAATTTAGAGCTCAAGGGAAAAGAGGAGATTGGTTAGACTTACAGTTTTGTTTAGCAAAGGTGGATTTGGAAATAGAAAAACATACAGATTATGATATTTCTTCAGGTTCTGGTGATAATTCAATCAATTTAGAATCTGCAATCTGGGAATGTTTTTATGCAAGTGTATTACCCAGTCGCGCAGATTGGGAAAATATAAAGATATTTTGCACTACAAGTGATAAAGTAGATTACTTGAAGAAAATTCAAAATATTTTGGATAAAATAAAATCTGGTTGGATACCAGAGTGAAAAGGTGGCATAACCAGCAACTCAACAATGACGGATTCATATAGTAGTTTTATTTGTAGTTTGAGTTCTTGGTGTTTCTAAGAAAAGTAGTAATAAATTATTTTACTTAATAAGTGAATCATAATATTTGGCAATTTAAACATTGTCGCAGCTGTTTGGTTGTTTCGCCGTTAAGCAGAAGGGATAAATGAAAAAGACAAAATACGAGTATGAATTTGTTAGAGTAAAAGGCAAAAAAGGTTTTTTCACAATCAACGTAGCTGAAAGCTCTGAGTACCAACGTGTTATTAGGGATTACGCCGCCAAAGGATGGCGATTTATTCAGATCTTTGCCCCGGCAGTTGAGGATTTCGGTGCAGCCTGCAATGCAGACTTGATCTTCGAGCGAGAAGTCGAGTAATTGCATTTTATCTTTTTGTATTGGAGTCTTTAGCGCAATGCTATTAGAAAATATTTTTTCAATTCAAAAATTGGGAGGATGTGCGATGTACGCAGTTATGAGTGCGACCGGTAACATCGGCAGTAAATTAGCCAATATTCTGCTCGATAAAGGCGAGAAAGTCAGAGTCATCGGAAGGTCATCTCAGCGACTAAAACCTCTGCTAGATCAGGGCGCAGAGGCTGCCGTTGGTGATGTTTCAGATGCAACATTTTTAACAAATACCTTCAAAGGCGCCGACGCCGTTTTTGCCTTAATCCCGCCGAATTACGCAGCAGATGATTTCCGAGCTGAATACAATGCAGTCGGGGCTAATATTGTCAAGGCAATACAGGATTCGGGCGTCAAACATGTCTTGTTTTTGAGCAGCGTTGGTGCAGATTTACCTGAGAAAACTGGAGTTATCAAAGGTTTGCGGGATGTCGAGCAGCGGCTCAACAAGCTCGAAGGCGTCAATATTCTCCATCTCAGGCCAACGTACTTTATGGAAAACCTGTTGGCAAATGTCGGTATGATTAAAAACATGGGCAACATGGGTAGCGAAATAAAGGGCGATGTGAAATTTGCCATGATCGCTACCCAAGATATCGCTCCGGTTGCAGCTGATCATCTGGTCAAGAAAGATTTTTCCGTCAAGGCCATACACGAATTGTTGGGTGAGCGTGATGTTTCGATGTACGAAGTGACCAAAATCTTCGGTGAGAAGATCGGCAAACCGGATTTGCAATACCTACAATTCTCAGCTGAAGATTCGAAAAAGGTGATGATGGATTCCGGAATAAGTGCAGATGTAAGCGACCAGTTGCTCGAACTGGGCCAGGCTATTAATGATGGCCTAATCGCAGTCAAGCAGCAGCGCACTGCGGAAAACACCACTAGCACGTCTATAGAGGAATTCGCCGACTTCTTTGCACAAGTGTACGAGATCTCATGATTAGACTTCTCAAATCAATCATAGGAATATAATGACATCTCGCTTTGGATTCATTCCAATACATTCACAGCTTATGAAGAATGAGGAAGCATTTAATAAAATTGCCGGAAGCTATATTAAAAACTTTGAGCGAAAAGGTGGAGAAAGCTGGACAAAAGAAAATTTGAAGAATCCGAAACCATTATTTTACATGCTGGTAACCGGTGGAACAGAGGAACTACTCTTAAATCTTCGCAATGAGCGAAATAAACATATACAAAATGAACCTGTCATTATTTTGGCACACCCAACACACAATTCCCTTCCTGCTTCTCTGGAAGTACTCGCACGACTCCAGCAAGACAATGAGAAAGGCCGAATCTTTTATTTAAATGGACCAAACGATAAAAATGGATTTAGCAAGATTGAGAGAACGCTGCGAGATTTAGAAGTATGGTTTGCTCTAAAAAGAATGCGTATTGGTATGGTAGGAACTCCGTCTGATTGGCTTGTTGCAAGTAATCCTGATCTTACAACTTTGCAGGAAACGTGGGGACCAACGGTGTTGCCTATCTCGATGGATGAAGTTAAGAAATCTCTCCAATCCATAAATACGAAAAGCATTAAAACTATTTTAGAATCTCTTAGTAACAGTGCTGATGAAGTTCAGGAACTTTTATGGACTGACTTGGAAGAAAATGTAAAAGTTTACAATGCTTTGAAGCAGTTAATTGAGGGACATAAGCTCGATGCAGTTACTGTTCGCTGTTTTGACCTTGTACTTGATTATAAGATTACAGGATGTTTTGCGTTAGCACAACTTAATGATGAAGGAATGATTGCAGGGTGCGAAGGTGACTTAGTTAGTACGGTTGGTATGATATGGACTCATGAGATGCTAGGACAAATCCCGTGGATGGCTAATCCCGTTCAATGGAATGATGATAGTAACACGATTTGGTTAGCTCATTGTACAGTACCAATAAGTATTGTTAAAAAATACACTTTGCGCTCTCACTTCGAATCTGGAATTGGAGTTGGAATACAGGGTACATTTTCTAATGGACCAGTTACATTGTTGCGGATTGGTGGTGTAAAGATGGATAAAATTTGGATAGCGGAAGGTGAAATTATCCAGGCTGGAAAAGCAGAAGACTTATGCCGCACTCAAGCAGAAGTTAAATTAAATAATGGTACAATTAGAGATTTACTTCAGGCACCTCTGGGCAACCACTTGATACTGGTTAAAGGTCACCATCTTAAACAACTTACAGATTGGTGGAAGATTTTTATTGATAAGTGATATTTTAGATTGGAATATCATTAGTAACTAAATAAATTTAAAATAAAGCACGGCATTTACTGTGTATACCGTGCAGCAGCGCTTTAGTTGTTTCTCCATTATACAGAAGGGATAAATAAAAATGAAGAAATACGAGTACGAATTTGTTAGAGTAGAGGGCAAAAAAGGTATTTTCACAATCAATGTAGCTGAAAGCTCCGAGTACCAACGTATTATTCGCGAATACGCTGCCGAAGGGTGGCGATTTGTTCAGATATTTGCCCCGGCAGTTGAGGATTTTGGTGCAGCCTGTAATGCAGACTTGATCTTTGAGCGAAAAGTCGAGTAATCGTAACGCTGTTAAATGACAGAATTTAAAGGAAATAATATGAAAAAATTTTTATTGATTAGTCTAATTATAAGTTTTGATTTGTTTGCTCAGGATGAATCAATCTTAACACAATTTCCCGGCAAATGGAAAATGGATTTTGATAAAGCAGAAGTCTACGAAGAATGGGAAATGCAGAGTAAAACTGAACTAGTTGGAAAAAGTTATAGCACAAAAGATGGCGTACAGTCTATCAGCGAAAATTTTTATTTAAAGAAGTTTGCTGATCAGTGGGCTTATGTTGCAATTCCAAAAAATCAAGACGTAACTTTGTTTACACTAATTGAACACACTTCTAAAAAATTTGTGTTCGAGAATAAAGAGCATGATTTTCCGCAAAGGATTATTTATGAATTCCATAAAGACGGAAAATTAGCTGCTGCAATTGAAGGTGAGGTAAACGATGAAATAAAACGGAAAGAATTTTTATACGAATTAGTTGAAGATTAATATCTAATTGTGATGCTCATCAGAACCGCAAACGAAAACAATTTCGAAGATATCATCAAAATCTATAATCACGCAGTTGATGAAAAATTTGCAACGGCAGATCTGGAACACGTTACAGTGGAATCAAAAAAAGACTGGTTTGCAGAGCACTCATCAGACACATATCCAATTTTTGTAGCAGAAGAAAACGATGAAATCATCGGCTGGTGTGCTTTAAGTCCTCACAGACCGGGCAGAAGAGCACTTAAGACAGTTGCGGAAATTAGTTATTACATTCACAAAGATTATCGCAAACAGGGTGTTGCAACCTCACTGATAACACACACAATAGATGCAGCCAAAATACTTGACTTTAAAAATTTAATTTCCATTTTATTAGATTTAAATAAATCAAGCATTTACATTTTAGAAAAATTTGGATTTGAAAAGTGGGGTCACTTGCCTAATGTTGCAAAAATAGGTGAAACGATTTGTGGACAATTTATTTATGGAAGAAAAATTTAACTCACTTATTTTGGATTGAATTGAATTCTTCTTAAAATCACATCTTGAAGTAAATTACTTTCCTTTTCATATATTTAGTTCCAATTACATAATAATAAACATTTAGTTATGAGTGAAAAAGTATTAGTTGAATTAGCCAGCATTGTCGTACTAGGCATTGCAGCGCAATGGCTTGCCTGGCGTTTTAGATTCCCATCAATATTATTCTTTCTTGTTTTCGGATTTATAGCAGGACCTGTTATTGGATTTCTTAACCCCGATGAACTTATGGGTGACTTACTAATTCCGGTGGTTTCTATTTCAGTTGCACTAATACTTTTTGAGGGAGGATTGACACTTCGGCTTGGAGAATTAAGAGATGTTGGCAAAGTAGTGATCACTTTAATTATCATTGGTGCAGTTATTACCTGGATAGTTGCTTCGGCAGCAGCTCATTACATCTTAAACCTTAATCTTCAGCTTTCAATTTTGCTTGGTGCTATTTTGACTGTTACAGGACCAACTGTAATCGGTCCATTGCTAAGTCACATTCGTCCATTAAAAAGAGTTGGAACAATATTAAAGTGGGAAGGAATATTAATTGATCCTGTAGGTGCTATACTTGCAGTTTTGGTATTTGAGGCAATTTTAGCTGGCGAAATTTCTGAAGCAGCTCCAGTGATACTTCTGGGAATAGTAAAAACTATTTTTATAGGAGGTGTAATAGGGTATGGAATGGCTAAATTGCTGATTCTTCTGTTACGAAAATTTCTGATACCAGATATTTTGCAGGAATCGGTTGCACTTGTTATGGTAATTGGTGCTTTTGTAGTTTCAAATATTCTTCAACCCGAGTCAGGATTGCTTACTGTAACTCTTATGGGATTATTTATGGATAATCAGAAGCTTGTAAGTATTAAACATATTGTCGAGTTTAAGGAAAATCTGAGGGTGATTATAATCTCAAGCATATTCATTCTTTTGGCTGCCCGATTACAATTAAGCGATTTTCAGAATTTTGATATTTACACATTTGCTTTCCTTGGAGTACTGATATTCATTGCTAGACCGTTGTCGGTTTTCTTATCAACTATTGGTTCAAAGCTTAACTTTAAAGAACGCACATTTATCAGTTGGATGGCGCCAAGAGGTATTGTGGCTGCGGCGGTTTCTGCTGTGTTTGCTTTAAAACTTGCTGAATCAGGGATTGAGGGTTCAGAAATACTTGTTCCAATTACTTTTTTAGTAATAGTTGTAACTGTGATTGTCTATGGAACTACTTCTTTACCCCTTGCAAAGGCTCTCAAAGTTGTTCAATCTAAACCACAGGGAATAATGTTTGTCGGGGCACATTCTTGGGCTCGATTAATTGCGAAAATATTAAAGGAGAAAAATATAAATGTAATCATGGTTGACACAAACAGGCAAAATATCCAGGCAGCCAGACTTGAAGGATTACCAGCTTATCTTGGCAGTATTCTTTCAGAACATATTTCTGATGAATTAGACCTAGACGGAATAGGAAGACTGATGGCGCTTACTCCAAACGACGAAGCTAATTCTCTTGCATCTTTACATATGGCTGATGCATTTGAAAGAGGGGAGATGTATCAACTGCCTCCGTTAAGTGAAAAAACTGGCAAAGAACTCGAGTTTTCTCCTAAACATCTGCGCGCAAGGTTCTTGTTTGGAGAAGGAATAAATTACTTTCATTTGAATTCACTGTTTACGGAAGGTTGGACAATAAAGTCTACAAAGTTGAGCGATAATTTTACGTTTGAAAATATGAAAGAGTACTATAGTAACAACATACTCCCATTATTCAGAATCAGTAATGGTAATAGAATATTAATTTCAACAATTGAAAGTCCCATTAAACCGGAATCGGGAGATACAGTTATTGCACTTGTGCTTGTAAAAGAAAAAAATGAATAAGATTTTTTAATTATTTGAGAGAAGTGAAAATGATCAAAGTCCTTCTTCTTATAATCTTTTGGATTTCAAGCTTGTTTTTATTTGCACAGGAGGAAAGGAAACCAAAATACGATGTTTTTTCATTTGAAAAGGAAGTAATCCTGCAAGGAACTCCTGAACAAATTTATGATGCTGCCACGGGCGACATAAGCGGGTGGTGGGACCATTCATTTTCTGATAACCCAAAAAAATTCTACATAGAACCAAAACCTGGCGGGGGATTTTGGGAAATATTTGACGATGAAGGTAACGGTATTTTGCATGCAAAAGTAATAGCAGCAGATAGAGGGAAACTTCTCCGTTTTGATGGGCCCCTTGGTCTTGCTGGTATTGCAATTCAAATTGTTACAACATACTCCTTTGAACCTGCTGGTAGTGACTCTGCACTTTTCATAGTTTCAGTTCATGCTTCTGGTGAGGTTGGAGATGGAATACCTGCAATTGTTGAAAGCGTTTGGGATCATTTTATTTTTGAACAATTTCAACCTTACATTCAAGAAGGAAAGCATTTAGAAAACTAAAATTTTTCTTATGTCTTCTAAAACATTTCAAATAAAATCCGCAGTATTTTTTGAACAAAACAACTGGATTACCTTTGTTGAAATTTCAGTTGCGATTTTTATTACGATTGCAGTTGAATTTGGGTGTAAAGATGATCCAGTTTATAGTTTTTGTTTGCAAACAAATTATTTATAAATTATAAGGACAATCAATAATGATTTAACAAATATAATCAAATCAAATTAATGAAGGCAAAAATGAAAAAAATAACCTACATAATTTTACTTATGGCTCTTAGCATCTTCCTAATGTTTTTATATGGAGGTTGTGATGAGGCTGTGACACCCGTGGAGGATCCGAATAGTGATATACCGGCTGATCCGAGCGGTATTGTTGTTCCGACACCAACAAAAAACAATGTACAACCAACTGCTACCTTCTCTCCTCAGGGTTCAAGAATTAAGATTAATCTTCAGGGGTTAATTGATCCTACGACCAACCAGCCATTGGTTTTAAAATATGATGCAAATAATCCTCAGAACTCCAACATATTCGTGGATGAAGATGGCAAGGTGAAGGGTTTAAAGGTTACGAAGGTAAGCAGCGGTAATATACTAAAGGCAGATATAGTATTTGTTGTTGACAATTCCGGAAGCATGGGAGAAGAATCAGATTCAGTTGCTGCAAGCATTATTGAATTTGCAAACTTCCTTCAGGCCAGCGGATTAGATGCAAAATTTGGTATTGTTGGATACTCCAGCAGTGTTAGGGGAGGTATTAATTTTACCGATGCTCAAAGCATAAGTGCTTACCTTAACAGAGATTCAGGTACGGGTAGAACAAGGGGATTTGCCGGTACTGATAGTGCCTCTCTCTTTACAAGAGCCAGTACATTTGGAAACACCCCTGGTGAAAATGGAGTTCTTGCAGCTATTTTCGCTGATTCTGTATTTAATTGGAGGTCCGATGCTCAAAGAGTTTTTATAAACTTTACGGATGAACCAACTCAATCCGATGGCAGTATGTGGAATAATGCTATGGGTTGTAATCTCCTTGGTGGTAAAGCAACAGTGCATACAGTCTTTAGTAACGATTCAACTGCATATTCCTGGTCATCTATAGATGAACGGCCGTGGTATTTATCTTTATGTACAGGTGGTACTTATCTGTTTATCCCTTCCGATGCTACCGGACTTGACTTAAAGAATTTACCGGTTGCAGGTGCACTTTCGAACAGTTATCTTGTGGAATATATAGCAGGATCTACAGGAATAACACATACAGTTAAGCTCACTATTTTTACTTCAACTGCTGATGGTTCAAGGTCTTATGAGGTTTCGTATTAGTAATACCAACTAACAATTAAATAAAAAAAGGGGACTTGATAAGTCCCTTTTTTTATTTAAAGTCTTGATATATTTCAAAGCTTAAAAAGTATAAAAATTCTTTAGGAGAACCATTCTCTTCCTTTGGACAAAGTTTCTAACCTCTAACTGATAGAAATAAACACGACTTGATAATACATTTGCATTAAATTCGACTTTGTATTCTCCAGCAGGTTTTATAATGATATTTTTTGGTGTTTATCCGGGAATTTGATTCCTGAAAAAGTACGATTAAAAAATTTTATATTTACATTAGCATAAATAAATCTTTGCGAAGAAGTGAAATTTTATTTAACAATTTCTATTATTTTAATTACATTTCTCTATTGCTCTGCACCAAAAGATGCTTTGGACGATACTCCGCGTGTGCGTTCATTTAGCAAGTGGAAAGCTGATTACTTCCATCATCCTATTGAAGTAAAAATTGGCTGGTATCCTTACGAAGAGGAGGAATTGGTCAAAACTGGAAAACATCAGTACTCAATACAAAAAAGTGATACATCTGAAACAGGTTCAATGCCTGTAATTGTTTTAACTTATCCTGATTCTACACAATCAGTTTATTTCGGGATGGATATTGATAACGAATTGCTAGGAAGATTAATTAAACAAAGTCTGATGACACAACAGCCGATCACCGAACCACTTATAGCGTTTTTAGAAGATGCGGATTGCTCTACCTGCCATCCTGAAGATATTGAAATAAAATAATTATTCATTTCATCAGAATCATTTTTTTATTCTGTACAAAATCCCCAATCCTAAGTTGATAAAAATATATTCCACTCGTTAACCCTCTTCCACTAAACTCAACTTCATATTCACCCGCAGGTTTTTCTATATTTACTAATGTCGCAACTACGTTACCCAGTAAATCGTAAAGTTTAAGTGAAACAAAACCATCCTCAGCAATTTTATATTTTATTTTTGTTGAAGGATTAAATGGGTTTGGATAGTTTTGTGAAAGATAATAGCTATTTAAGTTCTTTATCTTGTCATCTACATTTACTACCGCAGGTCTTAAACGTCGCCAAACTCCTTGGTTATATGTTCCAGCAAAAATATAGCTATCATTCCAACTAAAAGCTTCGACTGATGCTACCTCCGAGAGTCCTTCGCTATATGGAGAAAAGGAAGTACCATTATTAAAAGATACATAAATCCAGTTTGGATCTATATCAGTTCCTGCTACCACCACTCCATCATTAAGAGCTGATAATGCATATACCGATGCATCTACAGGAAAACCGCTACTTACAGACCAATTACCCCCAAAATTTGTGGAATACCGAGCGCCAGCAAAAAATGCCCCTGCAAATGAATATCTTCCGTAAGCAGCGACTTCTACATAATCTACTGCGGGACTTTGAAGAGATGAAACCCAATTTATTCCATTATCTGCAGATTTATAGATTCCTAATCCTGGTACAGCAGCATAAACAAAATTTTCACTACCAGTTGCAATGCTTGGAATATATCGAACTGGAGCATTTGCCAGCAACCAATTTGTGCCATCATCCGTTGAATAGTAAATTCCCTCTTCAGTGGCCGCTACAATATTATTACCACTGGATTCCATATCAAAAATAAAAGTTAAATCATATGGAAGACCCATTCCGCTTCTTTCCCAGGTTAAACCTTTATCAGGAGATCTATATACTGTAGTATTAAACTGAAGAAACGTTCCTGCGAAAATGAATGTATCCTTTTCACATATACCCCACACTGTACAATAATTTATTGTATCATTTGTACCTTCCAGCTCCACCCAATCCAATCCATTATTTTCTGATAGAAATAACCCATCGCGGGTTCCTGCATAAACAGTTGTGCCATTTGCTAATAACGATAGGATGCTCGAACCTGCAGGAAATCCACCCATGGATTTGTTCCAGTTGGAACCTAAATCAGTAGACCTGTAAACACCAACGTATCTTGTCCCTGCAATCAAGGAAGTAGAATTGGTTACAGCAAGAGCTCTCGCATCCTTAGGTCCCATTCCGTCATTGGAAGCAGACCAAGTTAAACCGTAATCAAATGATTTGTAAACACCATCATAAGATGTTGCAGCAAACACATCTGCGCCAATAGCTGTTATCGCGTTTATTTCTACTGAAGAGAAATTAAAATTCAGGTTTATTGTTGTAAATGAAACTCCACTATTAATTGATTTATAAATTTTGTTTCTTCCACCAGCAAAAATTGTATCTCCATCACAATAGTAGCTGAAAATTTCAGCACCATCTAACTGCGTAATGTACGCCCAAGATTCACCATGATCAGTTGTATACAGTGTGTAGTTTGAAGTAGAAGCAATTACCTTATTTCCGCTTTTACACATGGCACCCACTCCAATGAAGCCGGATAATTTTTCTTCCCAGGTTACTCCATTATCTGATGAGCGCTGGACGCCATCTCCTATAGTTGCAGCAAAAAGATAAATATCATCTACCACCATTGATGTTACGCCAAGACTTGTTCCATTTGATGGAGCTAGCCAGGATTGTCCTCCATCTGTGGAACGGAGAACTCCATAACCCCTAGTACCAATAAACAAATAACCTGCGTAACTCACAATCGAAGTAATTTCGTAAGTTTCAGTCCCATTATTTAATGAAAACCAGTTTGTTCCATCATCAGTTGAAGCATATATTCCATTATCAATTGTACCGGCATAGACTATTCCGTTAATATTTGCCATTGAACTAATTGCAATCCCCTCCGGTCCGTTAGTTTGAATCCATTGTGTGAATGAAGTAAAGGAGAGCGTTACTAAAAGGATAAATATGGTAAGTAAGATTCTTTTCATGGCTCCACCTGACTATTATGAAATGAATAGATTAACATAACAAGATTTATTTTTTGCCTCAAGAGCTAAATGAATAACATTTTAATTATAGAATTCATGTTAAATATATTATTTTAGCTAACTAAGGTCATTCTAATAAAAGGCGTTTTATGAAAATTCAATTCGTAGCGATTATTATATTAATAATTTTTTCAGAAAAAGATTTTTCACAGACTTCCGGAAATGATTTCAATTCAATTGATGTTACACTTAACTATTCCGAAGCACACATTTTATATTCAGAAAATGTGCAGGATTCATTTTATATCTATGTAAAACTGCCTAAAAACTACGGTGAAGAATCAGACAAAACATATCCCACGATTTTCCTGCTTGATGGTGATATTGCGTTTCCAATTGCTTATAGCGTTGTACGTTATCTTCAATTTGGAAGATATGTGCCTGATGTAATTATTGTTGGAGTTGGTTACGGTGGATTAATAAATGGTTCAAAAATATCTAAACGTGAAAGAGATTATACTATTTCGCGAATTGAAAGATGGGGAGATTCCAGTAGCGCAGAAAACTTTTTAGAATTCTTAAAAGATGAATTAATCCCTTTCCTTGGACTAAATTATAGAATGGATTCAAACAATCGTACACTTAGTGGACATTCACTTAGCGGATTATTTGCTCTATACACAATGTTCTCTGAGCCGAAGTTGTTTAACAACTATATCGTTAGCAGTCCATATACTGCTTATGATGTGGAAGAACTGCTTTCACTCGAAGAAAAAAATAAGGCTAAAATAGAAGAAGCAAATAGCAAGCTATTTATTTCTGCTGGTGAAATGGAAGACGAAGAAGATTACTTGACACCGAATATTAAAATCGTAGATCAAATCAAGCAAAGAGGTTCAGATTACATCAGTTTCAAATTTAGAATATTTGAAGATGGTGTGCATTTCAGCACTCCTTCAGAAGCATTGGCTTATGGCCTATTGCATTGTTTTAAGTAATTACTTCTAAAGATAATTCTACCAAAAAGAAAAACTTCAGAAAAAACTCGGAAAGAGCAGTATACTTTTAGTGACAAGAAATTAAAGGTCAGAATTAATTAGATTATTAATTCAGTGAGTTGTGCAATACTTTATTTAAATAGTCTATTCAGTGCAGACTTTTCTTTTCGCATTCTACGTAAAGCTATTATAACCACGACAGCTAAGAATAAAAATATTAGTAATAATAAATATTTAATCATTTTTCTGGTTCAATTTCTTGTAAGGGGTCTATAATTTTATAAGTATAGAGGCAAGGAGCTTGATATTATTTTATATAAAATTACCAAGCTACAGCTAATTCTCCTATTTGAGTTTTAACATTAAAACTTTTTACAGCATCATCTAAAATTTCATAAATATTTAAATTACCTGACACTTTTATTAACTCAAATATTTCCAGGATTTCATTACATGGTGTTACAATCTTTAAGATTCCTTGGTTTTTATGGAGCAAATCTTGAGCTCTGACTATTACACCGATTAGCGAGGAATCTATAAATTTACAACTACTCAGATCCGCAATAATTTTTTTATTACCCTCAACAATATCATCTCGCAATCGTTCCCAGAAGACTTTTGATTCAATCAAAGTTACTTTTCCTAAATTTACTCTTTCAACTATTATATCTTCGACCCGTGTTTTTTCAAAATATCCAATCATACTTTTACCACACGAGATTATTCTAATTTACAAATTAAGTAATTAAAAATTAGAAGCGCTAAAGTGCTAAATTTTCAATTGCAAACTTTACAGAAACAACCTATATGCCATAATTCTAAACCCAGAAACATTTGTTTTCTGTTCTTATAAGAATCTGAACATTTATTAAATATCAAAATGGAACAGCTAATTTGAAAATGAACTATTATGAACTGATTGGAATTCTGAAATTTCAGATTTCGAAAAAGAATGTAAAGAAAGGATATGTATGAAATTGCATCTGCACAATTTTCTTCTAATATTCTATTCGATAGGATAGACTAAAATAAATCTTCTTGCTAAAACAAATTTTATTTTATCAATAGCATTTTTTTAGATTGAACAAAGCTACCAAATTTTAATTGGTAGAAATAAACTCCAGATGCCAGATCCTTAAGAGTAAATTCTGAATTAAATTCAACTTCATAAGTTCCTGCAGATTTATGCTCGTCAACTAGTGTTGAAATTTGGTTTCCTAATGCATCATATACCAATAAACTAACTAATCCAGATTCAATAATGCTGAATGCTATCATTGTTGAAGGATTAAAAGGATTAGGATAGTTCTGATGGAGTACGAATTCATCTGGTTGAAAAATTATATCATTCACAAAAACTGGTTTATCTAACACATGTACAACAAAATTCTGCGCATGATTCCATTGATCTATCGAAGTTGGAATGCTGTCGTTGTTTGTGCTGTTGCCAGTTGCATAGAGTGTATCTGCAACTAAACTGTCTGGCGCAATGTAACTGAAATCCCAAAATACGGTATCGTTCAAAAATTGTTTTGGTCTGTTGTGAGTTAATTCATCAGATAAAATTTGTGTCAAGGTATCGGTTGCATCAATTATGCTAAAGTATGTTGCAACATTAAAACCTCCAACAACAGCAGGTCCGCCTGATATGTAAATCTTATAGTCTGCCGTATCGTTCAGGTAAACTGTGTCGGGTCCTTCTATCCAAACCATCACAGAATCAGTTGGATCTAAATCATGGCAGATACAGCCCGTGCCACCATCGCGCAATGTCATTCCGTTTATTCCGTGCTGGTAATTAATGTTTGCATAAATAATTATTGTAACGAAAACAGATAAGAGTAAAAGATTAGTTTTCATATTTCACCATGCAGATAAGAAATAAAAAAAGTCCCGAAAATCGGGACTTAATTTTAACTAAAAGAATTTAATTCTTCAATTATCGTTATAAGCTTTAAAATCACTTAAGTAAAATCATCTTTTTTGTTGAGGCGAAATTTTTACCGTTTATACCTTCAGCTTCAATATAATAAATATATGCACCGCTCGAAAGATTATCTGCATTGAACTCTAATTCATGAGTTCCAGCTTGAAAATCTTTATTGATTATTTCAGCGACTGTTTGACCGAGCATATTATACAGTTTTATTTTTACATCCGAATCAACCGGAAGTGAAAATGAAATTAAAGTTGATGGATTAAACGGGTTTGGATGATTTTGATGAAGTGCAAATTCACTTGGAACAGGACCATCAACTTCTATTGAATTATAAATTGTTTCTGTTCCATCAAAATCTACTTGCTTAATTCTGTAGTACTGGATTCCTGGAGTAATATTTTCAACTGTGAATGAATAATTCTTCGGCTCAGTTGTTGTTCCAAATCCCGGTACGAATGCAATTATTTCAAAATTGTCATTGTCAAAACTTCTTTCAACATCAAAACCTAAGTTGTTTAACTCGGTAGCGGTGCTCCACAATAGCTCAGCATTATTATTCACAACTGAAGCTGTGAAAGAAGTAAGCTCAACAGGAATGAACCACTGGGATTGCAATTTATAAAATCCAGCGCCCTGGGCTGAGAACTGGTTCATCGAGTCTATAATGGAAATTTGATAGTTGCTGGATGGAATTGGTATCTGATACCAGGTCTGACCTCCATTTTTAGTTCGCCACGTATTTCCACAAGAATAGCAGCCAGTTATCACAACGTTGCCATCGGATGGTTGAGTATGAACGCCCCACATATTTATTCCATTAAAACCACTTTGTGAAGTCCATGTGTCTCCGTAGTCAGTAGATTTTAAGAGACCGCCGCCGCCGCTCCATTTTGTTGCCCAGGCCACTCCAGGGTTTGTGAAGTCTACAGCAACTGTTGGAATTTCACCGCTTGTAGAAAATTCCTGCGCCCAGGTTGAACCGTAGTCTATACTTCTAAAAATGCCGGTTCCGTTATCTCCGATTAAAATAATGCTTGTATCCGGAAAAACTTCAATATCGCATGGTGCCGAAATAGGGCCAAAGTTACTTGATATTACCGACCAAGTATCTCCCAAATCTGTGGAGCGGTAAAAGCTTGAACCACTCATTGTATAAATTGTATCCGGATGAGATGGGTCCTGTGTCATCGGAATTCCAAAATAAGAAAACGAAGCATTGTTAAGTGTAATGGTCCACGTTAAACCGTCGTCTGTTGTCTTCAAAATTTTGTCTGGAGAAGATTCAATTGCTACTATAAAGGTGCCGGGTGTAAGATCATCCAAGATTATACATTTTATTTCAGATGCACCCGGAACATTGGTCCCTGTTTGCGAAAAAGTTTCGCCCATATCAGTACTTTTATAAATTGTACTATTGGAACCATAGTAAACAACGAAAGGATTGAATTGTAGATAGTCAACTGGACCACCTAAGCTGCTGCCTGATTGTTTTAACTGCCATTGGTATGGATTCTGACCCAAAACAGTAAGCGAAATTAGAAATGAGAAAAGAATAGTAAAGTTTTTAATCATTACATCTCCCTTAAATAATTTTATTTATAAAAATCTGGTTTGCATAGAAAAGAATAAAAAGAAAAATAAGTATTACTTGCTAAAAATCAAATATTATTGTTTATTATCAAATATTAGTCAGGTAAAATCTGTCTGTTTTCAACGTTCTATTTTTTTTGAAGGTTAGATAACTAAAACTATATTTGGATTCAATTTACAATTCACTTAAAAATAGAAAAATATAATGAAATTAGATTTTTTAGTGTTTGCAGCTCATCCAGATGATGCTGAACTTTCAATGGGTGGAACAATTGCTAATTTAACTTCAGATAAAATTAAAGTTGGTATTATTGATCTTACAAAGGGGGAAATGAGTACACGAGGTAACCTAAAAATACGTGCAAGAGAAACTAAAGAAGCCTCTCATATCTTAAAAATATCTGCTCGTGAAAATCTTGGACTAAAGGATGGAAATATTTCTTTATCAAAATCAGCTTTAAAAAACGTAGTAGCTGTAATCAGGAAACATAAACCTAAAATTGTATTTGCTCCATATTTAAACGACCGCCATCCCGATCATGTTGACACGAGCAATCTAGTTAAACGAGCTTTTTTTAATTCAGGATTAAAGAGATTTGAAACTACTCAACGGGGAAAAGCACAGCTGCCTTACAGACCTAAGAAATTATTTTACTATATGCAGACATATACCTTTAAACCTACATTTATTGTTGATATTTCAGATCACTTTAAGACAAAAATGAAAGCTGTTAAAGCTTTTAATAGCCAGTTTCACAATCCAAAGTTAAAAGAAAAAGATACTTTTATAAGCAGACCAGAATTCTTAGATTATATTGAAGCGCGTGCAAAATTTTACGGTTTTCAAATACAAAAAAAATACGGCGAACCGTTTTGCTGCGAAGAAGAAATTGAGTTGGATTTAAATTTTTTATTCAAATAATACTTTACAGCACTTCCTTACTTCAAAAATTCCCACATAAAATTTTTGGCTTCCTTTTAATTCTTTCAAAAAACCATCAAGCTGTTTTAACAACTTGTTATTACCGTACAATGGCTTTAATTTTAAAATCTATAACCAAAAAAATCCTAAAATTAATTTTCGGGGAATACTTAACCACGTTTTTTGAAAGGAGATCACAATGTTAAAGCTGAAACAAGGCGTTGACATTCTTGCAGAAGTTGGTGGAGTCAAATCCATTGATGAGGCTCAACAAATTTTCAAAGATAAACTTGATAGTGAAAATCTTGCTAAACTTGAAAAAATAAAAACCGAAGAAGCTTTGATAAAAATTGCTAATGCAATAAAGTTCTGTAAACCTGATAAAGTTATGGTTACAACAGGCTCACCCGAAGATATGATGATGGTGCGGAAAATGAGTATAGAAAAAGGGGAAGAATCTCATCTTGCAATGAAAGATCATACAATTCATTTTGATCTTCCAGAAGAGCAGGGGCGTATAGTAGATCGTACGTTTTATATTATCAATGAAGGTGAACCTGTAAGCAGTTTGGGCAAAAAAATTCTTCGGGATGAAGGGCATGCTTATGTTAAGGAGAACATGGATGGTATTATGCAGGGCAAAACAATGATGGTAGGGTTTTTTAGTCGCGGTCCTGCTGGTGCAAAATTATCTCTTCCTGCAATTGAAATTTCTTCCTCCACTTATGTTATGCATAGTGGTGACATGCTATATCGTCACGTATATGATACATTTGATGAACAAGTTTCTAAATCAGGATTATTTTTAACAAACGTCCACAGTGAAGGACCAAACAGACCTGAAGATTTACCAAAAGCACGTGTGTTTATGGATAGAAGCTGGCTTACAACTTTTAGTATGTATTGTACTTATGCCGGCAACACTCTTTTACTAAAAAAAGGTAACCATCGTTTTGCTGTTGATCTTGCAACATATTACGGAGAAGGAAAAGAATTATCCGAACATATGTTTATTACTGGAATGCAAGATAAAAGCGGAAAAGTAACCTGGTTTGCGGGTGCAGCACCAAGTGGTTGCGGTAAAACAACCACTGCAATGGCTGGCACTGAATTCATTGGTGATGATCTTGCACAAATGTGGGTTGCTGATGATGGAACGCTGCGTGCTATAAATCCTGAAAGAGGAATTTTTGGAATTGTAGCCGATGTAAATTATCAGGGCGATCCATACTTAATGAAAGCATTGCGCGAAGAAGGTGCAGAAGTAATCTGGTCAAATGTTTTAATTGATGATAAAAAAGTTCCGCACTGGACAGGCAATGGTGAAGAGCATCCGGATAAAGGATTTAATTTCCAGGGAGAATGGTTTAAAGGTAAAAAAAATGAAAGCGGAAAGGAGATTCCAATTTCCCATCCAAACGCAAGATGCACTTTAAGAAACGAATCAATTGGAAACTTCAGTACGGGCTTCGGACATGATCCTACGGGAGTTGCAATAAAAGTTATTACATACAGCGGACGAGATGCTGATACTATGCCGCCCGTATGGGTTGGTAAAAATCCAGACCACGGTGTGGTAATTGGTGCTTCAATTGTTTCTGCAGCTACAGCAACTGAAGTTGGGGCAACCGGAGTCAAACGCCAGCCTTGGGCAAACGCTCCATTTATTCCAGGCTCTCTTTCTGATTACATGAAGAACCAATTCGATGTTTACAATCACGCTAAATTAACCGAAGAAGGTAGTCCAATTTTAGCAGGATTAAATTACTTTTTAACAGATGCTTCAAGAGGTGGAAGCACTACAAAGCTTTTGGGTGAAAAACGAGATGTGAAAGTCTGGTTAACATGGCTTAGCAAATTTGCTCATGGAGATGTAGAGGGAATTGAAACTCCGATTGGTTTTATTCCAAAGTATGATGATTTGAAAGAATTGTTCTCTTCAATAATAAATAAAGCATATTCAAAAGAACTTTATGATAAGCATTTCTCCATTTATGTTGATAAGATACAAAGCAGAATAGAATTACAGAAAGAAGCATTTGGTAAAGAAGAAAATCTTCCAAAGCAATTATTTATAGTCTACGATGAATGGAGTGAAGGATTAAAAGAGTTAAAAGACAAATTTGGAGCAATTGTTACGCCTGATAAGTTAATGTAAATTTTAATCTAAAATTAATTTTCAATAACTCTAAATATGCCATATCTTTTTGATATGGCATATTTGTTTTAAACCTAAAGAGGATTGTTATTTTGAAAAAATCTTTAATTGTTTTGGCATTTATAGTAGTCGGAATTCAGTTTATTCCTGTTGAGAGGAGCAATCCTCCCATAACTGGGGAAATAAATGCGCCGTCAAATATCAAAGCAATACTCAAGAAATCCTGTTATGATTGCCACTCAAATGAAACTCATTACGCGTGGTACGCTTATGTTGCACCTGTTTCTTTTCTTGTTGCAAAAGATGTAAACAACGGCAGGAGGAGTTTAAACTTTTCAGAATGGAACAAGTACGATAAGGAAAAAAGAGAAAAAATTTTAGAAGTAATAATGAAAGAAGTTAATCAAGGAACAATGCCACTTTCAATTTATACTCTTGTTCATCCTAGTGCAAAATTAGACCCATTAAAAATTAAAACACTCAGTGATTGGGTGAATAAAAGAGGTGGAATGGGAAAAACTTTGAGGCAGGAAAAATTAAGGAAGTAAATCCAATTTATTTTAGAATGTTTATCTTGCTTCTAAAGCAATCTTCTTTTAATTTCAGACGCAATTCTTTTTGAGTTAGCCCTCAAGAGTGCAGGTAAACTCATCGCTTTTATCAAATGTGAATTAAAATATCGGAGAAATATTTATGTCAGAGCAAAAACTTTCGGGTGAAGTTTTTTATCCTTCAAAAGAAGTAATTGAAAAGGCAAATGCAAAATGCCGACATCTTTATGAATCTGCAGAAAAAGATTTTTTAGGATTTTGGGAAACTGAGGCAAACGAACTGCATTGGTTCAAGAAGTGGGACAATGTCTTAGATGATTCTAAAAAACCGCTTTACAAATGGTTTACGAAAGGCATGACAAATATCGCCTACAATTGCCTTGATGTTCATTTAAATAATGCCCGCAGAAATAAGCTTGCATTCATCTGGGAAGGCGAGCGCGGTGAGTTCCGCTCTTACTCATATTTTGCTCTGCACAGAGAAACTAACAAATTTGCAAATGTCTTAAGAAGTCTGGGAGTTAAGAAAGGAGATCGTGTTACGATCTATATGGGGAGAGTACCTGAACTTGCAATCGCTATGCTTGCCTGCGCACGTATAGGTGCCATTCACTCAGTTGTTTACGGCGGCTTTTCAGTCGAAGCGCTTCACGAAAGACTTGAAGATAGCCAATCGAAAGTTTTAATTGTTGCGGACGGAGCATATCAAAGAGGAAAAATTGTTGAGTTGAAAAAAATTGCAGATGAAGCTTTGCAAAGAGCAGCAACTGTTGAAAGTGTTTTGGTTGTTAAAAGAACCGGACACGAAATTGTAATGCAGCCCGGCAGAGATATGTGGTACCACGAGTTGATGCATCTGCCAATTGCTCATAGTGATGATTCAGTTGAAAAGATGGATGCTGAAGATCCTCTCTTTTTACTTTACACATCCGGAACAACCGGAAAACCGAAAGCAATCATGCACACACATGGCGGCTATATGGTCGGCACTTACACAACTTTAAAGTATGTTTTTGATATTCACGAACAAGACCGATACTGGTGTGCTGCAGATCCCGGCTGGATAACAGGACACAGCTACATAGTATATGGTCCTCTGTTAAATGGTGCAACATCATTTATGTACGAAGGTGCTCCAACCCATCCATATCCCAACCGCTGGTGGCAAATGATTGAAAAATATGGAATAAATATTCTTTATACTGCACCCACCGCAATTCGGGGATTAATGAAGTTTGGAGAAGCCTGGCCAAACAGACATAATCTTTCTTCACTTAGATTATTGGGAAGCGTTGGTGAACCAATAAATCCGGAAGCGTGGCGATGGTATCATAAAGTAATCGGAAATGAAAAGTGTCCGATAATGGATACTTGGTGGCAAACCGAAACCGGTTCTTTTATGATTACACCCTTACCATGCACTCCACTTAAACCAGGTTCAGGCACCAAACCATTCCCCGGAATAAAAGCAGATGTTGTAAATGAAGAAGGTAAATCAGTAAAACCAAATGAAGAAGGATATCTTGTAATTAAAACTCCTTGGCCATCTATGTTAAGAACAATATGGAATGATCCGGAAAGATATGTAAAGCAATACTGGAATCGTTTCCCCGGAATGTATATGACCGGCGACTCTGCTAAAAAAGATGAAGATGGTTACTTTTGGATAATTGGAAGAGTTGATGATGTAATAAAAGTATCTGGTTATCGATTAGGTACTGCAGAAATTGAAAGTGCACTTGTTAGCCATCCATCAGTTGCGGAAGCTGCGGCAATCGGGTTGCCGCATGAGATTAAAGGTAATGCAATTTATGCATATGTTATTTTAAGAACAGGTTATGAAAAATCAGAAAAGTTAATTGAAGAGTTGCGATTGCACGTTGGACACGAAGTTGGTCCGATTGCTAAACCTGAAAAAATTGAAATTGTTGAATCACTCCCCAAAACTCGCAGTGGTAAAATTATGCGAAGAGTATTAAAGGCAAAAGCACTAGGGCAAGATCCCGGAAATCTTTCTACATTAGAGGAATAGATAGAACCTTTTATAGCTTAATGTTGTTTATAAATGATGTTATCTACATCACTTTCTTTTTGTTTTAGAAACACACTTTTTTAAATTTTAAATCATATTTCACTATTTAAGTATGGATTCAAAAAAAGTAGATCTGTCTTCATTGAAGATCGATAGATCAAATAATTACGAAGGTAAAAATAGATCGAAGTACCTTATTTATACTGTTATTGTAATTGCGATAGTTGTTGCCGGTTATTTTATTTTTCGTTTGTTTTCGACTTCTGCCATCAAAGTCAAGCTAACTACTGTAGTAAAACAATCACCAGCAAAGTCAAATGCAGTATTAACAGCAAGTGGTTATATTGTTGCTCAAAGAGAAGCTTCGGTTAGCTCTAAGGGAACAGGTGTGTTGGAATATCTGGGAGTCGTTGAAGGTGATAAGGTTAAAAAAGGGCAAATAATTGCAAGACTTGATGATAGAGATATTGTTGCCCAGCTTGATGAGGCAAAATCCAGTTTGCAGCTATACAAGGCTCAATTGAAAGAAGTTGAAAACAACTACAACAGAGAAAAAGAACTATTTAACCGTGGTCTTTCCTCCCAGCAAGCACTTGATCAAGCTGAGTCTACATATAATATATTGTTGGCAAATATCAGTATTGCAGAAGCTCGAATTAGAGCCTCTGAGGTAGCATTGGAAAATATGATAATCCGTGCACCTTTTGATGGCACCGTTCTTACAAAAAACGCAGAAGTCGGTGAGATAGTTGCTCCATTTGGCGCAAGTACTACCTCGCGCGCCGCCGTTGTTACAATTGCAGATATGACTTCTTTAATGGTTGAGACCGATGTTTCGGAATCAAATATAGAAAAAATAAAGCAGGATCTAGATTGCGAGATTGTCCTCGATGCTTATTCTGATAAAAGTTATCAGGGGTATGTTTTTAAGATTGTTCCTACGGCAGACAGATCTAAGGCAACTGTTTTAGTGAAAGTTGGATTTAAAAGTTACGATAATCGGGTTCTTCCCGAAATGAGTGCAAAGGTTTCTTTTCTTTCAGAAAAAAAGGAAGGTGAAGAAAATCAACTTCCGGTGCTTACTATTCCTCTCTTTGCGGTTGATGAAGTAGACGGAAAAAAAATAGTCTATAGTGTAATGGATGACAAAGCAATTCAAAAGGAAATTGTAACCGGTAGACTGCTAGGAAATTATGTTGAGATTATTTCTGGTCTGAAGGAAGGAGATGAAATTATTGATAACCTTGATGAAAATATAAATGATGGTGTTCAGGTAAAAGTTTTATAAAAAGGTGAAATGGAGATTAAATGTCATCATTAATTGAATTAAATAAGATTTCGAAATCTTATTGGCGGGATAGTCTTGAGATCCCTGTTCTCAATAATATTAGTATGGAAATTCCTGAAGGTGAATTTCTTGCACTGATGGGTCCTTCGGGTTCCGGTAAAACCACACTTCTAAATTTGATTGGTGGAATTGATAAACCCTCGGGAGGAAGCGTTCAAATTGCAAGCAATGAAATTTCCAAATTTGGTGAATCGGCTTTGGCAAAGTGGAGAGCAGATAACGTCGGATTTATTTTTCAATTTTATAATTTAATTCCTGTATTAACTGCTTTTGAAAATGTTGAACTTCCACTTTTACTTACTAATCTTTCCCGAGCTGAAAGGAAAAAACGAGTTGAATTTGCGCTTGGAATTGTAGGTTTAGGCGATCGCATATATCATTACCCAAAACAGCTTTCTGGTGGGCAAGAACAAAGGGTAGCAATTGCAAGAGCAATAGTAACTGATCCTATGATTATTGTAGCTGATGAACCAACCGGTGATCTTGACAGAACTTCTGCAGAGGAAATTTTAACTTTGATGGAACGACTTAATAAGGAATTCAAAAAAACAATAATTATGGTTACCCACGACCCGCACGCAGCTAAGAAAGCTCATGTAACTAGAAATCTTGACAAAGGAGATTTGGTTTAAGCTGTTATGAGAATATTAAAATTAATTTTTAAGAATGCACTAAGACATAAGTTAAGAACATTTCTTACAATTGTTGGAATTGCTATTGCAGTTATTGCTTTTGGAATTCTTCGTACAGTTGTTACTGCCTGGAATGCTGGTGTAGAAGCTTCTGCTGCTAACCGTTTAATTACTCGTCAAGCTGTTTCATTTATCTTCCCTCTTCCACTTGCGTACAGAGATCAGATTGCAAAAATCCCTGGTGTTGACGAAGTTACTTACGCTAATTGGTTTCAAGGAGTTTATATCGATAAGAATCAATTCTTCGCAAGACTTGCAGTTGATCCCGAAACAATATTCAAAGTATATCCTGAATTTTTAGTCTCTAAAGATGAATATCAAACTTTTCTCAAAGAGCGGAATAGCTGTATCATTGGCCAGGATATAGCAACGCAATACAATTTGAAGATTGGTGACCTGATGGCAATAGAAGGTGATATATATCCAGGAAATTGGCAGTTTGTGGTTCGTGGAATTTATAAACCAAGAGATAAAACCACTGACGCAACTCAAATGCTCTTTCATTGGGATTATCTTAATGAACGCATGAAAGAATTGGGGGCAGGCAGAGATAATGAAGTTGGATGGTACATTGTAAAAATAAAAGATCCTTCAAAAACAGGATCAATATCTAATCAGATAGATGCTTTGTTTAAAAATTCACGCGCAGAAACTAAAACAGAATCCGAGAGAGCATTTCAACAAGGATTTGTTCAGGCATCCAGTGCAATTATTACTTCAATGAACGTAATTTCATTTGTTATAATAGGAATAATAATGCTCGTTCTCGGTAATACAATGATAATGTCTGCAAGAGAAAGGACACGTGAATACGCTGTCTTCAAAACAATCGGCTTCTCCGCTAGTCATATGATAGGACTTATCCTTGGAGAATCACTTTTTATTTCTGCAATTGGAGCAGGATTAGGTTTAATACTCACCTTTCCAATTATTGAAGGATTTAGTACCGCTATTCCAAAAGGATTCTTCCCTGTATTCGAATTAGAACCTATTACTCTAGTATTTGCTGTTTCGTCGGCGATACTAATTGGGATTGCAGCATCACTATTTCCAATAATGAAAGCTTTAAAAACAAGTATTGTTGATGGATTAAGATTTATCGGCTAAGGTTAAACATCGAAAAAATAAATTTTAGATTATGAAAATTCCATTTAAGTATACAATAAAAAATTTCACAGCAAGAAAACTTACTACCTTCATTACCATTTTTGGTGTTGCGTTAGTTGTCTTTGTGTTCGCAGCAGTTTTAATGATGGCTTATGGAATACAAAAAACACTTATTGCAACAGGATTACCTGATAATGTTTTAATTACCCGTAAGGCTGCTAATGGAGAAATTTCAAGCCTAGTTGATGGTGAGACACAGGATGTGATTAGAACTCTTTCGAATATCGCTGTTAATGAAGAAGGTAAGCAAATTATATCAAAAGAGCCTGTTGTAATTATAAATTTGAATAAGATTAGTGGCGGCTTAAGTAATGTAACGGTAAGGGGTGTCTCAGAAGTAATATTTGAACTACGACCGCAGGTGAAAATTATTGAAGGGAAGATGTTCTCTGTTGGTTTGCGGGAGTTGATTGTTGGCTCGGCTGTGACAGAACGATTTAAAGGTGCCAGGATTGGAGATGAGGTAAGGTTTGCTGGTGATAACTGGAAAATCGTAGGTGTCTTCGATTCTGATGGAAGCGGTTTTGATTCTGAAATGTGGGGAGATTCTCGGGCGCTTCTGAATGCATTCAATAGGGGAAACACAGTTTCATCCGTTACCATTAAACTGGATAACATAAATAACTTTAAAGATTTTAAAAAGAATTTTGAGTTTGATAGACGGCTTCAACAGTATGAAGCAAAAATAGAACAACAATATTTCGAAGAGCAATCCGAACTAATGGCAAATTTTATAAGAGTACTTGGAATTTTCATAACTGTTATATTTAGTTTTGGAGCTACAATCGGTGCAACTATTACAATGTATGCTGCAGTAGCTAACCGCACTGTTGAAGTCGGAGTACTGCGTGCACTTGGTTATAAAAGAAGAAGCATATTAATTGTTTTCTTAATTGAATCATTAGTCATTGCTATCTCTGGGGGAATAATTGGAATTTTTCTTGCTTCATTCCTTCAGTTTTTTAATATATCTACTTTAAACTTTGGCTCGTTTGCTGAACTTTCTTTTAGTTTTAGTATCTCACCCTCAATAATTATAAGCTCACTTATTTTTGCGGTGTTGATGGGCATAATTGGAGGATTTTTACCTTCCATCCGTGCGGCTCGTTTGAATATTGTAAATGCACTTAGGGCAGCTTAAAAGAATATAACCGGTAAAAAATTAGTGTGTAATATTAAACCTCAATAGACTATATTTTGCTTCGATAATTTTAATTACAATGTTGTAAATGCGGTTTTCATTCTTCTTAACACTTCCAATAAAATTTTTAATCCCAATTATATTTCTTGGCATTTCAACATTCGCCCAGCAAACAGGCAACATTCGTGGATTTGTTGTTGATTCAACAAATGGTGAGGCACTTGCATTCTGTAATGTTTTTATAAATGAGTTAAGTGCGGGAGCCTCTACGAATGAAAGAGGACTATATCTTATAAAATCAATTCCGTCCGGAAAAGAATATGCAGTTTCAATTTCATATGTGGGCTATCGAACCAAAACTCTTCAAGTATTTGTTAGACCTGAAAAAGTAACTCAGCTCGATGTTCAACTAGTTCCGCTAAGTATTGAATTGCAAACGATAGAAAAAGTAGGTGAAAAAATTATAAGGGAAAACAGAACTGATATAAGTCTTGAACGAATTTCAGTAAAAGAACTTGAGATATTACCTAAAGGTGTGGAAACAGACATTTTTAGAACTCTGCAATTTATTCCTGGCGTAAGTGCAACAGGAGATGTAACCGCAAAATATTATGTGCGGGGTGGTGGAGGTGACCAAAATTTAATTTTATTAAATGGTATAGAAATTTATAATCCATTTCACTCGCTTGGTTTGTTTAGCGTTATTGATCCGGATATGATTAACAACATAGAATTTTATAAAGGTGGCTTTACATCTGAGTATAGCGGAAGACTTTCATCTGTAATGGACGTAATTTCAAAAGATGGCAACAAAAACCGTTTTGGACTGAAAGGTGCGATGAGCTTTTTAACGGCCAAAGGTTTAATTGAAGGTCCAATTCCGAACGGCTCATTTATGATTACTGGAAGAAAAAGCTATAATAATGATGTCCTAAAAAAATTCTTTGATGAACAAACCATCCCGATTGATTTTTACGATCTATCGTTTAAGGTAAATTATTCCAGTGAAGATATTTTTGAAAATGCTAAGTTTGCTGCATTCGGTTTTATTTCTAACGACGATATAGATTATAAGGACCCATTGAGAGAAAGGTTTAAATGGAAGAACAATTTATATGGCTTTGAATGGCTGCAGGTTTATGATGTACCATTGTTTTCAAGACTAGGTATTTCACTTAGCACTTTTGAAGGTGAAGTAATTCCTAATCTTAGCTCATTAAAACCGAGAAAAAATGAAGTTCAGGATTTTACAATAAATTTTGATATGAATGTTGTTTATGAAAACCGTGATGAAATTGGACTTGGAATAAAACTTAAAACTATTGATTCGAAATTCAGCCAGACAAATTTTGTCGGAATTGAAAGCAGCATTGAGAAGTTTGCGGGCAATTTAAGCATATATGGTAAGTATAAATTCCTTCGCTGGAAAAATTTTGGATTGGATGCAGGCACACGGTTTAATGTCACTGGCTTAACAAGTGGCGGCGGTGGTGTTTTTGAACCCAGAGTTAGTTTAACATACAGGTTTTTACCTTGGGCTGCATTTAAGGCTGCGTGGGGAATTTATCTTCAGGAAATGATAACTGTTTCGGATGAAAGTGAAATTATTTCCGTTTTTGAACCATGGATAATCACACCGGATTATATAAAACCATCAAAGGCTATTCATTATAACGCAGGAATTGATATTAATGTATTGCGCGGACTGCAAATTTCAGTTGAAGGATATTATAAGCTGCTGCAAGATATTCCGATTGTAAATGACCAAAAATTTACCGTAGCTGATCCTGATTTGCTTCCAGGCAAAGGTGAATCGTATGGATGGGAGTTTCTAGCAAACTACAGTGTAGATCCATTTAATTTTACAGCTTCCTACACATTGAGCTGGGCTTACAAAGAAGTAAACGGCTGGACCTACTATCCGAAATACGATACACGCCACGCTGGCAACGTGATTCTAGAATTTAATTTAGGGAGCGGATGGATTGCAAGTGCTGTTTGGAATTACTCTTCAGGTTATCCGTTTACTCAGCTAATCGGATTTTACGATAAATATTTTCCAAATAATACTCAAAATGGAATTAACGAAAGTGGATTTATTCCGTATGCTTATCTAGGCGATAAAAATTTAGGAAGATTACCTGCTTACCATCGTTTGGATCTTAGTTTAATAAAGAGGCTCAGAGTATTGCTGGTTAATTTTGAGCTTGGTGTTAGTGCAATCAATGTTTACGACAGGAAAAATGTTTTTTACTTCAACCGCGATACCGGTAAAACAGTGAATATGCTTCCATTTTTACTTACAGGAACTCTGAAGGTGGAAATATGAAATATTGCAAGTTGATAGTTTTGATTTTACTCTTTGTTTTGGTTCTTTCCTGCGATGAATCTTTTAATCCTTATGGTGATTTTGTAGAACGATACGCTTTCAACTGCATTTTAAAAAGTGATGAGAATCTTCAAACTGCAACTCTTTTCAGAAGCTACAGACCTGATGGTTTTGATCCGTTTACTTATACTACCGACCCGTCAGTCTTCAATGCAGATATACGCATTTGGTACGACGACTCAGTTTTTGTGTTTAAAGATACTTCTGTCGTAAGGCAGGATACTTCAAGATACAAAACTCCTTTTAGTTTTTATTACAATAATCAATTTCAGATTGGAAATAGAAAAACAGTTGAACTCGAAGTGCTGCTACCAAACGGAAGACGGCTGCGTTCATCTTCGTTTACTCCTTCCAAAATAGATTTTGAAGATAGGAGTGATGTTTTAGTTCCATCAGGAAATAATAATTTCATTCAAATTATTTGGACATCATTCGATGATGGAATGTTTTTCCTACCAAAGATGACTATCCGTTACAATCAAAACGTAAATGGTAGAATCGAAGAAAAAACAAAATTAGTTCCATTAAGATATCTGAGTCAGGGCGGCGAGTCTGTTCCGGTTTTCCCCACGGCAAATGCTTCTTTGACTGTAGTTTACAATATTAATGCAATTACTCGTGCTTTAGATGAAATTTCGGAGGGGGACCCACTGAAGCAGAATTATTCTATTTATGAAAACTTATCTTTCAGTGTAACAGCTTATGATTTACCGACAACCAAGTATATTTCATCCACAGGAGGATCGATTGATGACTTAACGGTAAGTGTTGATGTTGCTGATTATACAAACATTGAAGGTGGTTTTGGGTTGTTTGGTTCGTATTCTAAAAAGAAATATAACCAGTTACGGTTTTTTCAGAATTACATAGATTCTTTTGGTTATAATTTTATTGTGGAAAATTAATTATCAGATAGATGCTTAGCAGTAATAAATTAATATTTAAAAATTCTTTCTCAGTGTTTTTCTGTCTGCTTATTGTGGTTCTCGGATGCGATAAAGAAGTGTCTCGCACGCCTGTAGAGCCACCTCCTCCACAGGGATTCATATATATTAATTCTATTCCTGATGGATTTACAATTTTCCAGAACGGTAGAAACACCGGAAGGATTACACCTGATAGTATATCATATATTGAAGCGGGAAATTATGAAATAATTCTAAAGAAGAAATACTTTAATGATACTCTGCTAATTGTTACAATTGATGAGAATGAAAAATTCAATTTGAATGTAGATCTTCTTTCCAATCCTTCTATGTATGGTGATTTATTTTTACAAACACAGCCCGAAGGCGCAGAAATAATTTTAAATGATTCATCACTTAATAAAAATTCTCCACTAACACTGGAAGATTTTCTGCCTGGAGAATATGGGATAAAATTCAGATTGTTTAATCACAGAGAACTTGAGATAACTGCAATTGTCCAGAGTTCGCTACTTAATAGTTATTTCGAAGAGTTAAGAGATACTTCCGCGTGGGTAGATTTTCAGGTTTTTAATTCAGATATCCAATCAAATTCACTCACGGCAATTACTGTTGATGACATAGAAAAAAAATGGATTGGTACTCTGGATGCGGGATTGATAAATTATGATGAACAGAATTTTGTTAGTTATAATACTAATAACTCATCTATTCCTGCAAATAGAATAAATTGTATTTCAATTGATAATCAAAATAACATTTGGGTCGGTACAGATTTAGGAATTGGAGTCTTTAATGGCAGCAGTTGGACAGTCTACAACAGAAACAACTCAGGACTAACATCAGAATTGATAAATTCGATTAAATTTGATAACAGCGGAAATGTTTGGATTGGAACTGCAAGTAATCTTGTAAAGTTCGATGGTGCTAGCTGGACTTTGTACAACGAACCATCCGGTAAAGATTGGATAAATGATATATATATTGAAAATGACAATAAACTTTGGCTTGGGACAAGAGCGGATGGCATTCGTCTTTTTGAAAACCAAGCTTTTGATTCACTAATAATTTTCGATTATGGTTATCCTTCAAATACTATTTCATCAATTGAAGCAGATAACTTCAATAACATTTGGTTTTGCTTCTTGCCTGATACAGCTGGTCGAGGTGGAGTTTCGAGATGGGATGGCACCGCATTCCTAAATTTTCTTCTCGGCACTTTCGATAATAACGTAAATAATATCTCTATTGATGGGCAGGACAATAAGTGGATTTCTACTACAGAAGGATTTATTTATTTTGATTCACAGAACAATTCAACAGTATTTAATACTCTTAATTCATTAGTAACAACTGATAATATACGAGCGAGTGTAAGAGATCAGAATGGAATTATTTGGGTTACAACAATTGGCGGTGGTTTGAATAAGTATAAACCACCTAATTAGTCTACTCTATAACCTGATATACTGAATCCAGCACCGTCCCATCGACCCATTTAATTATTGCTACAATTTTTTCTTTATTTAATTTCGGTTTGGCTGGTTTACCGCCGCAGATATTATTCACTTCTTTCTTCAAATCTTTTATATTAATAATTGGAAGTGAAGAATTTTTCAGGGATTTCAGTAGATCTTTTCTTCGTGGATTTATACATAAACCTCTTTCAGTTGCAATTACATCGATTAATTCTCCAGGTCCAACAAGAGTAGTCACTTTTTCAACTATTACAGGGATTCTGTCTCTAAATGATGGTATGGCTAGTATTGTACATTTTGAAAATAGGCAATTTTGCCAGCCACCAATTCCGTGAAGCAGTAGTCCATCTGAATGTGTAACAACGTTAGCATTAAAATTAACATCAACTTCTGTTGCTCCAAGTACAACAGCATCCACCATTGAAGCAAAATTACCTTTACCATGAAAATTATAACTGGTAAAAGGTGATGTGTTTACATGGTTTACATTTTCGTGCATGCTTCTTACCCCTTCAAGATCAAACGTTTGTCCATCAAGAATGTATTCAGTTAAACCTTCCTCAAGCATTTCCACTAAATATTTTGTGCTTCCGCCACGCACGAATCTTGCTTTGATACTTTTCTTTTTCATTTTTTCTTTTAAGAAAAGGGCAAATGCTAAAGCAGTTCCTCCTGCACCTGCTTGAAATGAAAAACCATCTTTCATTATTCCAGAATCCTCAACAAACTTAGCAACATATTCTGCAATCAATAAACGATCGGGAGATTTGGTTACCTGTGTTGTCCCCGATACGATTTTTGCTGGATCACCGAGTGATTCAACTTGAACAACGTGATCAACATTGTTACCTTGTATCTGCCACGGGACACAAGGGAAGGGGACAAGATTATCTGTTACAACAATGACCCTGTCCGCATACTCAGAATCAGCGAGTGCAAAACCTAGCAGGCCGCAAGCAGATTTCCCCTGATCACCAGTTGCATTCCCAAAACTATCTGCAGTAGGAGCAGCAATTACTGCTAAGTCAATATGAACATCTCCATCTTGTACTGCCTGGTATCTTCCACCGTGTGAACGAAGAACTCCAACTCCTTTCATTTTTCCGTATGAAGTAAATTCACCAAGAGGTCCGTTCATACTTCCTTCTATGTGATGAATCGTTCCATCTTTTAAATATTTTATTAAATGAGAATGAACTGGAAAAGAGGCAGAAGGATACCATCGAATATTTTTAATTCTCATTTTTTTAATTGTATCAAATAAAATATTTGTGAGTGCATCACCATTTCTTAAATGATGATGAGTGGATATTGTCATTCCATCTTTTAATCCCGCTATTTTAAGGGCTGTTTGTAAGTCTTTAACAACTTTATTGCCGTTTGCAGGATAATCTTTGCAGCTTCTTATTGGAGGATTTGCTTTATTTCCTGTTGGTTTGAATTTATTAATTCCTTTAAATGGAATTTGTTCTTTTCCGTTAACTTCTAAAGGGACTAATCTTCCTGCAGCGTTCTTTAACAAGTTCATTGCTTTCTCCAATCTTTGCTGATTTGTTTATTCATTAACGCAAGATTGATAGTTTTTTGTGCCCTTTTAACAACTGGTGGATCAATCATTTTACTTCCGATAGACACTACTCCCAAGTCTTTTTTCTCAGCTTCTTCAAATGCCAGAACAATTTTTTGTGCTTTATCAATTTCCTCATTCCCAGGAGCAAATGCTTCGTGAACAACTTTAACCTGTCGTGGGTGAATACAGCCTTTACCTTCAAAGCCAAGTGATTTAGCTTCGAAAACACTTATTCTTAGTCCATCCATATTGGATACATCTGAATAAACGGTGTCAATCGGTTGAATTCCTACCGCACGTGCAGCATTAACAACCATACTTCGTGCAAAGAAACTTTCATTACCTTCTTCAGTTCGCTGTGTTCCGATATCAGCCGTATAATCTTCCAAACCTATTGCAAGTGCACAATTGTTTTTACTTGCTGAAGCAATTTCGAAAGCTTTTATAACACCAAGTGCACTTTCAATTATTGGCATAAAATAAATTTCTGATTTTACCCTTTTATCTTTTTTTATTTTTTTTACTTCTTCTTCAACTCGTTTTACTTGTTTTGCACTTTCACACTTTGGAATTAGTATGACATGAACGTTATGAGGAACAATATATTTCAAATCATCCAATCCTTTTGGAAGCTGATTTATGCGAACCATTCTTTCTCCACCATAGAAATCTACTGAGCGGAGAGCATTTCTAACTAGTAGTTGAGCAGCGTTTTTCTGAGTAGGAGAAACACTGTCTTCCAAATCGAGTATCAATCCATCCGATTGATGCAAACCAGCGTTTATAAAATATTTTGGTTCATTTCCGGGAAGATACAATCTGCTTCTTCGAAGTCTATCCTTGGTAGTTTTGTAATTTGATTTTTTCGAAAATGTAAGCAGGTATTCTTTTTTAGTTCGTGGCATAGCTCTTTTCATGGCAGTTTCAAACCTTGCAGCAATCGTATAAGGAAGCGCACCGTAATCTTCAACTTTTATCTTTGCGTTTTTTAAATTGAAGAACATGCTCATATCAAGAATCAATTTACGGATTGATTCTCCATACATTGATTCAACTTTGCTTTGCAGGTTAAGTTTTATCCCACCGCTTTCTTTTAGTTCAAGTTCAACATAACAATCAGAGCGAATTGAATCTCCCTTTGGTCCTGCTGATGATTTAATTGTTCTTGAATTCATAAGACTTCCATTTTAAACATTCAATTTCTTCATAAACTCTTTTGCTGTTAATAACTCAGCTTTAAAGATAGCTTCTTTAACTTCTTTTCTTTTTCCCGATGCAAGAAGTTTTTCTGATAATCCTTCAAACTTATTATCAAGATCTTCCATTGTCATCGGTTCTCTTGGATCACCTTTTGGATATTCGAGATATTCTGAAAATTCTCTTCCATCTTTTGTTTTTACAACAGCTTTAGATGGCTGTTTTGCTGGAAACATTTTTTCAAATTCCTGAGAAGGTTCACCTTTAATTTTATCAATCACTTCCCAGATTCTTGGATCTTTCAACTTCTCGTCACTGAACGAACTGGTTGTAATTCTATGATCAACTAATGCTGCAGCAATGCAGTAGGGGAGTGAGTGATCTGCAGTTTCCCTTGATTCAGGCCGATACTTGTGTGGGTCAAAAAGTATATCATAAGCCTGCGTAAGTGTTGTAAGTGTTACAGTTTCAATCTGATCGTAGGTAATGTTGTTTTTTGTAACTGCATTTAATGTAGCAGAAAGATGAGTGTGTGTTAACGCCTCAGTTGGAAATGCTTTCATACTACATTCCATTATTTTGTAACTTTTACCTAAACCGCCAATAAGTTTATCAATATTCCACTTCCATTCCGATGTACCATCTCTTCCTTTCATACTCACAGGTTCAACTTTTTGTTCTTTTGCATTCCATCCGAGAAAAGTATCCATAAATCCTTCTTTGCCTTCAAATACTGCTTCTGTGCCGCTATAACCTTTTTGTGCCATCAACGCAGCAAAAACTCCGCTCTGCACTGCCATTGGATCAACTGTGTTTTTCATCATAGTTAGTTTACCCGCAGTCGGACAGCCGATTGTGTGATTGTGGCTTCCGCTGATTCCAATTGCATTTACCATTTGATCTTCACCTAATCCAAGCATTTTTCCCGCAACAATTGGAGATACAAATTGTGTTAGTGTTGCGTGATGCCATTTTCGTTCGCGAACACCTGGGGAAGCAAACAAACAAAGTCTCTGTTCAAATTCATAAGCAAGTACGATTGCTGTAATTACTTCTTTCATCGAAGCGCCTACCATCTCACCAACTGAAATTGCAGCAGGAATTATATCAGATGGATGCGATGGATCTTCTCTCCAATAAATATCGTTAAAGTCAAGTGCTCTGATCATTAATGAATTTATTAAAGTCGTATTTACTGCAGGAAGTTTATCACCAAAGCCAATGACTGTGGCTTCACCTTTGCCACCCATTTCTTTGTAAATGTTCCTAATTATATTTACATCTTTTGTATGATATCCACCGTACGCACAACCGATTGAATCGTACAGATATCTTTTTACTTCATTAATGACTTCTTTTGGTAGGTCTTCATACTTTAATTTGATTGAAAATTCAGCGATCTGACGCGAGATTGATTTGGTCATCTGCAATTCCTAAAAAATTATTGATTTTTATAAATTATTCTTCACCCAATTCTCCAATCCACCTGCAATAATCAATTCCTGTGCAGCTTCACCAACAGGATCTATTGAATATTTTTTATTATCAAAGCCGATTGAAGAATTTTCAAAATCTATCTTAATTTTTTTGTTTGTTTGAACTGTTAAACTCTTTGTACCGTACGTTTCCTTGAGATCATGAATCAAATCAGCACATTGAATAACCAAAAAACCATTATTAATTGCATTTCGTGCGTACGTTTCACTGAATGAACCTGCAACAACGCATTTAATTCCTTTGTAAAGCAATGCAGTCGCAGCTTGCTCACGTGAGCTTCCGGTTCCAAAGTTAAAACCGCTTGCAACTACATTTCCTTCATTTGCCATTTTCGTAAATTCAGGATCATAATTTTCCATGGCCACTTCAGCCTGTTTTTCTTTGGTAATATCATCCTGATAAGTGTATTTGCCTGGATAAATTCCATCGGTGTTCAAGTTATCCTGAGGACAGAAGAGTAAATCTCCTTCAATGATCGAAGGAAAATCTGAAAGAACTTTTAATGAAGATTTCTTAGCAGCAGTTTTTTTGTTGATATTAATTTCAGCTTGAATTTTTTGGTTTCCGTTTTCCCAATTAAAGTGAATTTTTCCTGCAACAGCAGAAGCAGCAACAACGGCAGGAGAGGCAAGATAGGCCTGTGCATTTGGCGAGCCCATTCTTCCCTTAAAATTTCTATTAGTAGCTGAAATCCCAACTTCGCCATCTTCAAGTAATCCTGCTCCCAAACCAATGCAAGGTCCGCAACCCGGTGGAAGTGGTCGTGCTCCCGCATCTGTAAGATTCTGCCAGTAACCGGCCAATTCACTTTCTTTCTGCACTTCATTTGAAGCTGCTGCTATATAAAATTCAACTCCATCTGCAACTTTTTTTCCTTTTACAATTTCAGCAGCTTCTTTTATATCACCCAATCTGCTGTTTACGCAGGACACAAGATATGCTTTGTTGATTTTAAGATTTTTCTTTTTCAATTCTGAAACTGAGTTCATTACTTTTACGGAATTCGGACCTGATACATAAGGTTCAATTGTTGAAAGATCAATCTTTATTTCTTTTGAATAGAATGCATCAATATTCGCTCTAGGAATACTTTTTTCTAACTCAGCGATTCTTTCTTCATTAATTCTAGGATGTTTGCCATTTCCATCTTTATCTGAGGGAACACCTTCTAATCCTCTCTTTTTGATGTGATGGTCTCTGGCTTTTAACCAATCTATTGTCTTTTCATCAATCGGGAATAAACCAACAAGTGCTCCCCATTCGGTAGTCATGTTTGAAATTGTTAGTCTTTCTTCAATTGAAAGATGTCTAACTCCCTCTCCAACAAATTCAATTGCGTGATTCAGTACTTCATCTTTATTAAAATATCCGCAGAGAGAAATGATTACATCTTTTCCTGTTACTCCTTTTTTAAGTATTCCTAACAATTCAACTTTTGCAATTGGAGGAACTTTCCACCAAGTTTTTCCAGTCGCCCAAATTGCAGCAGCATCAGTTCTAACAATTGGAGTTCCGAGGCATCCCAATCCTCCATACATATTTGAATGAGAGTCGGAAGCAACAGCCATTGAACCTGGAAAAGCATATCCTTCTTCGCACATTATCTGATGTCCAATTCCTCTACCTGCAGGATAAAAATCAGCACCCATTTGTTTGGAGAATTCTTCGATGTTCTTATACTTCTCTAAGTTCTTTTCACTTTTATCCTGAACATTGTGATCGAGTGTGTGAACAACTTGCCTTGGATTTGCCAATTTTGTTGCTCCAATGGATTTGAATTTTGGTATGACAGCTCCTGTATTATCGTGGGTCATCACATAAGCAGGTTGAATCATTACATAATCGCCTGATTGCACTTCGTGATCAGGTGTCAATCCTACTGCAAATTTTTGTGCAATTTTTTCGACTAGCGTTTGTGCCATCTTATCCTCTTAAGCTTTAAATGGTTCGAATGAAACAAAATCTGCATGATGAACAATGATTGCCTCAACACTTCTTCTAGCCAGATCACCTTCATTTGCATGGTACGCTATAATATGTTGAACTTCTGTTGGAAGATCGAATCTATCTGCCACGGCTACTCCGCTAAAAGGGTGACGTAAGAGTTTTCCTGCTTTACTAGTCGTAAGCTTTCCATCAACCTTATCATATTCAATTAGCTTTCCTACATCTATTAATATTGCCCCTGCAATTAATAAATCCATTTCAATTTTTATTTCATCACCAAAATTTGCTTTCATCTTTCTTGCTATATCGACTGAAAGTTGAACTGCGGTTCTTTTGTGATTCATAAATGTGATTTTGCAATCTTTAATAAGAAGCGAGAAAGGAATGACTTCAAGGTCTTCAGGGGAGAGAACAGAATTTTCAATTGCGTAAACCCAGCAATCAAGAGTTTTTTGTTTTAGTTTTTCATCCTTTATCCAGTCGATTTCCGGCCAGATTTTTTTTACTTTTTCTTTCATACTATTTCTCATTTATTTTGTCATTGCAAGCCTGATTCATCGGGCGAAACAACTTGAAGAGATCACTTCGTCTTTTTATTCCTTGTAATGACAGTGTTTATAAATTTTTTATTACTTCATCAGTGATTTGCTGAGTAGTTGCAGCGCCTTTATTTACAGCATCAGCTCCCCCGCGAAGTTTCATCATATCGTAGCTTCTTACTTTTCCCTCTTCAACTACCTTCGCAATTGCATTTCTTATTTTAGTTGCAATATTTTGTTCTCCAATGTGATCGAGCATCATGCAGGCACTTAAAAACATTGCCATTGGATTTACAATAGAGGGATTAAGTTTTTCATATTTTGGAGCTGAACCATGTGTTGGTTCAAAAACAGCAACCTCATCACCAATATTGGCGCTGCAAGCAAAACCTAAACCACCAACTAATCCCGCAAAGCCATCGCTTATAATATCACCAAACATATTTTCTGCAACTAATACTCCGTAGACTTCTGGATTTTTAGTAAGCCACATCATTTGCGCATCAATGTTTGTATCCCATAATTCTATCACAGGATAATCTTTTGCAACTTCTTTAGCTATACGGTACATCATACCGGAAGTCTCTCTAAGCACATTTGGTTTTTCACAGACTGTTACATTTTTGTAGCCGAATTTTTTAGCGTACTCGAAAGCAGCTTTAATAATTCGTGTGCATCCGTTTACTGAAACAATTCGAGTTGAGAGAGCCATTTCTTCGCTTGGTACATCTTTAAACTTTTTCATTTTTGGATGAGTTTCTAAAGCATCACGCACTACCTTTGGGGGATCAGTCCATTCAACACCTGCGTACAAACCTTCTGTATTTTGGCGAAATACTACTGCATCAACTAATGGTTCTTCAAATCCTCCTTTTGCATCGTGTCTTATATAATTAAGTGGATTACCTTTGAAAGATTTGCATGGTCGGATACACACATCAAGATTAAAATGCTGCCGCAAACCGACGATAGGCGAGAAGTAGACGAATCCTTTTTCGGAAAGTTTCGGATCGAGTTCTTTTGCTGCTGCATCTTTTGGTTTTGAAGTAATTGCACCAAACAGTCCTATTTTGTGTTCTTCTAAAAGTTTAATCGTTCTCTCGGGAAGTGCATTTCCTTCTTTACACCAAAATTCCCAGCCAATATCACCGTGAGTGTAATTAGCCTCAAATCCAGCTTCTTTCAATAATTTTAGGGATTCGTTCAATACTATTTTACCAATTCCATCACCTGGAAGTGTAACGATGGTTCTACTCATTATTTTTCCTTAAAAATTGTAAAAAATGCATAGTAAACTTAGATAAAAGGTGAAATTTAACCAAGAATTGGTATGAGGTTTGCGCTAAAAATAAGATGTACTTGATTGATACAATTATTCGCCGTTTTAAGGCTTTTGCTAAGATTAAAAATACTTCTTTTTGTAATAAATACTGTATTTAAGTGGAGAACTGGCTTAATAATTTTACTTTTTTTAACCGTGACAGAGAAAACGGCAATGAATTTTCAGAAGAGATTTCAGAACTTAAAAATCTGATTAAATCGCTTGTTGATAAAAAGTTTTTACCAGCAAAATACGTTGAAATTTTAGAAACATTTGAAAGCAGGATATCAGCATCAGAAAAACAAATTGCTCAGCTTAAATCGCTAACTGACTTTTCTCTAGATGTACTATTTAGAATTTCTTCAACCGGTAAAATAATTTTTGTGAGTCCGTCAATTGAAGAATTGATTGGATATAAGCCTGAAGAAATGATAGGTACCTCATTTAAAAACTATATTCCTTCGAACACACTATCAGAATATTTCAGCTCGATGAAGAAACTCCTGAAAGAAAAAGAATTAATTGTATTTAGCGCTGATTTAGTTAATAAAAGCGGCGAGATGATTCCTGCTGAAATTACCGGCAGGGTTGTGAGTGAAAATGGAAAAAAAATCGGGCAGGGATCAATACGGTCTATCATCAGCAGAATCAAAGCTGAGGAACAGATTCGTTCATCCGAAGAGACCTTTAGAGCAGTTTGGGAAAACTCACAGGATGGAATGAGGCTTTCTGATGAGAATGGAAACATCTACTTGTGTAATGAAGCTTTTTCTGAATTAGTTGGAAAGTCCAGGGAAGAACTTGAAGGTAAACCAGTTTCAGTTTTGTATCCTGTTGCTTCTGCTAAAATAGTAATGGAGGATTATTCAAAAAATTTCAATAACGAAAGGATCTTGAAACAGCAGGAAGCGGAAGTACAATTATGGAACGATAAAACTGTTTATTTTGAGATTACAAATTCATTTATACTGAATGCAGATAAAAGAAAATTTTTACTCAGTATTTTCAGGGACATATCACAGCGAAAGATAGATGAATTACTAATAAAAAAGAAAGACTATCTTCTCCAGGGAATTGCGGATGCTACAAAAGCTTTAATGACAGTTTTGGATGAAAATGAAGGCTTTAGCACTGCACTTAGCGTTTTAGGAAAAGCTGCCGATGTAAACAGGGTATACATTTATCAGCATCAAATGCAAAGTATTAAGAACGAGATGTATTTCAGTCTGCAGTACGAATGGGTTTCCGAAGGAACAGAATACCAAATGGAAAATCCATTGTTTCAAAGAATTCCATATTCCAGGTTTTCTCCACTAAAGTTTTACGAAAATTTCTCACAGGGAAAATCACTTAAATTTATTATTTCGGAACTCAACAAAGAAGCACAGCAATCTTTTCTTGATAAAAATATAAAATCAATCTTGTTAGTCCCCATACTGGTTGATGAAATTTATTGGGGCTTTATAGGTTTTGATGAAATGCATACCAATAGAATCTGGACGGATGATGAAGAATCAATTCTAATTACTATGGCTGCTACTATAGGTGCGTTTATAAAACGCAATCTATTTAAAAACGCACTGCTCAGAAAAAATGAGGAACTGGATAAAGCATTTATTCAAGCTGAAAGGGCGACACACGCAAAGAGTGATTTTTTGGCTTTAATGAGTCATGAAATCAGAACACCACTTAACGGTGTAATTGGAATGACAGATCTCTTACTTGATACACAGCTCGCCGAAACTCAGAAAGAATACATAAGAACTATTAAACTAAGCGGTGAGCAGCTTCTCTCTGTGATAAACGATATTTTGGATTTTTCAAAAATTGAATCGGACAAGCTGGAACTTGAGAACCAACCTTTTGAAATCAGAAAGTGTATTGAAGATTCATTTGATTTTCTGGCCTCCAAAGCGGCTCAAAAAAACCTTGAGTTAATTTACTCACTGGATAATAATACTCCTCCTGCAATTATGGGAGATGTAACTCGTCTGCGACAGGTTTTAACAAACTTGGTGAGCAATGCCGTAAAGTTCACAAATGAAGGTGAAGTATATATTTCACTTTCTTCAAAAAAGAATTCTGATGATACCTACGAAATAATTTTTAAAGTTCAGGATACCGGCATTGGAATTTCAGAAGAAAAAATGGATAAACTCTTTATGCCGTTCAGCCAGCTTGAAGATTATTCGACAAGAAGCTATGGGGGCACAGGTTTAGGATTAGTCATTAGTAAAAAACTGGTTGAATTGATGCAAGGAAGAATGTGGGTTGAAAGTGAAGTTGGAAAAGGCACCTCATTTTATTTTACAATAAAAGCGAAATCTATTTCATCCGATCCGAGATTCACTAGTTATGAAATGTCTTCCACCTTAAAAGACAAAAATGTTGTAATCGTTGATAAAAATCTATTAAGTGCTCAAACACTGGTAAATCAAATACAGGATTGGGGCATGAATCCATTTGCATTTAATAATGAACTAACTTCGCTGGAATACTTAAAGAGCAGTGAGGAAGTACATTGTCTGATTTACAATTTAACAGTATTGGATCACAATACAAGAAATTTTATAAATGAAATTAGAAATATTGAACAAAGTTCAAATATACTTGTAATACTGTTCTGTCCAGTTGGAAAAAATCTTGTTGAACTTCAGGATTTATTAGCTGAAAATTTGGTAGTAATATTCAAACCAGTAAAATATTGCAATTTATTAAAAACGAGTAAGGATTATTTTTCTAGCGAACGTTTTACTGGCAATCATTTTGTATCAGAATTAAAAAAGCCTGAAATTGAAACGACACATTCCCGGCTAAGCTTGCTTGTTGCAGATGATAATGTTGTCAATCAAAAAGTTGCCCAGAGATTGGTTGAAAAGCTTGGGCACAAAGCAAAGCTGGTTGAAAACGGAATGCAGGCTGTAGAGGCCGTTCAGAAGGAGAAATTTGACGTTGTGTTAATGGATATGATTATGCCTGAAATGGATGGTGCCGAAGCAGCAGACAAAATTTTAAAGACTTGTAGGAATAACGGCAAACCATTAATAATAGCTGTATCAGCAGATTCTGATTTGGTAAATGTTAAAAATACAGCTTTTGATGATACAATAAACAAACCGCTCACATCAAAGGAGCTTAAAGATGTCTTAGAAAGATGGTCGCGTAGAATTAAAAATGCTAAACCCTGTGATGAATTCAAAGATGGAGCTGATAATAGCGGTAAAATTCTAAATGAAGAATGTATTACATTTATTAATGATATTAAAACCGATGAGGACTTAAAATTCTTTATTGAACTGCTTGATATTTATATACGTGATCTGCCGGTAATGGTAAATGAGATTGATTTGGCAATTAAAGAAAGTGATTTGAAAAAATTAAAGTTCTTCTCTCACAAGCTTAAGGGCAGCATGGTAACTCTTGGGGTTGAAAGCATAACCAACATTTGCAAAGAATTAGAAAGTGCGTCTGAGAGAAATTCATTTGATGATATTATATTTGACCACAATAAAAATTTAAAAAAATGCATTGCCGATGTTTTGCGAGAAGTAACAGAAATTAGATCGAAATATTTACGGCGATTAGAGAAACAATAAATATAAGTTTGTGGTAAAGTATCCTTGCGCTAAAAATAAAGCTCCTTTAAATAGGACAATTTCAGTTTCTAAAAAAGAAATTAATACTTTTTCTAGAGAGTTTATTTCTTTAAATAAAAAGACTTCTCTTCGAAAAATCAAAAACAAAATTATAAACCAGGATATTTTCGAAACGATTGAATTCCTCCCGGAAAAATTTGTTGATTTACTTTTTATTGATCCACCATATAACATTTCAAAAAAATTTAATCTTGTTTCTTTTAAGGAAATGGAGATTAAAAAATATGAGCAGTGGCTTGATTCGTGGCTAAAAAAAATTATTAAAATACTAAGAAACACCGCTTCAGTTTATATTTGCGGCGATTGGAAATCGTCATCAGCAATTTTAAATACAGCAGGAAAGTATCTAACGGTCAGAAATAGAATTACCTGGGAGAGAGAAAAAGGAAGGGGTGCGAAAAGAAATTGGAAAAACTGCAGCGAAGACATTTGGTTTTTTACGGTTTCAAAAAATTATACATATAATTACGATGCAGTTAAAATACGCCGAAAGGTTCTTGCGCCTTATAAAAATGAAAGTGGTTTACCAAAAGATTGGATGAAAAATAAAAATTATAATTTTCGTGATACATTTTCTTCTAATACGTGGACAGATATTTCGATTCCATTTTGGTCTATGCCTGAAAACACTGACCATCCAACACAAAAACCAGAAAAGCTTTTAGCAAAGATAATACTTGCAAGTTCAAACAAAGGTGATATTGTATTTGATCCTTTTTCAGGCTCTGGAACGACAGCAGTTGTAGCAAAAAAACTTGGAAGAAATTTTATATCTGTAGATTTAGATAAATATTACTGCTGTCTTGCACAAAAAAGATTATCCATTGCAGAAAAAGACAATCGAATTCAGGGGTACGAGGATGGTGTTTTCTGGGAACGAAATACTTTAAGAGAGCAGATTAAATCAAAAAAAATAAAATAATTTTATTACCTTTCCGATTCAAAATATATACTTTAAGTTGAAATTGGGTGCCAGTTAACAGGTGATTGCCCAACTCCGTCAGGTCCGGAAGGAAGCAGCGGTAAGCATGAACTTGTGTAACTGGTTACCCTTTTTATTTTATGGAGGGAAAAAGCTTAACTGCATTCAATAAAAAATGAATTGATAATATCATCGAACAATTTTTTGTTCAACTCGTAAGAAGAGATTTTACATTCAAAGACTAAAATAAATCTACCCTTATCACAAAAATGTTCAAAAATCTGGAAAACATTATTTCCTATTCGCCTTAACTGTGTGTACTTCATCCTGTACTTGCCAACAGTCGGCTCCCCGAACTTATAATTGCAATAATCTTCTGCTCTTTTATTTACAGGAATTTCCAGGATTGAAAAACTCGCCCCAAATGATTCCTGCCAATAACTATCTCCACTCAATCCTGTTGTTAAATATTTTGTTTGTAGATGTTCTGTATTTTTGGTCCATGATTCATCTAATGAAATTTGATATCCTTCGCCTGTGATAATCTTTCCTTTATTAAATATTGTTGAGACCAACTGAGGTTTAATTGGTATCCATCTAAAATCGCGTACTTCCTGCTTAACGAAATCTTTAAATAAATCAGTTTTACTTACATATTCATTTGAAGCTTTATCAAAATAAAATATATCAGTTCGGTTATTGATATTCGAATATGTTTTACTTTTTATTCGTGTAACAATTTTGTCATCCGAAATGTTAATTACAGAATGAGAAACAGTGTCTTTATCTTTTACGAGTCTGCTTAGATCCCGAAAAATAAGTTCGGCGGTAGTGTCCTCAACTAAATAAATAGATAACCGTTCAATCGATAGGACATCTTTCGTTAAAAATCTTTCTTGCACAAAGCAGAAGTTTTTAGCTTGCTGCTGTGCCCATTCGACTGTAATGTTTCCATTTAATGACTTATCCAATAAATAAAATCTCTGATATTCATCGTAAATGGCAAAAAGATTCAAAGCTGGTTCCGGATATTCCAACAGCACAGAATAGTAATATTTGCGGCTCATGTATGAACTATCAATACTAATCTGATTGAAATCCAGCCTTTTAAAGTGTTTCTTGTCTATTAATCCAGAAAGTTGTTGGTTAGCATTTTGATCTCCCTTTATAGCAGAGAGTACAAGAGATTGGAGCTTTGTACTATTTAACTTATTGTTATCTGTAGAGCATCCAATCAATACGAAAGTGCTAATAATTATTGAAAATAGAATTTTCATTTCGTTTATTAAATTCAGCGATTTGTGAACAAAAATAATAATTATTTTTGATTTATTATCATAGCACAATTATCTTTGAAAAACAATTAAGCAATCATAAAAGCTTATAGTTTGAATAACCTCTTTAATAGAATCTTATTTTTAATTACGCTTGCAACTTTATTTAAAGTTGATTCCACTGCACAACAGATTGAGACGTCATCGGTTGCATTGAGCGGAATTGAATTTAAGATTACTGGTTCTGCTTTCCCCGATACGCTTTCTGTAGTTACAATCAACATAGAGAATGAAGATATTACAGAAACACACGTATTTGCTTTGTATAATGGTTTATTTGATACTACAATCGTAATACCCGAATCTGGAAAGTATTTAATTTTTTTTGATTCGAATGAATCTATTAATACAATAGTAAATGTTATTCCTGATTTTTTAAGTATAATTCCTCCGCTGCTTGCAATAGCATTTGCTTTATTATTCCGGCAGGTAATTTTGTCACTTCTGCTCGGAATTTATTCAGGTGCAATTTTTATTTATGATTACAACCCGCTAATTGGTTTCTTTCGATTAATTGATAAATATATCATCAACGCTTTAACTGATGTATCACACATTCAAATTATTGTATTTACATTATTGTTCGGCGGTGTAGTTGGAATTATTTCAAAAGGGGGCGGCACACGCGGTATTGCAAACTCGCTTGTAAAATTTGCTAGAACAAGAAGGTCAGGAATGATTTCAACGTGGGTTTCTGGATTAATTATCTTTTTTGATGATTATGCTAACACGCTTGTAGTTGGAAACTTAATGAGACCTATTACGGATAAATTAAAAATCTCCCGCGAAAAACTTTCATTTATTGTTGATGCTACTGCAGCACCGGTTGCAAGCATTTTTATTGTAAGCTCATGGATTGGTTACGAAGTTGGCTTGATTCAGGATGGATTGACTATGATTGGATCAACAGCAAATGCGTATTCAATTTTTTTAGAAACTATTCGTTACCGCTTTTACCCAATTGCAATGCTTCTTTTTGTTTTTTTTATTTCTTTTTCCAAACGTGATTTCGGGCCAATGCTTAAGGCGGAAAGACGAGCTTTAGAAACTGGTGAAATATCTTCTGTCTCCAGTGTATTCGCAACTGATTTTACTGATAGCAAAGAATATTTAGGCGAGGATGTTAAAGCAAAATGGTATAACGGAATTATACCGATAATGGTTATCATTTTTGGAACGATTGCAGGATTGATTTACACAGGAATTAATTCTCTTGAAGAACAAGGAATAACTAGTTACGCTATAAAAGAGGTTATTGGCAATTCCGATTCTTATTTAGCATTGCTTTGGGGAAGCTTTGCTGCCTGCATTGTTGCAATTATTATGCTTACTTCACAAAGAATTTTAACTTTGCGCAAAGCAATTGATGCCTGGTTTTCTGGCATTCGTTCGATGCTTTTGGCGGTTATTATTTTAACTCTTGCCTGGGGAATTGGAGCTGTTACAAACGAAATTAAAACAGCAGATTA
>JABDPB010000010.1 GCA_013042995.1 Ignavibacteriaceae bacterium | reverse complement strand
CTTGTTTGCTCCGATTTTGCTGTAAGCAGAATTATAGGAATGTGACTTGTCTTCTCATCATTCTTTAAATTTCTTGTTAGTTCATTTCCATCCATCTTCGGCATCATAACATCGCTTACAATAAGATCAGGAATTATCCTCTCGGCTTTTCTTACTCCCTGTTCTCCGTTTGATGCTTCTTCTATTTGAAAATCGTCTTTCAATGATTCTTTTATATACTCTCTAACCTCTGTGTTGTCCTCCACAACTAGTAGTATATTTTTATCTTCATCAGAAATTCTATTTTCCTCCACTTCTTCTACTGTTGAGGTGACAATTTCTTCTTTTTCCAATAAAATCTCTTCCTTTATTGGCTCTTCTGCTTCAACTATCTCTTCATCTTTCAAATGTCTTCTGCCGGTAGGTAACTCAATTGTAAACTCGGTCCACTCGCCGAACTTACTATCAACCGATATTGATCCTTTGTGCAGCTCTACCAATTCTTTTGTTAATGCTAGACCGATTCCCGTTCCTTCGTGCTCTCGTGTTTGTGAGCTGTCTACCTGATAGAATCTGTCAAAGAGTTTGGGAAGTTCTTCTTTTGCTATTCCCTGACCTGTATCACTAACATTAATTCTAACAGAGTTATCATCATTCTCATTTATAATTACGGTGATCTGCCCACCATCTTTAGTGAACTTGAATGCATTCATTAACAAGTTCATCATTACCTTTGTCATCTTATCCTTATCAAAGTACAATTCAATTTGTTCCCTGGCGGCTATTACCTTAAGCGTTATGTCTTTCCTTTCCGCAACTGATTCAAATGACATAGTAATTCCTTTTATAAAAGAAACTATGTTATTCTTTGATGCTTTGAGTTCAAGCTTACCTGCTTCAAGTTTTGATAGATCTAGAAGTTGATTGATCAGTACAAGAAGACGGGTTGCGTTTCGCTTAACAAAATTTGCCTGTTTTTGGATCTCATCATCTGATCTGGCAAGTATTTTTTCTACTGGACCTAATATTAATGTAAGCGGTGTCCTGAATTCGTGTGAAATGTTTGCAAAGAAACGGGATTTCATTCTGTCTGTTTCTTCACTCTCTTTCAACTTTACTTCGTCAAGCTTGTGCTGGTTTTTAAGGTGAGTTCTGCTAAGTTCATATTTTCTTATATTATAAAGAACACCAAGAACAAATAATACATAAAATGAATACGCCCACCAAGTTGCCCAAAAGGGCGGAGGAATAATAATATTTAATGATGCGCCCTCTTCATTCCATACACCATCTCTGTTACAAGCTGTAATTCTGAAAACATATTCGCCGGCATCCAGGTTTGTATAAGTTGCGTTTCTTTGTGTGCCTGCATCAATCCATTCATTATCAAAGTTTTCCAGCATATATTTGTATTGATTCTTTTCCGGTTCTCCAAAATGTAAACCAACAAAATCAAAACGGAGATCGTTTTCATTGTAAGAAAGATTTAATTCTTTTAACTCAGAAATAAAACCGTCGTATTCCAACTTCTCATCCGGTCTGTTTAATAGAGAAACATTGCTTATTACTACCTGTGGTGGAACCGGATCATCCTTTATGCTGTCGGGATGAAACATTATAAACCCATCATAAGTCCCAAACAGCATTGCTCCAGTGGAGGTTTTACACGCACTATTTTTTAAATAGTAGTTTTCTTCAAAAATCTTTGAAGTGAAATAGTTTTTAATAGTTCGGATTTGAGAATTAAATCTTGATAACCCGTTATTGGTACTAATCCATAGATTACCAGAATCATCCTCAATTATTGAACGAACAGTATTATGAGTTAGCCCATCCCTTTGGTTAATATTGTAAACAAATTCTTCACTATTCCTGTCAAATAAATATATCCCATTCGCGTAACTCCCCACCCAAAAATTGCCATTGTTGTCTTCATAGATTGTATTAACATTAACTGAATTGATTCTGTCTAAATAACCAAAAGCTGTGAAGGAATCTTTTGCTTTATCATATCTGTTTAGTCCCTTTGGGCCGTCAGTTCCTATCCATAATGTTCCGTTTCTATCACGAAAAATGGAACTGACTTTCTGGTTGCTCAGGCTTCGAGGATTATTTTTATCGGGAATATACCTGGTGAAAATACCCGTCTTTTTGTCGAACTTGTTCAATCCACCTGCCCAGGTTCCGATCCAAAGGACTTCATTTTTGTCAGGTAAAATAAATCGAACATAGTCATCACTGATTGATGTAGAATCATTTTGATCATTTGTATAAAAAGAATATGTATTACTCGCAGGATCCATTTTTACTAATCCTTTTGTGAGAGTACCAAGCCAGAGAATGCCTAATTCATCTTTATAAATATCGGTGACAGTGTTACTTTTTCCTCTTATGTTATATTGATAATTTCGAAAAATACCTGCTTCGCGATGGTAACTACTTAACCCGTTATCAGTGCCAAACCAGATAATTCCTTCTGAATCTTCAATAATAGAATTAACCCTGTTGAATTTTCCATCAGCAGGTTTAATAGGATCGAAACTCAAACGATTGAATTTTTGTTTTTTTCTGTCCCATTTGTACAATCCTCTCCAGAATGTACCAACCCAAATAATTTCAGAGTGATCCTGGTAGATAGATGATACCGTGCTAAGAGTGAGCTCCTCATTTGGAGTTAGTTTGAATTTTTTGAATTGTTCATTCTTAGGATCAAAACTTATCAAACAGTTATTGCCCAATCCTGACCAGATAAAACCGTTAGAATCTTCAATCAATTGGGGAAAATTATATTCAATATTATCTGAATCAGAAAAATCAAAGTGGTGAAGTTGAATACTATTTTGCACAGGATTAAACTTTGATAAACCTTTCGTATGTCTGATCCAGATTGATCCATCATCTGATTGAACAAATGAATTTATATAGCCAAGCTCTGAGTTCATTTTGAAATCATCGTTCTTTTTCAGAATTACTTTTTCGGGGTCAAAAATCATTATTTTGTTTTTGATTCCCACATACAAGTTACCAGTCAATGTGTCTTCGAGAAGAGCTCTCACATAAATCGAGTCTTCTGCATAAATCCGTTTGAAACTACCGGTTTGCCGGTTGAATAAGTCCAGGGATTTATCGGTACCAATAATTAGCTTTCCCTCTTTATCTTCATTTATTGTCAAAACGAAGTTTGAACTTATACTTGTCGTATTATGGGGATTATGCAGGTAACTTTTAAATGTCTCCGTCACGCGATCAAAACGATTCAATCCGTGCTGTGTCCCAATCCACAAATTTCCGGAGTTGTCTTCATAAATTGTATGTATCTGTCGGTAACTGATGCTAAGAGAATTATCAGGGTCAGGCTGGTAAACCTTCATACTATACCCGTCGTATTTTACCAATCCATTCTGCGTACCAAACCACATATAGCCAAGGTGGTCCTGCAGTATGCATCGCACACTGTTCTCGGGTAAGCCGTCTGCTACGGTGAGGGGCTCAAAGACAGGCTCGGGCCAATTTTTGGTTTTGTGTTTGCTTTGTGCGGGTAGAGATATATTAAAAAGAAGAACTGCAATGAACAGCACAATGAAATATAAAGTATAATATTTTACTGCTGGCAACATAAAATATATAAAAAAGTTCTAGCCGTTGATTTGAATGGAGTTGAAGCTAACTAATAAAATGTACTAATACAATGAACAAGGTTAATAATTAGGTGTGTAAAACAGAGCATAAACAAGCCCCGTGGTAACGGGGCTGGGACAGCTAACGACGATTTGGCGATGGATGGTAAGCCGATTATTTTATTAAGATTTACTACTAATCAAAATAAAGTATTTGAACAGGTGGATAAGTTATAGTATCGGGTGGTGTTGAATTTTTATCAAATTTCTTATCAACATTCAAATCAAGCCACATGCTGTTAAGTTGAAGACCGTCATTTGAAACATAAAATCTTACAACTAAGCTCATCCCGTCATCTCTTCCCTCAATAAAATAATTTTTTAAGAGTACTTCAACGTTGTCATTTTTTACATATATAATGTCTTCAGATTCGCCTTCAACGGTCCAGATTATGTCCAGCGGAGAATTTGGATCTTTTATTTCTGCACTCATACTCATTCTAAGCTGAATATATTCCTGCGGTGCAGGCTGCATCGGGTCTAGCAGCACAACACGGTGTTCATATTCTACTTCGCCTTTTATTTGTAAATAATTCCTTAGGGGTGCGCTTGGGTCAACAAGAATTCTATCAAACTTGATAAAATTATGATTATATGAAAAATCGGCGTTAAGATTTGTGCCAGCTGTTTTGCTCATAACAGGATCTGTAATTGAGCTTTCCTGGCAACCTATTAAAAGCAGAATGAATATTGCGGCAGCTGATGATAATAACGTTTTCATAGCAAGCTCCTGATGTTTGTTTGTGATAATGTTGATTAAAAACTCAACACCAATAAACAAAATAAAGGAGGCCGCTACATAGCAGCTATGTTGCGATTACTTGCATTTTTGATTCAAATACTTGCACTTATGTCGCAGTGGTTTGAACATATGTAACATTGTGCCTGAATGTTTAATTTTAAGCGTTTTTATTTGATATTACCAAGGCTGAAGGGAATAAGAAAAGAATGAACTCTAACTTTTGAAAAAAGAAAGGGCTTAAAATATTTAAGCCCTTCAAATTAATACTATTTCAATAATAACATTTTATTTGTTTGAATAAATTCACCACCATCATTAATTCTAATCGTATAAAAGTAAATGCCGGATGGAAGACTTTCCGCATCAAAAACTTTTTTATGAATTCCTGCGGGCATTTCTGCATTAATCAACAAACCAACTTCTTCGCCTATCAAATTAAAGACATTTAAGTTCACAAAACTTTTTTCAGGTAAATGAAATTTTATTGTTGTAGATGGATTAAATGGATTCGGGTAATTTTGTTCTAAAACAAACTCGGTTGGCAGCTGCTCTTCATTACTTGCAGATGAAAGAGAACCGGTTAAGTACGCAAGTCCTAAAATATTCTCAAAGCCTGCAGAGCCAATGATGGTTCCTTCGCCAGTTGTTGTGTTTATTTCTACAAGATCGCTCACCTGACCTGAGCCACCAATTAAGCCATAAAGATTTAGCTTTTCGTCAAATGCAATATCGTTTGTCATAAAGGGCAAACCGGTATTTCCAATAAGTGTAATATCACCCGTTGTAAGATCAACTTTAAATATTTTGTCTTTGTTAGGACCAATAAAACCTCTTGATGAAGCCCAGAGCTCGTTAGTTACGGGGTGGAAAGAAATGCCGGAAACAGATGTGTTTGCATTTACAACAAAGTTATAACTTCCGTTGGACAAATCAATAGTATACACTTCGCCAAACTGAGAGATGCCATATAGAGTTTCATTCTTATCAAAGGCTATTGCAGCTAATGAAGAAACGTCCATTTCATATAGAAGATAGGCATCTCCGCCTGCTGAATTAACTCTTAATATCTTTGCAGAAGTGTTTCCGGGTATTAACCCATACATAATTTTTGTTGAAGGATGAATCGCTATGTCTTTAACTTCTTCAAATTGCGAAGGACCCAGAAGACTACCTTGTCCACTAACTAAATCAATTGTTAAAATCATTCCATCACTATCCAATCCGGAAGAAGCATAAAGAATTTTTTCTGTTGCAGGTTCTATTGTAAAACCCTTTCCTCTTAGAGAAACAGTTTTAACGGGGTTTACCGCATCGTCACTTGAAATTGTAATTGTTCCTGATTTTACGCCTGCTTCTGTAGGATTGAAAACAATCGTAATCGGAAAATTATCTTCATAATTATTCAAAACAACTGGGAAAGATGGCATAGAAGAAATAATAAAATTTTCACCGCTTAGTTGAATGTCTGTAATAGCTAACGGCTGCAAACCAATATTGCTAATAACAAGCTGTGAACTATCGGTATTAAATGAGACCTCTGCTAAAAAGTTAAGTGAATCAGCAGACACACCAATTCTATTTTCAAGATAAGGCTGATAAACACCAACCGCATTCCATGCATCAAGAGCAGAAAGATACTGCTGTGAGCCCACACCAAATAAATCGGCAGCAGAATTGATTGTTGCAAGCCTTGCATCAAAGAATGGTGATGGTGGAGTTAGATAAACAGATAAATTTCTGTAAGCAATTTTTGCAGCATCCTCCAATCCAATTCCCGTTACAGAATAATTATCGCCGTTATCGTTCACTCCGCTTCCACCTTCGGTTAATAAATAGAACCAATAGTTTTGCACTCCGCTGTTTGAATGCACACCGCCATTATCGGGACCGCCGGCAGGAACCCAGTACTGCCCTTTGTAAGTGTTAGGATCATTATAAACCTTAGGGTTTTCCATTGAACGGAATGCTCCTCCCAAATCCTCTGCAATAAACCAATCACCTGTTGGACCCTCAAGATAAAACTCAACAGCTGCACCAAAGATATCGCTAAAAGATTCATTTAAAGCGCCTGATTCGTCTTGATAAATTAATCCTGCAGAAAACTGTGTAACACCATGTGTCATCTCGTGCGCAGCAATATCAATTGTAACCAAAGGATTACCGCTTCCATCGCCAAAAGTCATTCTTTGTCCATCCCAAAAAGCATTAAAATAATTAGAGCTATAGTGTACGTAGGAACGCAATCTGAAACCGTTTCCGTTTACACTGTTAAGTGCATGTTCAATCCAGTAATAATCATAAGCCCCCTCAATTGCCCAATGCGCACTAACGCCGGTAATTGCATCAGTTTCGGAAAAACTGGTATCCGAATCAACAAAATCAACCGCTAATGAATAATTGGTTGTATTGTTCATATTATAGGTTTCTATTCCGTTGCCTCTCGAATATTCTCTGAGCCTGTATCCTCCTGAAAAGCTATCAATCATAATTTCAACATTACCATTATAATGAGTCGTACCAGTGCCTGGAACATCTGCATCATGTAATCTGCTAATTACATTTACTGTTTTTCCAGTTTCGGCATCAACATCAATATAGTACCGGCCAAGCGGTATTTCAGCATAAACATCAAAACGGTATGCAAGCTTAATGTTTTCGCCTTTAAGAAAATCTCTGCCGGTAGTGAGAATTAAATTCCCACTCGGATAAAAGGTAGCATTCGGATTGTTTTGTTCTGATTTTAAAAACTGTTCATTATATTGATCTTCCCACATGTATTTTTGTGCATTTATTTCTGATAATGCGTAACTCAGTGCTGTTTGTTCAGTTATGGCTGGATTTACATCAATGTTGATATTATGCAGGAGATGACCATTTGCATAATGTATATTCCCGTTTTTTTCGTGAAGAATAAACTGTGCGCCCGTTATTTTAATTCCTTTATAAAATTGATTAAAGCGATAATGTGTTTGTTCTATTTGATCGGTTATTTGTGATTTAATCTCAAAAGAATAGTAATCGCTCAGTCCAAAATGTGTTTTAAAACCGTTAAAAAAATCCCCAACGGAAACATCCGAATCTTCAGCAAATCTTACCTCGTAAGGGGAGCTTGTATTTACATCCCAGCCAATCTGTGCTGATGAGAAAAAATTATAGGCTTGCTGGGCAAAAGCAATCTGAGAAGTTAGTGCTAGATTTAGGAATAGAAATATGCAAATATCTTTAAAAAGTTTCATTTAAACCTCTAATAAATAATCTATGGACATTATACCTTGGTAAGAAGAATGGGTGAATTAATTGGCCATCAAACTACTCAAAAGGCATAATAAACGCAATCAAATTTACCGTGCTTAAAATACCGGCACTGAACTAATTTTTACTCATTAATGTTTTAAACAAATTGTTAAATTTGCACTCAATTTAATCTCTAAGAAATGAATACTGGTAAAAAAATAGTTGTAATTGGTTCTGGAATTTCCGGATTAACAGCAGCATACCTTCTAAACAAAGAAGATTTTGATGTTACTGTTTTGGAGCAAAAAGAAACTGTTGGTGGTTCAATAGAAACAATTAAAGAAAATGATTTTTTGTTTGACCGGGGACCGAACAGTGGGCTCGAAACAACTTCACTTATTCAGCAACTTGTAAAGGATCTTAATCTCCAAGATCAATTTGTCTATGCTAATAAAGAGGGAAACAAAAGGTATATCTTGCGCGATAGCGTTCTGCACGCATTACCAATGTCTCCGCCGGCATTTATTAAATCAAAATTGTTTTCCGCTAAGGCTAAATTAAGATTGATGCGAGAGCCTTTTGTTGGAAAATCAAAAGATGGCTACTATCAAAGTATAGCAGAGTTTGTTACACGAAGATTGGGAAAGGAATTTCTTGATTACGCAATTAATCCTTTTGTTGCCGGAGTATATGCTGGAAGACCTGAGGAACTGAGTGTTAAATCGGCATTTCCAAAACTATATGCTTTGGAAGAAGAATATGGTGGAATAATTATCGGTTCAATACGGAGCATACGTAAAAGAAAAAAAAGGGAAGAGGTTTCTAAACAGAGTGCAAAGATGTTTTCTTTTAAAGATGGAATGAAAGTCTTACCGGAGGCAATTAGCAAAAAGCTTGGTAACAAGGTTCATACGGGGGTGGACGTTTTATCTGTAAAACAAACCTCAGAAGGCAACTACGGTGTTACTTATAAAGACGGTGATCAAAATTTAACACTGCTTGCCGATGCGGTGCTTTCAACAATTCCTGCATTTAAAGCAGTAGATTTATTTGGGCATTTTGATGATGAACTTGTTAAACATCTGAATGCAATTTATTATCCACCTGTTCTGGTTGTTTATCTCGTTTATGAACGAAGCACAATTGAGCAGGCATTGGATGGTTTTGGATTTTTAATCCCTGAAAAAGAAGAACGATCATTTCTTGGGGCAATATGGAGTTCTGTAATTTTTCCGAACAGAACAGATGAAACTAAAGCTGCATTTACATTATTTATTGGCGGTGCGCGCGATGCCGGTTTTGTTGATGATGTTGAGCAGAGTGTGATAGACCGTGCAAGAGAAGAGTTTGAAAAAGTAATGAGGATAAGTGGAAAGCCACTTCATATTTCAAAAAGACTTTGGGCTAAGGCAATTCCGCAATACAATATTGGCTATGTTGAACACGAAAATTATTTCGATCATTTTGAAAAGGATAACAAAGGGATAATTTTAGGCGGTAACTATCGCGGGGGTATTTCTGTTGGCGATTGCATTAAAAATGCAGAGGATGTTGCGAGCAAAGTAAAAAATTTATTTTGAACACGGAGTAATAATGATAAACAAAAATTTTGCTTTTAAAAGATTTAGAAGATTACGCTACAACCCAATTGTTCGTGATTTGGTTAGAGAAACTGTTTTAACTAAAAACGATTTGATTTATCCGATGTTTGTTGTGCCTGGAAAGAATGTTAAAAATCCCGTGAAATCAATGCCGGGAGTTTTTCAATTCTCAATTGAAAATCTTGTTGAAGAATGCGCAGAAGTTCGGGGTCTTGGAGTTCCCGCAATAATTCTATTTGGAATTCCAGAACAAAAAGATGAACAGGGCAGTGATGCATACAATCCCGAAGGAATAATCCAAAAAGCAATCCGTGCAATAAAAAAAGAAATTAATGATTTATTAATAATAACTGATATTTGTCTGTGTGAGTATACATCACATGGGCACTGTGGAGTTTTAGCCGGCGAGGAGATTTTAAACGATGAAACTATTTCCCTGCTTGCAAAAGAAGCTGTATCACACGTTGAGGCCGGGGCTGATATGGTTGCACCCTCCGATATGATGGATGGCAGAGTGCTTGCGATTCGTAAAGCTTTGGACTATAAGGGATATGATAAAATTCCGATAATGAGTTACGCTGCTAAATATGCCTCCGGATATTACGGTCCTTTCAGAGATGCGGCTGAATCAACTCCAGCATTCGGCGATAGAAGATCTCATCAAATGGATATTGGCAATATAAACGAAGCCCTGCGTGAAGTTGAAACTGATATTGAGGAGGGCGCTGATATTGTAATGGTTAAACCCGCGGGTCCTTATTTAGATGTAATAAGAAAAGTGAAAGAGAGATTTGAAATGCCAACTGCAGCTTACCAGGTCAGCGGTGAATTTTCGATGATTAAAGCCGCGGGACAAAACGATTGGGTAGATGAAGAAAGGGTAATGATAGAGTCTTTAACTTCAATTAAGCGTGCCGGCGCTGATATGATTTTAACTTACTTCGCAAAAGATGCTGCAATGTGGATTGATAAGAACAGAAACTAGAGGAACTTTAAAAATGAAATACAGAAAACTTGGAAAATCAGATATTGAAGTTTCAGAAATAAGTCTCGGCTGCTGGACAATGGGAGGACTAAATTGGGTAAATGGGCAGCCGAACGGCTGGGCAAATGTTGATGAGAACGAAATTTCAGCAGCAATTAATTATGCAATTGATAACGGCGTAAACCATTTTGATAATGCAGATGTTTACGGTAACGGCAGGGCGGAAAGAATGCTTGCAAGAATTCTTGGAAATAGAACAAAAAATTTTATTATCGCGACAAAAATTGGCTGGTTTCCCGGTACAGCAGCACATGCTTTTGAGCCCACCCACATCCGCCATCAATGCGAGCAATCGTTGCTGAATCTTAAAAGAGACTATATTGATCTTTACTATTTTCACCATGGACACTTTGGTGATAATGATGAATACCTCGATGATGCTGTTGATGTAATGCATCGGTTAAAAGAAGAAGGAAAGATCAGAACAATTGGGCAGTCTGCGTATTCACACGAAGATTTCCAGAAACTTGTTCCCCGGGTAAAACCTGACGCGCTTCAGAGTTATGCAAACGCAATGGAAAGAAAATTTATTGATGATGACGTTCCAACCAGAAAATTAATGAAGGATAACCAAATTTCTTTTGTCGCGTTCAGACCGATTGGGCAGGGATTGCTTTTGGGGAAATACAGCAAAGACAACCCGCCAAAATTTGAAGACGGCGATCACCGAAAGGGGCTAGAGAGATTTTCAAAAGAAGGTTTGGAAAAACTTGAACCAAGGCTGAGCAAAATTAAAGATCGTTTTGGTTCATCCACAGAGGATTTTGCCAGAGTTGCGATACAATTTCTTCTTCATTACAATTTTATGGGCGCAGTTATTCCCGGCTTCAGAAATTTGCAGCAGGTTAAGGTTAACCTATCTGCAATGGATAAACCCTTAAGCCCTGAAGAGTTTGAATATGTAAAATCAGTTTTTACTGATTGATAAATTTCAATTTTAAAGTTGAACAAAAAAGTAACATTCAGGTTTTACGAAGAGCTGAACGATTTCCTTCCTAAAGAAAAAAAGAAGAGACGATTTATACATAATTACATTGATAGGGTTTCCGTAAAAGATGTGATTGAATCTTTGGGTGTGCCCCATACTGAAGTTGATTTGATCTTGCTTAATGGAAATTCAGTAGGGTTTGATTATTTAATTAATAATGATGATGATCTTTCAGTTTATCCGGTTTTTGAATCGCTGGATATTTCTGATGTTCAGCATTTAAGAGCAACACCACTCCGGAAACCAAAATTCGTGGCAGATGTTCATCTTGGCAGATTAACAAAATATTTAAGAATGATGGGATTTAATGTAAGCTATAAAAACAATTTTAACGATGATGAGATTGTGGGGATTTCACTGGACGAAAAGAGAGCAATTCTCACAAAAGATCGCGGAATTTTAAAGAGAAACGAGGTTACACACGGCTACTGGGTAAGAAGCACAAAAGTAAAAGAGCAGACAGTAGAGATTTTAAAGCGTTTCGACCTAAAAAAACAAATTAAAGAATTTTCGCGATGCATAGAATGCAACCAATTATTAATACTTGTTCAAAAAGAAAAAATAGCAGATGAACTACCCACGAAAGTTGCTCAATCGCAAAATAAGTTTTACCGATGTCCATCGTGCAAAAAACTTTTTTGGAAAGGAACCCATTATCATAAAATGCTCTCGTTCATCCAATCTGTAAAGAATTTTGAATTTTAAACAACTTATTTTTGTTTAACTAATAAGATTTAAATCGAGCAACTTCTTATGTGGATATTAATCAGACTGCTAATTGGCGTTGCAATTCTCGTAATTGTAGAATTTTATTTTATTAAAAGGCTTAACCTTCCGGTAAAATATTTATTTCCCGTTTTTTTCGAAAAGAAATTTCCATTAGTGAAAAAAATATTTTTAATTTGGATGAACCTTTATCCATCTGTGCTCATTATATTTTTTATTTACTTTGCGATTACTGGTTCTTACGCTACTGCCCCCGAAAGCAGAATAATTGATTACCTGTTTATTTATCCTTTCTGGATTTTTTTCATTTTGATGATTCAATGCGGTTTGTTTTTTATCGTTCTCGATTTACTAAAGCTTGTTTCATTCCCCTTCTTTAAAAAATATCAGCTTGGTTTAAAAAGGCTTCATTCTACTTTTCTTTTTTTGATTATAGGATTTTTCTTCTTTTATATTCCTATCAGGATAATTTACGATTACAATTCAGTTTCAACAAGAATAACTGAATACAAAACTGATAATTTACCTGAAGCTTTAGAAAATTTTAAAGTTGCTTTTATCTCTGATATACAAGCAGACCATTATACAGATGAAGTAAGGTTAAGTAATTTTATTAATATTGTAAATTCACTTAAGCCAGATTTAATACTAATCGCGGGCGATATGATTACAACTGGGCCGAAATATATTGAAATAAGTGCGCGGGAAGTCGGTAGACTTAAAGCAAAATATGGTATTTATTCCTGTGTTGGTGACCATGATAACTGGGCTTACAGAAATAATTATCAGAAAAGCATTAATGAGGTTACAGCCGCATTAGAAAAAAATAATATTCAAATGATCGATAATGATAACAGAATATTAAATGTTGATGATGCTGAAATTGAAATTACCTTTATTACAAATACTTATGTAAAGATTGCGCCGTGGACAATTTTAGACAGCCTATCTAAGAATAGCGGGAACGACTTTAAAATATTTTTAACTCACCAGCCGCGCCCGCATTTAATTGAAGTAGCACAAAAAAATAATTACAATCTCTTTTTAGCCGGGCACACCCACGGTGGACAGATTTCTTTTGTTTTTCCTTTTATTCAACTTACGCCAACATTGTTTGAAACAAAATATGTTCGTGGAGACTTTTTGTTTGATGATATGCTTATGGTTGTTACACGCGGTTTGGGTATGTCGTTGGCTCCGATCCGTTATAACTCTACCCCTGAAGTAACACTTATCGTTTTAGAAAACAAGTAATTGAAAATATAGTAGGAGATTAAATTTATAAACTATCCCAAATAAATGTTTACCCCATTAAGTCTCTTGCGGGCATTCCACTTCAATCATCCTTTGTTGATGAGCGCGGTTTAATACATGACAGGAGATGGATGCTTGTTTATGAAAACGGCATGTTTTTTACACAAAGAGATCATCCACAAATGGCATTGCTTCAGCCTTCAATAGAAAAAAACATTTTAAAGGTTTCACACAAGCATTCCAAAACAGATGAATTAGAAATTCCGCTTGTTCCCGATGGTTCATCAGAAATTGATGTTACTGTTTGGGATGATAAATGCATAGCGCAAACCTACTCCACACAAATTGATGAATGGTTCTCAAATGTTATAGGCATTAAATGCCGGTTGGTTTTTATGCCGGATAGTTTCAGAAGAGAAATAAACAACGAATTTGTGCAAAATAAGTCTGTTGGTTTCGCTGATGCTTATCCTTTTTTAATTATCGGCAAAGAATCATTAAAGAAATTTAACGGACATTTAAAAGTCCCACTCCCAATGAATCGTTTTAGAACTAATTTTGTTTTTAGCGGCGGCAGTCCTTTTGATGAGGATACATGGAAACGAATAAAAATCGGAGATGTAGTGTTCGATGTTATTAAGCCCTGTGCACGATGCGTGATAACAACAGTAAATCAGAGCACTGGAGAAAAAGGGAAGGAGCCTTTAGCCGCTCTCTCAAAATTTAGAAGAGTTAATGGCAAGGTTTTATTCGGGCAGAACATGGTTGCTGATAGTGCTGGTGAAATTAATATCAATTTACAAATTGAGGTGTTGGAGAGGAAATAAGTTTGCAGATTAATTTTGCTCATTTTACATATCAGGAAACTTCAAGATTTACTCAAAATAGATTCTAAGCACTCTGCAGCGGCTGCTGTTTTGTTTTCTTTAATCGCGACCCAGCAATTACTCCTACAGCACCAATAATCGGGTTAAAAATAAGGCTAATGGGCGGTTGTTTTGCATTTTCCATTGCCTCCATATTACCAGCAGTTTCTTCACGAACTTTATTCAACTCTTCATTTGTTTCACCTAAAGCAGGAATTGCAAGCGCAATACCCAATACTAAGACTAATCCTGCAAGCCAATATGCTGTTTTTCTATCTTTTGCAATAAGCACACAAACAAAACCGCCTAATATTGCAGCAACTAACCCAAGGATAAAACTTATAATTATCCAGGTAGTTGTAACTTGATAGCTTCCTGCTTCAAATGTGCCATCGTGACCAAGAATCATATAGAGAATTGTGAAACTAACAAACACAATTACAAAAATTGTAATGTATCCAACCACAACACCTATTATTTTGCGAGCCATAGAGCCTCCTAAATTGAATTGCTTTTACTTGCAATTTAATTTAAGGATATTTTTTAAATATCAATCAAACCTATAGGATTTTTTTTAAGTTTGGGTGTAACTTTTTCAATTTAAACAGGAGGGCTAAAATGGGTAAGAAGGTTGAAGTTGCGGGAATTATGGGTCCCATCTGGTTCATGGGCTGGCTTTTTACTATTGGATTTTTAAAGGTTACTTTCTTTAAAGGGCTGCTTGCTCTTATTATCTGGCCCTACTATCTCGGTTCTTACTTCAGCGCACTATAAAACTTAAATGAAAACAATCGGATTGATTGGTGGAACCGGCTGGACCTCAACCGTTGAATATTACCGCATCATAAACCAGGAAACAAATAAACGGCTTGGTGGTTTAAATTCAGCAAAGTGTGTCATTCATTCTTTTAATTATGCCTTAATAAATGAGCTTAATAAAAAAGATGATCACGCTGAAATATTTAAACTGGTTTTAAATGCTGCTGAAAAATTAAAAACTGTCTCTGCAGATTTTTTAATACTTTGTGCAAATACCCTTCATCAATATGTTGATGAACTTGAAAAATTAATTAATCTCCCTATAGTTCATATTGCCGATGCAACAGCAAGTGAAATTAAAAAGCAAAACATATCAACAATTGGTTTGCTCGGAACAAGATTCACAATGGAAATGGATTTTTATAAAAAAAGACTAAAAACCGCTGGAATAGAATCCCTGGTTCCAAAAAAAACGGAACGTGATTTTATTCATTCGGCCATTATGGATGAACTGTTGAAAGAAGAATTTAAATCAGAAACAAAAGTAAAGTTTTTAAATATAATTGAAGATTTGAATTCTAGGGGGGCACAGGCAATAGTGCTAGGCTGCACTGAAATCCCGTTGCTAATAAAGCAGGAGGATACTCACATTCCGATTTTTAACACTCCTGAAATACACGCAAAAGCGGCCGTAGATTTTGCACTAAGTTAAATAAGTCCGCATATATTTTATTTATTTGCTGGTTTGTCCAGCCGCATAGTTTCAGATGAAGACATTACACATAATTAATTAGGTAATTATCGTTTTTATCTATAGATTTGATGTCTCCGGTAATAGACCGGTTTTTGTTTAACATTTTTTTGGAGTTCTAGTGAGTACTAAATTATTTGTCGGCTCTCTCCCGTGGGCTATTAACGATCAGCAGTTAAAAGAAGCATTTGAACCGCATGGAAACGTTGTTTCTGCTAAAGTGGTTTCAGATCGTAACACTGGCAGATCGAGAGGCTTTGGTTTTGTCGAAATGGAGAATGCCGAAGATGCTCAAAAAGCTATAAAGGCTTTAAATGATTCGGAATTAGGCGGAAGAAATATCGTTGTTAATGAAGCTAAATCTAAAAACTAACGGCTCATCAAAAGATATTCTATAGTTCTGTTCTGAAAGGCGTCTTAAAGACGCCTTTTTTATTTTAAAACTTACTTTTGCAATTTCACCTTTTAATTATCAATTTTACCTGCGAAAAAAAATCGCTTAAATCCCCCGCTGACTGTTCATGCCAGGGGCGTCAAAAAGTAAATTATGCAATTAGTCTTTACAATTATCATATTTTCATTCTTATCTATCACGATTTCGGGGCAGACAAAAGTCTCCGGAAAAGTAGTTGATTCAAATGATCAACCACTGCCGGGTGCAAATGTTTTTATAAAGGATTCGTACGACGGTATTTCCTCTGCAGAGGACGGATCATTTTTATTTACTACGGAAGAAGAAGGTGAAGCAATACTTGTTGTGAGTTTTGTTGGCTACAAAACAAAAGAAGAAAATATTTTTCTGAAGAGCGAAGATATAAATATTAAATTTGTGCTTGAAGAAGAAGCCAAAGAACTCGGCTCGGTAGTAATTTCTGCAGGATCATTTGAAGCAAGTGATGAAAGAAAAGGTGTGATTTTAAGACCGCTTGATGTTGTTACAACAGGCTCGGATGCAGATATTTACAGCGCGCTTGAAACTTTGCCAGGAACACAGCAAATTGGTGAAACAGAGGGACTTTTTGTACGTGGCGGCTCTTCTGCAGAAACCGTTACAATTATTGATGAAATGGTTGTGCAAAAACCATTTTACACAAGCGTCCCCGATATTCCTTCGCGAGGGAGATTTTCACCCTTTCTCTTTAAAGGAATTGTTTTCAGTACGGGCGGATATTCAGCAAAATACGGACAAGCACTTTCTTCGGCATTAGTGCTTAACACAGAAGACCTTGCTGATCAAACATTAACCGCAATTAATCTAATGATTCTTGGGCTCGGCGGCGCACATGTGCAAAGATGGGCCAATTCATCTTTTGCTATTGAAGGCGCATACTACAACTTATCCCCTTATTTCAATTTTATTGATCAGAGACCGGAATGGGATACGGCCCCGGTTGGAATTGAAGGTTCTACAAATTACAGACTAAAAACTTCAAAAACCGGAATTTTAAAAGCGTTTGGCTCTATAAGCTATGGAGATTTTGCACTCTACACCGAAAACCTTGATGATTTATCTAAAAAAGATTTTACACGTGTAAAATCGGATAATTACTATTCAAACATTAATTACAAAGAAATTTTGGGTGATGACTGGACACTATTTGCTGGTGCTTCTTTTAGTCTGGATCAGGATAGGTTTGAATTGAATACAGATAAAATTAATCAGGATGAAATTTTAAACCAGGCCAGGGTAAATGTTTCAAAACAAATTTTTAAAAGTTCATTTATTACTTTTGGTGGTGAGGTGCAGAATGCCATCTATAAAAACAATTTAAACGGAATGCAATTAGATTTGAATGAACTATTTCTTGCAGGATTTCTAGAGGCCGATATTTTCTTTACAAATGATTTTGCAGCAAGATTAGGTGTTAGGGGCGAGCGCTCTAAAGTTTTGGATAAATATAATATTGCCCCGCGAATATCGCTTGCTTACAGACTGGGAACTTACGACCAGATAAATTTTGCTTACGGAAGGTTTTATCAAACACCATTTAAAGATTTTTTATTTCAAACGACTGATTTCGATTTTGAAAATGCATCACATTATATTTTAAACTATCAATATATCAGCGATGAACGTACATTCAGAATAGAGTTATACTATAAAGATTACAATAAGCTGGCAAAGGGTACTGTATTTACATACCCGTACTTAAATCTTCCGCCTGTTCCTTTTAACAATGATGGAAGCGGATATGCAAAGGGAATTGATATTTTCTGGAGAGACAGAGAAACTTTTGAGCTGGGTGATTACTGGCTCTCATATTCTTATTTAGATACTAAAAGAGATTTCATTAACTATCCCACACTCGCAACACCAACCTTTGCAGCAACGCACACTTTTTCTGCTGTAATAAAGCACTGGGTGCCTGCAATTACAACAAGCTTCGGATTAACCTATACATTTGCCTCAGGAAGACCATATTATAATCCTAATAATCCTGAGTTTCTTGGCGACAGGGCAAAAACTTATAATAACTTAAGTTTAAATGCCAGCTATCTCTTAACAATACTTGACAATTTTACTGTAATTTTCTTTTCAATTGATAATGTTTTTGGTTTTAATAATATATACAGTTACAATTACTCAACTGACGGAGCGGTTAGAAGACCTGTGCTACCAACTGCAGATCGTGCGGTATTTTTAGGAATGTTTATTTCGGTTGGACAGAAAAGTCCATTTTAAAGAAGGGAGTTAAAATGAAATTACTTTTATCACTAGTACTAATCTTTTTTGCTTTTGCGGGCGCACAAACCAATATAAGTAAGTACGAAAAGGCAATGAAAAAAAATCTAACCAAAATAAATGAAACAAACGATGTTACCTCCATGCTTAATATAGCAAACAGTTTTGAGCGAATAGCTTTTGCAGAAAAAGATAAATGGCTGCCTTACTATTATACTTCGTTTATGTATGTGCTGGCAGGATTTGCAGATACAACCGCAGAAAAAACAGACAGTTACCTTGATAAAGCAGACTTGTTTATAAACATTGCCGATTCACTTCAAGAGAGTGATTCTGAAATTTATACTTTAAAAGGGATGATTGCACAAGCCCGTATGCAGGTCGATCCGATGAACAGGTGGATGAAGTACGGCGCAGAATCAACAAAGAATTTTAATACGGCAATGAAGCTTGATACTTTAAACCCACGACCGGAGTATTTAAAGGGTATAGGTTTATATTACACACCCAAACAATTCGGGGGCGGACCCAAAACTGCAAAACCTTTGTTCGAAAAATCACTGGAAAAATACAATCAGTTCCAACCTGAAAATGATCTAATGCCGGACTGGGGAAGAGATATCGTTGAGCAGTTACTTGAACAAATAAACAAAGACCTGATAGATGAAAATCTTAAACCGGGGGAATAATTGTTTGGAAATTAATATTATTCTGATGAGAGAAAAAATTCAGGTGCAAACGGTTTGTTCATTATTTAAATAAAATGTAATTTAATCATGTCTGCTTAAAAATTGAGTGAATAACCTATCTGAAACGGTTAATATACCACAGATTGTTAATTCGAAAATTTTTACCGGCAAAATCATTTTTAATTTTTTAGGAGTTCAAAATGAACATTTATGTAGGCAACTTAGCTTCTGATGTAACAGAAGAAGATCTTACGACACTATTTTCAGAATTCGGACAGGTAAAAGAAGCAAAGGTTATTAAAGATATGTTTTCGCAGGAATCGCGGGGATTTGGCTTTGTGGAAATGCCCGCAACCGCTGAAGCACAGAAAGCAATCGAAGAATTGAACACAAAAGAACTTAAGGGCAAAGCGCTTACAGTTAACGAAGCCCGTCCGCGAAGAGAAAAAGGCGGAAGAGGTGGAGGCGGCAGACAAAGAAGATAAGAGAAAATTTATTATAACTTATTATGGGCGTCTGTATGACGCCTTTTTTATTTTACATACAATGTTTCTTAAACACTTTAGTTTTATGATGATGAAAGAGAAAGAACTGCTCTTTGAAAAATACCTTTCAATTCTTGCGCTTAAAAAATCAAATCCCAATTATGATTTCCTACGTAAAATTGTAAAGGCACATTTAATAAAAATCCCATTTGAAAATATTTCAAAGCTTCTTCTTAAAAAACACAGAATTAATTATATCCCCTCTCTTTCAGAGTATTTGAATGGAATAGAACAATATAACTTTGGTGGAACATGTTATGCAAACAACTACTATCTTAATTTGCTTCTCAAGTTTCTCGGGTACAATATAAAACTCTGTGGTGCGGATATGAAAAATCCCGATGTTCACCTAATTAGTATTGTAACAATAGATAATAAAGAATTTATAGTTGATTGTGGATATGCTGCACCACTTTTTAATCCACTTCCCAGAGATGTGAAAAATGATTTCACTTTCAGTTTTGGTGATGAAAAATATATTATCAAAATGCAGGATAGCAAGGGACACACAAAAGTAGAACAGTATTTTAACGGTAAGCTTCAGCATTGGTACTCAGCAAAACCAGAGCCGAGAAAAATTGATGAGTTCAGAAAGATAATTAAAGAATCATATGAAGACGATGCAACATTTATGAACGCAATCCGTATTACACGCTTTACAGAAAATGGTTCTTTAGTGCTAATAAATCTTTACTTAACAGAAATAGTTGATGATAATATTACCACAACAAAAATAGAGCGTAAAGACTTGCCTATAATTATTGAACAGAAATTTGGAATTCCTTCACAAGTTGTTGCAAAAGCGACATCTCATTTACAAGAATTGAAAGATATTTACGACTAGATATTAAAATACCTGTCAATCATCTATTCTTTGTAGTTTTAATAATTATTAAAAATATCTTTCATAATTGAAGACCCTGTTAAATAAAATTGTATCTCTCTGGAATATTTTCCGATTAGCTGTCGGGGGCGGCGAAGCAAATATTCTGGAAGGAAATATAAACCGAGCAATAATTCTACTTGCCATTCCCATGATTCTTGAAATGGTAATGGAGTCACTTTTTGCAGTTGTGGATATTTACTTTGTTAGCTCAGTAGGCGTTAACGCAATAGCTGCTGTAGGTTTAACAGAATCTTTAATGACTATTACTTATTCGCTTGGTTGGGGGCTTGCAATGGGAACTACCGCACTTGTTTCAAGACGAATTGGTGAGGGAGATATTAGGGGTGCAGCAATTTCAGCGGTACAGGCTATTTATTTGGGAATTATAATTTCGGCTCCGCTAATGGCAATTGGAATATTTTATGCCGGCGATCTTCTTGCGATGATGGGTGCTCAAAAACCAGTAGTTGAAGAAGGAATGGTTTATACACAATTGTTATTTGCAAGCAACCTGATTATAATTTTATTGTTTCTAATTAATGGTGTGTTCCGCGGTGCGGGAGATGCAGCACTTGCAATGCGCACATTAATCATTTCAAACGGAATAAACATTGTGCTCGATCCGTTACTAATTCTTGGCGTTGGGCCTTTTCCGGAACTCGGACTAAAAGGGGCTGCAATTGCTACAATTATCGGAAGGAGCACCGGGGTATCATACCAGTTTTATCATCTCTTTAAGAGCAAGGGAATTATAAAAATTCACAGAGAATACTGGAAATGGCAAATTGATGTTGTGAAGAAATTAATAAAACTCTCAGCAGAAGTAACAGCGCAATTTATTATTGGGTCTGCAAGTTGGATTTTTTTAATGCGCATTATTTCCACTTTCGGAAGCAATGCTCTTGCAGGTTACACTGTTACGCTGCGTGTACTTATTTTTACAATTCTTCCAGCCTGGGGGTTTTCAAATGCTGCGGCTACCATGGTGGGACAAAACCTTGGTGCAAAGCAGCCCGATAGAGCAGAAAAAGCAGTTAGGCAAACAGGTTTATTTAACTTGATTTTTATGGGTGCTGTTATGATCATCTATCTTATCTTTTCCAGAGAGATAGCCGATTTCTTTACGGACGATATAGAAGTAATTTCCAGTGCTGCAGAATGTTTATTCATCCTATCGCTGGGTTATCTCTTTTATGCCTACGGTATGGTTTTGGTCCAGGCGTTTAACGGTGCGGGCGACACACGAACTCCAACCTACATGCATTTCTTTATTTTCTGGTTGATACAAATTCCTCTTGCATATTTACTGGCAATTAAATTTGGATTTAATTCATCTGGGGTCTACTGGGCAATTGTAATTACGGAATCAATTTTTACAATAGTTGGATATTTTCTTTTTAAGAGAGGAAGGTGGAAGACTATTAAAATTTAAATACCGCTAGCCGCCCAAATCGTCTTATTTTGTTTGATTTCTTAAGTTAAACGTCCTGCAAGGCCTAATCTATATGTTCAAATATTAGCTCAATTTTTATTTGATATGAATTAATTAGTTAATGGCGATTAATATTCATAGTTTTGTCCCCTCCGAAAATAGATCGGAATTTTTTATTTAATATTTATTAGAGGTTCTAAAGTGAGCACTAAGTTATTTGTGGGTTCTCTCCCATGGTCGGTTAACGACGAAGAGTTAAAAGAAACATTTGAAAAACATGGAACTGTAGTTTCTGCAAAAGTTGTTACAGACCGCGACACCAGAAGATCCAGAGGTTTTGGATTTGTTGAGATGGAGAGTTCTTCAGATGCTGATAATGCTATGAAAGCATTAAATGATTCAGAATTAAACGGAAGAAATATAGTAGTTAATGAAGCTAAATCGCGCAACTAATTAAATATTTTTGTTCTTAGTTCTGTAAAGCCCGGCAATCGTCGGGCTTTTTTATTTTCCACTTATCAAACAAAGCATTGCAATCATATTTCTAACGCTCCTACTTTTAAAGTGATTACTTGGGAAATGAGATAAGGTTGCTTCGTTAGAAAAAGCAGAATATTAATAAAGTCTTTCATTCCTAAATCCACTTTCAAGGTTGATGAAAAAGTAGTATACTTCCTGTCATAATTCCCTTCCTAGTCTCCCAAAGAGCACAGCTAACAAAGAAAAACAATATCACATCACGAAAAATACCCGCACATAATATATTAGTAGAATTTAGCAGAGTACCTTTTTAGTTTTGGAACAGAAAATTGAAAGGAGACTTATTATGAAAAAAGCATTGGTTATTGTTCAAAGCAAAAATAGCAGAACTAAAAAATTCGGTAAAGAAATTACAGAGTTTCTATGCAACAGGGGTCTCTCGGCAGAGCTTATTCCAATCAACAAATTTGAACCAAACAAGCTGGAGGGGGCAGATTATCTGCTGCTTAGCGGCGGCAGTAATGGTTCTTTATTATCCTTCGGTCAGCAGGATAGTGAATGGCTGTCCTTCGTAAATAAGCTACCCACTCTAAACGGAATAAAAACTGCGTTATTCGATACCTATAAAATCTTTCCCGGGGGTATGATCAGAAAAATGAAAAGATATCTGAAGGAAAAAACAGATAATCTTTCATTTGCTTTGAAATCAAGAGATGGTTCTCTTACCGTATCAGATAAAATGGATCTGAATGATTTCATAGGATGAAAAATTTAAATACGTTCAGCGCATTCACTGAAGCTGGGAACACTAAGCACTAAAACCTCCAGCCTAAATACAAAACATTGTTATATTGTTTCAATACAATTTTTCCGGTTGTACAATGCTACTGTCTGCTAAATCATGATGATGAGTACCAATTTAGATCAGGAATAACTAAAAGTATATACTGCTCAAAAGTGTTCGCATCAAATTTTATATCGTTATAGTAAAAGAGTCTTTCCACTACAAGCGTTTCGTAAATATTTCCATCATTAAAATATGCCTTCAGCTTGCATTTAAATAAAAGCCTGTCTTTATCGTTTGCAAATTTATAACGGTACTGCGCTCCAACGTGTACGTAATTTGTTCCCGCTACTGGAGAAATTGTTTTCGAATAATCGAATAAGCCGCTTGGCGTATCATCGCAGTAATATTTTTGTATTGAACCAGTAAACTTTAAATATTCTGCCGAATCGACTTTGTGTGTATTCCCTGTGCAGTAGTCATCTGGTTGTGTTACTCTAAGTATTATTGTTGGTTCTTTTATCTCATCCCATTTGCTCTGTTCACAAATCTCCTTGTCATCCTGATTGACCTCACAGCTTATCAACAATGCTGCGACTAGAATAATTATAATAAAAAAGAATTGTTTGCGGTGCTGCATAAGAATCTCCTTTCCCCGGTAAAAGTTTAATTTGATTTTTGTAAGTAAGAACTCCCCCATTTATGGTTTTAGTTTTTAAGGCAGCCGGTTTGCAATAACTTTAAAATACTGCCAGCTCTAATCACTATCCTGTATCAAAAACTAAACCAGTAACTATAAAATATCAATTAACAATTGACAAATGTGAATAAGAGATTATTGTTTTTAGTTTTGGTAATCGCGTGATATGTAAAACACTGTCTAGATTTGCATTTGGGCCAAAGCAATTCTATGTTTATGGTTAATTGAAATATGGGAGGTATTTAGTGATTAGAGGCGTTCATAAAATGTTTTACTCTTCACAAGTAGATGAGTTACGTGTTTTTATAAGAGACAAGCTCCAATTTTCATACACTGATTTAGGTGACGGTTGGCTAATATTCAATTTGCCTGAGGCTGATATGGGATGTCACCCCGCTAAAGTAGAAGATGATAAAATTTCCCCCGGCACTCATAATATTTCTTTTTACTGCGATGATATAAACAAAACTGCAAAGGAATGAAAATCACGCGGCGTTGAATTTAATGGTGGAATAAAAAACCAGGGCTATGGGCTGGTAACGCACTTTAAAATGCCGGGGACTGTAATTGTACAGCTGTATGAACCGCTATATGAAAAAAAGTAGCCCGATAAATTATTAATTACATTCTAACAGCTTTAAACGTGCCCCTGTTAGAATTTACAACAAGTTCAAACCAGCGCCAGTCACCAGTAAATGTTTCGTCGTCAAGCATTCCCACAAGCTCAACGTAATTATCACGATTATCAGGATTAAGATTTATAAACAAGCTATCGTTTTCAATTTTTCCTGTAAGATAGCCATTTCCGTACTGCGGTCCGCATACATAACAGTTGCGAACATTTCTTATTGCCCAATTACCTTCAATAATGTTGGAATCAACTATACTTATGTAGAATGTACCATCGCCAATAAGTTCCCCGGCAATATTAAAGCTTTTATAGGAATAACTTCCATAAGGAAATTCACTAGTTGACTTTTGCGAAGTGCAGGATAAGAAAACAAGCGTAGACATTGATGCCGCAATAATAATTTGCATTTTATTCATTGTTATTCTCCGTTTCACTTTTTGATTAATTGCACTTAAAAATCTTATTAAGATTTTAATAAATCAATAGATTTATAAATATCCTGCGGTAAAATAATTGGATAAATGGTTTCAATACCTTTCACTATTATGATCAAAATCTTTAAACTAAAAATATAGTTTTGGGCTGTAAAATTTATCACAAATCTTTAACATTAGAAAAGATACTTTACCTTTATAATTTTTCCTTTTATACAAAATCAATTTACAACTGCCGCTGCACACCTTATTTTATGCTTAAATTTTTTTAATAAAAGGAGAATACCATGAAAAGATTAGCTACACTTTTCGCCTTTTCCTTAATCTTTCTTTCCTCGCAAATACTGTTCTCCCAGGAAATTGCAAATCTCGATGAACCTGCTAAAGAAATATGTATCAAAACACTTTTTGAAGGGATTAATTCAAGCAATCAAGGTTTGCAAGCCGGATGCGCTTATATGTTCGGCGAGCTCTGCTGCGATCAGGCCGTAATTACACTGCTCGGTATTCTGCATAGCAACCCCAAAGAAGAAATGCGTATACTTGCCGCACTTTCACTCTATAAAATCGGTGATTCGCGCGGAATTTTTGCTATTAAACAGGCAATAAAGTTTGACGAAAGTGAACGGGTTTCAAAACTGTGTGAAGGTTTTTATAAATCATTCATTAACGGAAAAAGTGAGGTTGATATTGAAGTTGCATTGAATTAGCAACTAGAAATAATATCATATTAACTGTATATCATATTTCGCATTTTCTGATTAAGTTTTGTTTTCGATATTAAATTTCTGACAAAAGTTTTATATGATATTCTTCTTTTCCCGGATCACTTTATTTTTTTTAATTGTTTACAGCATAAACAGAATCTACCCGCAGACAAGCGAGTGGGAAAGAATATCTTCTCCAGTAAACACCTCACTTACAAATCTTATTTTTGTAAACGGTTCTTCGGGCTGGGCTGCAGGTGAGCTCGGTACAATCATAAAGACCTCGGATGGCGGTAGAAGCTGGCAGGTTCAAAACAGTACTGTTCCATATTTTATTACAGATATTTATTTTGTTGATGAAAACCACGGCTGGGCTGTTACTGTTAAAGAAGTGTTTCCATTTAATACACTAGTTTTAAAAACCACCAACGGCGGAGAAGAATGGATTGCAGAAGATTTTCAGGATTCATCTGCTTTTATGCGTACAATATTTTTCTTCGATTCGCTGCATGGATTTATAGGTGGATCTTACATTGCTGAAACTACTGATGGCGGAAGCACTTGGAATCAAGCATCTATTGATTCAAGTCTTCTATCAGGCTACCCG
>JABDPB010000173.1 GCA_013042995.1 Ignavibacteriaceae bacterium | reverse complement strand
TTCAAAATGAAAAAGATTCACGTGAATTAGCTGAGCTGTTTTTAACAATCTACAACTTTCCTAAACCTGTTATTGCGGCAGTAAACGGAGCAGCAATTGCTGGAGGCTGCGGTTTAGCTTCAGTCTGTGATTTTATTGTAGCAGATGAAGAGCATTCAAAATTTGGATACTCTGAAGTTAAAATTGGATTCTTGCCTGCAATGGTATCATTCTTTGTAATCAAAAGAATTGGCGAGGGATTTGCTAAGCAACTTTTACTATCTGCAGACATAATTAATGGCAAACGAGCATATCAAATGGGATTTGTTAACTATTTATATAACAATGTATTAAAAGGTGCATTAGAAGTAGCTTCTAATTTAATTGGGAATTCTAGCTTAAGTATGAAAATTTCAAAGGAAATGATAAAAAATGTATCAAATCTATCTATTAAAGAAGCTATAGATTATTGCATTAATCTAAATGTAATAAGCCGTACTACAGAAGATTTCAAAAATGGATTAAATAATTTCTTAACAAAAAAGTAGGGGGTTCAATGCCTGCTGATCTAAAAAAATATATACGGAGCATAAGAGATTTTCCAATAAAAGGAGTATTGTTCAGAGATATAACAACACTACTAAAAGAACCCCAAGCGTTAAATGAAACTTTAAATCAACTGCTCCATTTAACCAAAGGAACCGTAATTAATAAAGTTGTTGGAATCGAATCACGTGGATTTATATTTGGAGCAATGGTAGCAAACGAATTAAAAGCTGGATTTATTCTTGCAAGAAAGCCTGGAAAACTTCCTGCGGAAACTGAATCACAAACATATCAGCTTGAATACGGCTTGGATAAAATTGAAATTCATAAAGATGCTATTAGTACGGGGGATAAAGTTTTGATTCATGATGATCTGCTCGCAACTGGCGGAACTGCTGAAGCTGCATGTAAACTTGTGGAAAAACTCGGAGGTGAAGTTGTCCAGTTATCATTTTTAGTTGAACTGGCATTTTTAAATGGAAGAGAAAAAATGCGAAGATATGACATAAAATCTTTAATTACTTACGATAGTGAAGATTAACGGCAGCAAATCGTTTGAGAGAAGTAACATTTTTAAAAAAGAATGCTCAAAAGTGGAAACAAGTTGAAGATTTTTTAACTTCAAAAGAAAAGGTAAACCCGGATAAATTAGCTGAATTGTTTATCGAGTTAACTGATGATCTTTCTTACTCACGAACATTTTATCCACAAAGCAAAACCACACAATACCTAAATTCGTTAACTGCAAAAATTCACCAATCAATTTATAAAACAAAAAAAGAGCAAAAACAAAGATTTGTTCAATTCTGGAAATACGAAGCACCGCTTCTATTTTATAAGCACAGAAAAGAAATATTAATTTCTTTTTTAATCTTTATTATTTCTATGATGATTGGTGTTGTTTCCTCTGCAGGGGATTCAGGATTTGTAAGATTAATTTTAGGTGACAGCTATGTGAACATGACACTTGAAAATATTGATAAGGGTGATCCGATGGCTGTTTACAAGCAGATGAATGGAGTTGATATGTTTATGGGAATTACATTTAACAACATACGTGTTTCCTTTTTTGCGTTTATGATGGGTTTGCTTTTTTCTTTTGGAACTGCATGGATTCTTTTACAAAACGGGATTATGCTAGGTGCATTTCAATACTTTTTTCACATCCACGATTTACTCATTGATTCGGTACTTGTTATCTGGATTCACGGAACCCTTGAAATTTCTTCAATAATAATTGCAGGAGCAGCAGGATTAACTCTCGGCAACAGTTTTCTTTTCCCTTATACTTATTCCAGGAAACAATCGTTCATGATTGGCGCCAAAGAAGGTTTAAAAATGATCGTCAGTCTCATTCCAATTTTCATTACAGCAGGTTTTCTCGAATCATTCGTAACACGACATACAGGAATGCCAATATATTTAAGTCTCATAATAATTTTGGGTTCACTCTTTTTTGTTATATGGTATTTTATAATTTATCCCGTACAACTTTTTAAAAGAAAGGGAGCAGAAAATGGCACAAGCCAAAATTGAATTCAGAAAAGTTCGTGATTTCGGACAGCTACTTAGTGCAACATTTGAATTCATCAGGCAGAATTTTAAACTATTATTTAAATCTAATTTATTGATAGCTGCACCATTTATTTTGCTTGCCGGAGTTTTTATGGGACTTTATCAGTCATCTTTGTTTGATTTTAGTAGCCAACCAGATATCGAAAGTTTTGGAATTCCTTTTTTGATCTCAATAGTGTTTTTAATGTTTTCATATTTGATAATTACAATGGTTACTTATTCATACATAATACTTTATAAAAATTCCGAGTTCGGTTCTTTTGATATTGATGACGTTTGGAAAAAAACGAAAAGTAATTTTTGGATGCTTTTATTCACGGGAATTGGTTTTGCTGTAGTAGTATTTTTTGGATTTCTCCTATTAATTATTCCCGGAATTTATTTATCAGTTGCTCTTTCAATTATTTATATCGTTCGGATGGAAGAGGGAGTGAGTTTATTTGATGCAATAAATCGCTGTATAAAAATTATTTCAGCAAACTGGTGGTTTACTTTTGGTGTAATTATTGTCGTTGGCTTCATACAGGGATTTATAGGATTTATCTTTTACATACCGAGCTACATTGTAATGTTCTTGTTAGCTTTTGCTGGAGTAGATGCCTATTCAGGTGGGACTGCTAAAATTCTTTTTATAATTTCATCAATTATTTCTTCACTCGGTACTCTTCTTTATGCTATAAACACAATCGCTATTGCATTTCAGTACTATAATTTAATCGAACGAAAAGAAGCTCCCGGTTTAATGCAGCAAATTGAAAATATAAAATAAAATGAATTTAAATACGTTGAAGTATCCATTAGTAGTTAGTATTTCATTATTTGGCTACTGCAATATTTTTCCCCAGGAACCAGCAACTGCCCAATTCGATGACTACTATGAAAACACAGATACACTTCACAAAATCCTGCCTGCAAATTCTGAAGAGCTTCCAATTGAATTGCGAGTTCCACCCGAAGATTTACTTCAAGAATTTCGAAACGATTCAGCTTTCGATTATGAAAACAAATTAGAGCAGAACGAGGATTGGATTACTAGAATCAAAAACTGGATTAACCAGCAGCTGCAAAGTTTGAGATATTCTGAGACCTATTATACAGCTTTGGATATTTTTTACTACGCGTTAATAATTTTTGCACTTATTATTATAATCTGGGGCTTATTCAGAGGTGACAAAGGATTTTTGTTTTTTAGAAAATCAATCAATAATGAAATTGAAATAACCGAACAGAAAGAGGATTTAAATCAAATTAATTTTGATGATTTAATTGATACTGCAATAGAAAATAAGAATTACAAGCTTGCTGTTCGATATTTATTTCTGAAATCACTAAAACTTCTTTCAGATAAAGAGATAATATATCTTAAAAAAGATAAAACAAACTCTCAATATCTAGCAGAGATAAAAAATATACGGCTTGCAGATGCATTTAAAGACGCAGTTTACAGATTCGAGTGGATTTGGTACGGTGATTTTCCAATTGATGAAGCGGTGATGAGCATTTCAAAAAATGATTTTAATAAGCTATTTAAATTGATCAAATCTTAATGAAAAAAAAGAACTTAAAATTTTTAATCCCGATTACAGTTATGTTAATCATTTTAACCATTGTAAAATTAGCTGAACCTGAAGAAATTGATTGGTCGGAAAGCTTCTCAAAGAATGATAAAATTCCTTACGGCGGATATATTATTTATGATGTTGCAAGTAAGCTATTTGATGAAGCAGAGTTAACTTTAACTGAGTTCCCCTGTTATAACGTTCTCAAAAATGACTACTATTACAAAACAAACTATGTTATTATAAACTCTTATTTTTCCCCGGATATTTTGGATACAGAATACTTGTTAGATTATGTTGCAACAGGAAACCAAGTTTTCATCTCTGCTTTTGCAATATACGGCAGTCTTGCAGATTCACTTCGAATTAGTACTTACAGAACATTCTTTAATGATGATTCAACAAGTATAAATTTTAATTTGGCAGAGGTTAAATCAATAGAAGATTACTTCTTTGAAAAAGGTAATTTTGAAAATTACTTCAGCGAATATGATACATCTTTAATTCAAGTTTTAGGAACAAATAGTCATGGTAAAACTAATTTTATAAGAATAAAATACGGAGAGGGAGACTTTTTCTTAAACACAGTACCTCTTGCATTTTCAAATTATCATTTGCTTTACAGCGTTAATGAAGAATATGCATTTAAATGTTTATCACATCTGCCTAATACAAAAACACTGTGGGATGAGTATTATAAAATAGGAAATAAATATTCGGTTTCTGCGCTTCAATATATTCTTTCACATGAATCTCTTATGTGGGCTTACTATCTTTTGCTTGGAAACGCTGTGCTGTTTATATTTTTTTATGGAAGACGACGGCAGAGAATTATTCCTGTAGTTGAACCTCTCAAAAATACAACAGTTGAGTTTGTTCAAACTGTCGGAAATCTCTACTACCAGCAAAAAGACTTTAAGAATATTGCAGAGAAAAAGATCTCCTATTTTTTGGATTACATCAGAAATAAATACTTTATAAAAGCTCTAAATTTTGATGAAGAAACACTTAAAAAAATATCCGATAAGTCTTCTCTGTCATTTGGAAAAGTAAAAGCGATTTTTAGAGAGATAGAAAAAATTAAAATGAATGAAAATATTTCGGAAGAAGATTTAATCAACATCAATTATCAGATTGAAAAATTTTATGAAAGAATCAAATAACATGGAAGAAAACAACTTTAATTCCAGAACAGATTTAACTGAGCTAAAAAGTTCAATTGAAAAAGTTAAGACAGAAATAAACAAAATTATAGTCGGGCAGGATGAGATAATTGATATGCTCATAGCTGCGGTGCTTTCAGATGGACATGTTCTAATTGAAGGTGTTCCGGGAATCGCAAAAACTTTGCTTTCAAAAATTCTTGCACGAACCATTTCAGCAGATTTTTCTCGAATTCAGTTCACGCCGGATTTAATGCCTTCCGATATTATCGGAACATCTGTCTTCAATATGAAAACCTCTGAATTTGATTTTCATCGTGGACCAGTTTTTTCTAATATTATATTAATTGATGAAATCAACCGTGCACCTGCAAAAACGCAATCAGCTTTATTCGAAGCAATGGAAGAGCGTCAAGTTACTGTTGATGGCACAACATATAAAATGGCAAGTCCGTTTACAGTTTTTGCTACTCAAAATCCAATAGAACACGAGGGAACTTACAAACTTCCGGAAGCACAGCTCGATAGATTTTTATTTAAAGTTGAAATGAATTATCCGTCCGAAGAAGAAGAATTAAAAATTCTTCTGGATCTTCACAATAGAAAAAATGTAAATGATTTGAGTTTGATTGAGTCAGTGTTTACTAGAGAAATATTAAAAAATCTTAGAGAAAAAGTAAGTACCGTTCACATAGGTGAGAAAGTTGCAGAGTACATAGCAAAGCTTGTAATGGGTACACGCAATAACAGCGATTTGTATTTAGGAGGTTCACCGCGTGCATCAATTGCAATAATGATTGGATCAAAAGCAATTGCTGCAATGAATGGACGAGATTATGTTACTCCCGACGATATAAAACATGTAATTTTCTCGGCAATGCGGCACAGAATTTTACTTACGCCGGAAAAAGAAATGGAAGGAAGAAATCCTGATGATATAATTAAGACTATTTTAGAACGAGTTGAGGTTCCCCGATAGTGAGAATCATTAAATCTTTCTATGTATCAGCAAAATTTTTTATCGTACTTATTGCCGAAATTATACTGTTTGTACTATCCTATTTTTTACCGCCGTTGCAGCTATTTAGTAATATTATTTTAATTGCAATTGTATTTCTTTTAATTTCTGATGCAGTAATTCTCTTCACAATTAAAAAGGGGATTAACGCTTACCGTGATGCTCCAAATCGTTTGTCAAACGGTGATGAAAATGAAATAAAAATATTTTTAGAAAATCGTTTTCCTTTTAAAATCCAGTGTGAAATAATTGATGAAATTCCATTTGAATTTCAAAAACGTGATTTATTGTTTAATGTCTCAATCGAATCCGGGCAGGAAAAAATATTTTCTTATAATTTAAGACCAGTTAAAAGAGGGGATTATAATTTCGGTAAAACGAATATCTATGCTGCTTCACCAATTGGATTTGTAAAAAGAAGATTTAGTTTTGAAGGAGAAAAGATTGTTCCTGTTTATCCATCATTTATTCAAATGAAAAAATATGAGCTGATGGCAATTTCAGATAGACTTACTGAAGCTGGAATAAAAAGAATTAGGCGAATCGGTCACTCAATGGAATTTGAGCACATAAAAGAATACGTCCGTGGAGATGATTACCGAACAATAAACTGGAAAGCAACTGCGCGTAAAGCTAACCTGATGGTAAATCACTTTGAAGATGAAAAATCGCAGCAGGTTTACAGCATAATTGATATCGGCAGAGTAATGAAAATGCCATTTTGTGGAATGTCTTTGCTCGACTATGCAATCAATACTTCGCTTGTTATTTCGAGCATTGCAATGCACAAACATGATAAAGCGGGAGTTATTACTTTTTCAAACGAAGTCAGCAGTCTTATACCTGCAGATAGGCAATCAAGGCACATGCAAAAAATTCAGGAAGTGCTCTATAATCAAAAGACTGATTATTTGGAATCTGATTTTGAAATTTTATCAAGTACTATTTTACATAAAATAAGTCATCGCAGTTTAATATTACTATACACAAATTTTGAGACACTAAATGCACTTCAACGGCAGCTTGCTTATTTGCGAAGACTTGCACGTTCGCATCTTGTAATAATTATATTCTTCATCAACACAGAATTATTTAAGTTGATTGATAAGCCCGCAAAAAACACTGAAGAGATTTACCACAAAACAATTGCGGAAAAATTTGCGTTTGAGAAACGGTTGATTGTAAAGGAACTTGCTCAATACAGTATTCAATCAATCTTAACAACTCCTCAAAATTTATCAATAAATACAATAAACAAGTATTTAGAACTTAAGGCACGCGGATTGATTTAATTCTGCATATGCAAACGATTGAAATACAAACCCCTCAAAATGTAAACATCGAGTATCCCATCGCAAGCTTAGGTGACAGGGTTGTTGCAACAATAATTGATCTGCTTATTATGATAGGATATTTTATTGCTGCCATTTTTGTTTATATATGGCTGCTTGATTTATCAGATGACTTAGGTGTTTACTATCCTGTTGCGTATTTCGTAATTTTGTATCTGCCGTTATTTTTTTATCATCTTCTTTGCGAATCATTTTTAAATGGACAGTCGTTTGGTAAAAAAATAATGAAGATGCGTGTTGTAAGACTCGATGGAGCACAGGCTGGTATTGGCAGTTATTTTTTAAGATGGATAATTGCACCCATTGATATTTATTTTACTTACGGTTCAGTAGGATTGATTACTATGCTGATTAATGGAAAGGGGCAGCGGCTTGGCGATCTGGCAGCAAACACTACGGTTGTAAAGCTTAAAGCGCAGGCAAAACTGGATGATACAATTTTACAAGCAACTCCAACTGAGTACGACGTAATATTTCCGCAGGTGAATCTTTTAAGTGATAAAGATATTGCAATTGTAAAAGAAGTACTCGATCTTAATTACAAGCAGCCGGATGCAATGATGTACGAACGAATTATTCACACAACAAAAGATGCAATTGAAAAAAAGATTGGAGTCAACTCAGATTTACATTCGATAACATTTTTGGATACCGTGCTGAAGGATTATAATTATTTAATGAGTGAATAAAACAGTGAATTATTTATTTTTCCAATCACTGCTTGCAATCACAACAACAAATTCACCCTTAATTGTTTTTCCATCAAGGTGTTCTTTTAATTCAGTAGGATAGCCGCGCCAAGTTTCTTCAAATTTTTTAGTCAGTTCGCGGCAGACAACAACAAATCTTTTGGAGAAATATACATTCAACTCATCAATCAATTTTTTTATTCTGTGCGATGATTCATAGAGAACAACTGTTCTTTTATCTTCACTCAGTTCCTTTAGTTTTTTTTGTCTTCCTTTTTTCTGCGGAAGAAAACCTTCAAAAACAAAAGAATCAGTCGGCAATCCGCTAATTGTTAATGCAGATATTAATGCGGTTGCACCTGGAATTGTAATCACCTCAATTCCTTCTTTTACAGCTTTGGAAACAAGCCTAACTCCGGGATCAGAAATAGCAGGTGTTCCTGAATCGGAAACTAGTGCATAGCTTTGTCCTCTTTGCAATCGTTCAATTACTGCAGGAATTTTTTTTGTTTCACTAACTGCATTAAATGAAAAAAGTTGTTTTATAATGTTGTATTGTTTTAAAAGAATGGAAGTAACGCGTGTATCTTCGCAAATTATGAAATCAACTTCGTTAAGAGTTTCAATTGCACGAAGAGAAATATCTTTTAAATTGCCGATAGGAGTGCTGACGATATAAAGTTTTCCAGCCATACATTTAAAGATAGTTTAAAACAAGAACGGCTCCAACTTAGGAGCCGCTCCAGGCAAGTAGTTATTTCAATTTATTTAAATAAGACATTAGAAGTGTACTTAATTTTAATATAATCTGCAAACAGTCTTCATTCATTTTTACTTGTAAGAAGTGTACTAATCCAAACTATATTTTTTTTCTACCATTTTTATACCAAGTGTTTCTAATTCGTTAAGCACAGGCTCGTAAATTTGTTTTGTAATTGGAATATGAACTCCCTTTAAATTAAATTTTTCTTCAGCCATAAATCTTACGCCAATAGCAAGCGGTAAACTGACTGTTCGAGCCATTGATGATTCTTGTAATGCGATACCATAGTCAATTAGTGTTGAGGTGATCAAATCTTTACTTTTGTCCGCATTTTCGACTGTAAACTTGTGCTGAAGAATAATCATATCTTTTTCATTATCTTTATATACAAGTTTTTCTTGTAGCAAATCACTTAAAATATCCAAAACATTATCATGCTCAGAAACTTTTCCATCACTGAATAAACCGAGCCACTCGAATCTTTTTAATATTTCAGAATTCGGTTCTAGATTTAATTTTTGAGCAACTTTCTGTTCAATATTCGAATCATCATTTTCCCCAATCAGTTTTGCCATCATTTTTCTGTATGTGATGCCGTTTAAATAATCTTTCTTGGCTTCGTCAATTAATCCTACATCTACCATTTTTTTAAGTGTATCGCACCAACCTAAGTTCCTGTAAGTGCCGCGCATAACAGTGAGAGCATCTTTTAAATTATAAAGATCTTTGTAGGGGATAGAATTGCGATTTGGATAAACTTCAAATTTACCTAATCCTTCTATTTTTTCTGTTCGATAATTGAGGAACAGGTCTTTACCTTCAATTTCAACAAGCTTTCCATTTTCTAAAAATTTGCCAGAATTACGTGAAGCAAGCACAACACCTTTCGGGCTCCATGAAAATTTGTATCCATATGGATTATCATTGTCTTCTGGAGCAGGTAATCCACCACAATACGAGTAGAAATGAACAACTTTTGCTCCTTTCTCATAAACTTCATCAATTATTTTCATAGCAGACATATGATCAATTCCCGGATCAACACCAATCTCATTTAGGAAAAATAAATTTTTTGATGCAGCCTCATTGTTCAGTTTTTTCATATCATCACTCACATAGGACGTTGTTGCCATATGCTTATTATGCTTCGAACAAAGATTTGCAACTTTAAAGTGATGCACCCATGGAAGCAGACTAACGATTATGTCATTTTGTTCAATCAGTTTTGAAAGTTGCACTTCATCACTTACATTTAATTGAACGGCTTTTCCATTTGCAAATCCTTCAATCAAATCTTCAGCTTTGCTTACTGTTCTGGATGCTACCGTAATAAAAATATTTTTTTGATTGAGTAAATATCTTACTCCTGGTTTACTTACTAGTCCCGCACCGAGTACTAAAATGTTTTTCATTTTATTTACCCCTCTGTTAAATATTGATTTAAATATTGGTATGTTTTTGTTAGTTCGCCGCGATGAAGAATTAACGCTGTTTTTATTGGATAAGGAAGAGTTAAGTCTTCAAATGACTTATTAAAATCTGTGTTGGCAATTTCATAAACGAATTTTTTTAGTACATTAGAAAAATCTGCTGATGATTCTTTTGGAAATTCGCATGGTAAATTATCCACTGCCATAATCGTTATTCCATCTTTGACTATTCCATTTTTGTAATCGTCGTTTTCAGGTAAATATGTGTAAAAAGCATCGCCTGGTTCGGTGGCTTTGTTTGTAATTTCAATTGAACCGTTTATATCGCAGGAAATATCTCCGATCACAATTAGTTTCTGTTCAGTTTCTTTATACTCTTCACATTGCAAATAACTTTTTGTAACTAAACGTGGATAGTCTTCAGTCCAGTAAATACAATTAACAAGCATGGTTAAATGCGGAATGTACTGTTCAAACTTGCTTTCATATTTTTCGGGATGATTGTAATAATCCTGAAGTTCAAATTTCCCAGATTTAGGTTTTACCAAATCATTTTCTTTAAATACAACTTTAAAAAAATGATGCTCCGATTCCGCTTTATACTTTTCATTTATGAATTGTATTTCATCAGCTTTAATTTCCTTAAAAGGAAGAATTTCAAATATTTCCTGCGCACCCCGAGAAACATTTCCATAGCCGGCAAATCCAACAATTAAGGGCTGAAGTTCTTTTGGGATTCCATTCTTCTTTATCTTTTCACCAATTACTTTGAGTTCCTGTTTTGCTTCTTCAATGGAATCATACTTATATGCCTGCTTAATTTTTTTTAATGGAGTTATTATATTTTTCTCTTCTAACTTTTGGCCAAGCGCATGTAGTGATTCAATTATACCTGCAACACCGGCATGTTTTCCGAAAAATATTAACCTATTGTTTGATTCATCAACAATTCTCTCATAATCAATCAAATTGCATTTAAGTTCCATCATTTTTTTCAAGATGGGCATGTTATAATCCTGCCCTTTAATTGTGTGTGAAAAAAAGATATATGTCTTATTCGGACGATAAAAATGAAGAGGAATTTCCTTTACAGCAAAAATTGTATTTGCCTTTTGAATATCTTCAACTACTTCTACACCTGCATTTTTATATTCTTCGTTTTTATATGCACGAATATCCGATGGTTGAATAAGAGTATGAATTCCATACTTCTCTTTTAAATATTTTAAATCTTCGGGAATTAACGGAACACGCTGTTCCCAATCATTTTTATCTGCACGCCTTATTCCAATAATCATAAATAAATTGTAAGGTTAAAAATTTGTTAAAATAAATTGCTTTCTGCTAGAACAAGAATCTTGGGGGAGACTATTAAAACACGTTTTCGTACTGAGATATGAAATAACTTCGAAGATTCGTACTGTTTTTGAGCAGGTATATATTATCTCTTAAAATCATTTATAATTACTAAATATTAACTTTAACATCAATAAAATTAACCAATCACAATTGAATTATCAATCTAAGCAGAATGTGTTAATTAAATGGAAACTTATTATTTGTTAAAAAATAGGATATTTTAAGAATAGCAATTTTAATTCATTTTGTAAATCAATTTAAATAAAACAGTTAATTTTTATAATACAGGAGCAAATATGCAGTTTCTTAAAGAATTGGGGATTCAAAAAAATAACTTTGGTTCTTCTACAGGATTAAATTGGAATAAAACAAAATCTGAAGGTATATTAAAAATTCACTCTCCCGTAGATGGCAAACTGATTGCATCCGTCTATCAGGCTTCAGAAAAAGATTACAATAAGGTTATTCAAACATCAGAAAAAGCGTTTAAAGAATGGAGAATGATTCCGGCACCAATACGAGGAGAAATTGTAAGACAAATTGGAAACAGACTGCGTGAGTTCAAAGAGCCCCTCGGAACACTTGTATCCTACGAAATGGGAAAATCACTCCAGGAAGGTTTAGGCGAAGTTCAGGAGATGATTGACATATGTGATTTTGCAGTTGGTCAATCACGTCAGCTCTACGGATTTACAATGCAATCGGAACGTCTAATGCACAGAATGTATGATCAATACCATCCTCTTGGAATTGTTTGTACGATATCTGCCTTTAATTTTCCTGTGGCTGTTTGGAGTTGGAATGCAATGATTGCTGCAGCATGTGGTGATGTTAATATTTGGAAACCTTCATCAAAAGTTCCCTTAACAGCAATTGCAACACAGAAGATAATATCAAAAGTACTGAAAGAAAATAAATTACCTGAAGGAATTTTTTCACTAGTGATTGGAAAGGGTTCTACTGTTGGAGAAAGAATTTTAAAGGATAAACGAGTTTCACTTGTATCTGTAACTGGTTCAACAAGAGTTGGAAAGCATGCTTCCGAAGTAGTTGCTTCAAGATTTGGAAAAACTATTTTAGAACTTGGTGGAAACAATGCAATAATTATGACTCCTGAAGCAGATTTAAAAATGGCGATTCCTGCAATAGTGTTTGGAGCAGTAGGAACTGCAGGACAAAGATGCACAACAACACGAAGATTGATTATTCATGAATCTATCTATAATCGAGTTAAAACATCATTATTAAAGGCATATAAAACAATAAAAATTGGTGATCCACTCGATGAGAAAAATCACATGGGTCCATTAATTGATACGGGCGCAGTAGATGATTTTAAGAATGCACTAAAACAAGTTAAAAAGGAAGGCGGAAAGATTTTAACTGGAGGAAAGGTGCTCAGCGGAAAAGGTTATGAATCTGGATGCTATGTTACTCCCGCAATCGTTGAAGCTAAAAATGAATTTAAAATTGTTCAGGAAGAAACTTTTGCACCAATTCTATATTTAATTAAATATAAAAAGGATGTCGATGAAGCTATTTCAATTCAGAACAATGTTGTGCAGGGACTTTCATCTGCTATATTTACAAACAGCTTACGCGAGGCTGAGAGATACCTTTCCTGTGCAGGATCTGACTGTGGAATTGCTAACGTAAACATCGGTACATCTGGCGCCGAAATTGGCGGTGCATTTGGCGGTGAAAAAGAGACAGGTGGAGGTAGAGAATCTGGTTCTGATGCTTGGAAAGCTTATATGCGAAGACAAACAAACACAATAAACTTCGGTACAGAACTGCCATTGGCACAGGGGATTAAATTTGACATTTGATTAATATCCATTTCACATATTTAAAGGGAATGGGAAATTTTTCCATTCCCTTTTTTACTTCACTATAATTTTCTGCCTCACTGCATAATTGATACATTTATCATTACGAGAAATTCTAAGGTAATTTTACCTAAGCCTACCAATTTGACATGCAAAACTTTCTTAAATCTGTATCAATTCAATAAAGCATATTCATGGGGCTATCCGTATATGTTTTGGCAAGCTTTTAGTGAATAAATATTTCAAAAATGAAGCTCTAAACATCACGGTAAAAAATGACAACCATAGACGTAAAAAAGTTAACATCAACAACCTCTGATTGGGAAACCAATGAATATGTTATCTTAAGCAAAGTAAGAGATTGGTTAGACCAGATAAATAGAAATAAAATATTTCCGGCTCTTGCTGAATCGCACAATTTAAATCAAAGCCTGGAAGATATTGTGCGTGAAAACCTTGATTGTAAACTTTGGTTTGATAATGAGATAAGAGCACGCAGGATTAACGAGCGTTTGACTGTATATGAAAAAGCTCATCAAATAGGATTTAAATTAGACAGAATGTTCGATTTTATTAAATGGGCATTGAAAATTAACAAGCAGGTAATTACTGAGAGTGAAATAATTAAGGAATTTATAGAAGAAAATCTTCAGCTAAGAAAAATATCTGCAACAGATAAGAACTTTAATGGTAAGGGATACTTCGCACTGCCTGATAATAAGAAGGAATTACTTAATGTTTATTTGTACGAAGTTGTGTGGGACTGGTCACAGGAACATATTAAGCAGCGATTGCAATCAAAACTTGTAAGATCAATACCGCAGCAGCTTGTTAAAAATCCTGTTGAACAACTTATGATGGAATTTATAAATTTTTCTCAGGAATTGTACGATCCCGTAGTATATATTTTCGAAACTGATATAGATTTTCCGTACAAAGAAAGTATGCTGCCCATTGCAGAAGAACGACTTCTAAATGTACTTTGCGCTTAACGAATTTGTGTCAATCCTTTATTTAAGTAAATCAGATCGGTTACAATAAGCGCCGATTCTTTTAAGAAAGGATCGTCTTCATCAACTTCTTCTTCAGAAGGGACTTCATCTTTATCCAGCAGTTTTAATCCCTTTTTCTTACGTCTGATATTTTCACGCTGAAATTCTCTTTCCTCCTCAATTTCTTTTTCTTTCAAACGAAGATTTTCGTTTAAAGATACAAATTGTTTTTCTTGCTGTAATTTATATTCTTCAATCTCATACATTAAATATTCAAAATCGGGATTATTCTTTTGTCTTAGTTTAGAGGATTCAGTTAGTTCGGGCAAAACACGTGAAAGTTCTTCAAACTTTTCAAACTCAGTTGACTTAATCTGATCCCACTTAAGGGCAGTTGGTTCTGAACTTTCCCCAAAATTATTTGCATCTACATAAGAAGGGAATTCAATATCAGGAATTACACCGAGGTTTTGTGTACTACCTCCTGTAATCCTATAATACTTTGCAATTGTTACTTTTATTTGTCCAAACTTATTTGCATTGCGAGAAGCAAGTCTGTTCAAATCAACCAAATTTTGAACAGTCCCTTTACCGTAGGATTGCTCGCCAAGAACTATTCCTCTTTCATAATCTTGAATTGCAGCAGAAAAGATTTCAGACGCGGATGCACTGAATCGATTGATTAAAACTGCGAGAGGACCACTGTAAATAATTTCTGGATCGGGATCGTTATTCACTTCAATATTATCAAACGAATCTTTTACTTGAACAACGGGACCTCTTTCAATAAACAAACCAGTTACATCTATTGCTTCAATAAGTGAACCGCCTCCGTTATTTCTTAGATCAATTACAATTCCATCAACGTTTTCATTCTTTAATTCTTCAACAATTCTACTTACATCCGTAACAGTGCTTTTAGATTCTTTATCACCGCTGCTGAATCCTTGAAGATCGGTATAGAACTTTGGAATTGTTATAACACCAATGCGGTAGGGGATTCCATCGTTTTCAACTTCTATGATGTCACTCTTTGCAGCCTGATCTTCAAGTTTAACTTTATCTCGAATTAATTTTATTTCTATTGGTGTAGAACTTAAACTTGCATCTGCTGGTAATATCTGTAACCTCACCAATGTTTCTTTTGGACCTCGTATTAGTTGAACAACATCTGTAATACGCCAACCAACAACATCAACAAATTCACCATCTTCATCCTGAGCGACTGCTACAATTCTATCATCAACCTGCAATTTTTTGGATTTGAACGCAGGTCCACCAGGGATAATTTCAACAACTTTTGTATATCCGTCGTCATACATCAATCTTGCACCAATTCCTTCAAGTGAAAGACTCATATCAATTTGAAAATTTTCTGAGGTAATTGGTGAAAGATAATTCGTATGGGGATCGAGACAGCTTGCGTATGAATTCATTGCAAGCTGAAAAACATCCTCGCTGTTGTATTGATCAAGCAATCTTTTATAATTATCGTAGCGGTTAGAGAGATTAGTAACAATTTCGTCCCAATCTTTCCCGTTTAGCTTTAAATTCAGTGCATCACTTTTTAATCTTTTTCTCCAAAGTTCATTCATTTGAAAATTGTCTTCAGCCCATACAGCATTTTCTCTGCTAAGTTTAACTGAATCAACTGTTGTATAATCAAATTCGCGAGCTAACATTGTATCCAGGTAAATTAAACGCTCATCCATTCTAACCGCATATAGATTGAAAATTTCATAAAACGGTTCAATATCTCCATCAAGTAAATGATCATCTAGCGTGTTTCTGTATTTTTCAAATTCAACTATATCAGATTTCAAAAAGTATAAACGGCTAAAATCCAATGCCTGTAAGTATTTCTCGAATAGCAGCGTAGAGAGTGAGTCATCAATACTAACTTTTTTATAGTGATAGCGGCTGAGAATTGTGGTGATTAACTGGTTTTCAATTTTATAGTGATTTTTGGGTTCTAATATTTTAAGTGTGTCTGATTTGTTAACAGCTTTTATATCGTCATTAGAAAAGTCTGCGATCAAGAAATTGGCTGCAACAACAACTACAGTTAATGCTAAAATTATCTTCATTGCCTTTATTAATCCTTTATTAAACATTTTCGTTTCAATTAGATTTTATATACGATTTGTAAATACTGTTTGTTCCTGAAAAATACAATGCAAAATTGATGAGTGGACAACTAAGTTTAAGGAGGAAACTACTGCTACTGTTGTTCTACAAATATACTACGGTTGAAAATATAATCAATGTTATTTAACATTTTTTTGCTGTTGAATATTTCATCCAGCTCGCTTGATGTTAAATATTTTTTAACCTCATTCGAATTCAGCAGTTCATCTTTTAGATTTTTACTTTTGTCGTTCCAAACTTCCATTGCCGAGGATTGAACAAGTTTATAAGCATCTTCGCGTGATAAACCTTTATCGACTAATTTTAATAAAATAGTTTGCGAGAAAATTAGTCCTCTGGTGAGATTTAAATTGGAAAGCATATTTTCAGGATAGACTATTAAATTACTAATTAACTTTATAGTTAGATCGAGCATGTAATTTAATGCAATGCAGCTGTCAGGAATTATTATTCGCTCAACGGATGAATGAGATATATCCCGCTCATGCCAAAGTGCCACATTTTCTAATGCCGCAAGCGCATTTGTTCTTAAGATTCTTGCAAGCCCTGTTATTCTCTCACTCACAATAGGGTTACGTTTATGCGGCATAGCTGATGAACCTTTTTGTCCTTTTGAAAAATATTCCTCAGCTTCTAGAACTTCAGTTCTTTGCAAATGTCTAATTTCAACTGATATTTTTTCTAATGTAGCACCAACTATAGCAATAGTATTCATAAACTCTGAGTGTCCATCTCGCTGAATAACTTGTGTTGAAACTTTTGCAGGTTTTAAGCCCATATTACTAGAAACATATTCTTCAACTTTAGGTGAAAGATGTTCGAATGTTCCAACTGCTCCGGATATTTGTCCAAGACTTATACTTTCGATTGCATTTTTGAGCCGTTTTATATTCCTGTTCACTTCTTCAAACCAAAGTGTAAACTTAAGACCCATTGTAGTAGGTTCAGCGTGTATTCCATGAGATCTGCCGATGCATATAGTATCTTTATGTTCTATTGCACGTTTTTTTAATGCATCCTTTAATTCTAATAACTGCTTAAGTAAAATTTCACCAGCAGCTTTCATTTGGTAGGAGAGGGTGGTGTCCAAAATATCCGAAGAGGTCATTCCGTAATGAATGTGGCGCGATTCTTTTCCAACATGCTCGGCTACATTTGTTAAAAATGCTATTACATCATGCTTCGTTGTTTCTTCAATTTCTAAAATTCTTTTTACTTCGAATTTTGATTTCTTTTTAATTACTTCAACATCTTCTTTAGGTATCTCCCCAAGTTCAGCACGTGCCTCGCAAGCAAGAATTTCAATTTTAAGCCATGTGGAAAATTTAAATTCATCCTGCCAAATCTTTCCCATCTCAGGAAGTGTATATCTTTCAATCATCTTTGTTCCAGTGTCATTTTCTTAATCATTTCTTTTTCATCTCTAATAATTTTTAGAGTGATAGTCTGTCCGGTTCTAAATTCGTGAAAAACACTAAAAATTGTGTTTTCATCACTTATTCTGTAATCTTCAATTTCCAAAATAATATCGCCAACTTCTAATCCTGCTTTTTGTGCAGGAGTATTTGGATAAACTTTAGTAACAATTACTCCCTTTGTAGTTTCAAGACGATAGTAGCGTGCAATTCCTTCGTCAATTGATTGGATGCGCATTCCTATTTCAAAATCTCTGTCAACTTTTCCTTTTTCTTTTAATTCTTCAATTATACCTTTTACTTTGTTTATTGGAATCGCAAATCCCAAGCCTATGCTGCCTGTATTTCCGCCGGCAGTAAAAATTAAAGTGTTCATTCCTATCACTTCACCAATGCTGTTCACAAGTGGACCGCCGCTGTTGCCTCCGTTAATTGCAGCATCTGTTTGCAGCATATTTACGTAATAGCGGTCATTTATAGGTTCAAGATTCATTCCTGTGGCACTGATTACACCAACTGTTACGGTGGGTTTGTCGTTTAATTCGAAGAGTCCAAAAGGATTTCCTAGAGCAATTACCCATTCACCAATAATAACATCATCTGAATTTCCAAGTTCAACGTATGGTAAATCATCACCATCAATTTTTATTAAACAAATATCACTAGCTAAATCAGAACCAATCGTCTGTGCATCAAATGTTCTACCATCGGTTAATGTTACTGTTATTTTCGTTGCATTACCCGCAACGTGATCGTTTGTGATTATATAGCCGTCAGGAGAAATAATATAACCCGAACCTAATCCTTTTACTTCACGATTGTAAGATCCACGGTCTCCAAAAAATCTTCTAAAAAAAGGATCATCAAAAAATGAAAATAACGGATCACGGTATTCGCGTATTTCAATTACGTTTATTCCAACAACAGCAGGGCTAACTTTTTCTACTGTTCGCGTTAAAATATTACTCCGCGAATTTGAAATTTCATCGTTTGCAGAATCTTTGTTTTGAGTTAAAACAAAATTTGGGTCATCAGAGGAAGGGTTATTTACTTTTGTTCCTGAATCTAAATTCTTCAGTAACATAAATCCAGCAAAGAAAACTACTAATACTATTGTAGTTAATATAAATATTTTAGTCTTTGTCATTTATAACTCTTTTTGTTTTAGTTCATTTATTAATTCCTTTAAAGGATCAATATGCTTAATAAAAATTATAATCAAAACTGCAGTTGATACCAAAACTAAAGTCGACTTTTCGTTCGTGAATGGGTATGTGTATTTTATTGCAATATCAGTTGTGTTGTAAAATAGTAAAAGTGATAATATTGTTGCTCCAATATTAGAAAAAATGATGATTCGTTTCATCAAATAAAAAATTAGCCACAAAATAATCCAAACAACAAGTAGGAAAGGAATAATTACTGTTGCACCTCCGGCTGCTGTAGCTAATCCTCTTCCACCTCTAAATTGTAACCAGGGATTATAACAATGTGATAAAACTGCAAACAAAACAGCAAGCGAGGGATAAACAAAGTTATCTGGAAAAAGATAAATCAACAGCAGTGCAGCTGAAGCTCCTTTTATAAAATCAAAAACAAATACTGTAATTCCGATCAGTATAGATTTTGAAACTCGAAAGGAATTATATGCACCAACATTTCCTGAACCATTACTTGTAACATCAATTCCTTTAGTTTTTTTCAGGAGAAGATACGCAGTTGGGAAAGACCCTAATAAGTAACCTATTGCACTGCTAATTAAATATTCCATTTGGGCTTAATCTATATGATACTATCACTTAAGTTATAAAATTTTAATGAGATATTTGACGAAGGAAGAAAGCTGATGGAGGCGGCGGTCGGATTCGAACCGACGAATAAAGGTTTTGCAGACCTTCGCCTTAGACCACTTGGCCACGCCGCCAATATTAAAGCTAAAAAAAGCAACTTTTGTAATTGGAATTTACTAAAAAGTTAGGGCAAAGTAAGAAAAACAGTCATTACTTTTTTCACACTATCAGAATATTAAAGAACTCTTAATACAACGAAAGCGACCATCTTGGAAAAGACTGGAGCATTGCAAACTCCAAACCAAAACGACCGCTCTCGATATATTAAAAATCTGTGCAATGATTTCGTCTTTTGATTCAAAAATAAATACTTATTTCAAGCAATACAAGAATAAAAGTACCAGCACTTAAAGAGCCTGAAAGCTAAGTTATATTCGTTTCTTATTATGTATTGAACATAGAACCAGAAATGTTCATATTAAATCTAATCTCATCTCAATAAATGCTGGCTTTACTTTGGCTGATTCTTATAAGGATTCTTATTAAGCTTATTCGCTTCTCTTTCTTCAAGAATCATTTTTTCGTCCACTACTGCAATAAAAATAAAATCATCTTCAGGCATAACTTTATTATTTTTCTTAAACTGTTCGACTGCCTGTTCTTTTGTTTCGCCTTTATAAGCATCATACATAATACAATGAAACTTTTTCCTTCGCCTTCTAATCTCGTTTACTTTGTTTTGCATTTTTTCAATAATAGCTTTCATTCTACATCTTTCATTTGTTGCTCTATCTCTTTAATCTGCAACTCCAGCTCATCCAGTTTATACGAGGCTTCGCCCTTTAAGTATCCATCTAAAAGTCTGGC
>JABDPB010000158.1 GCA_013042995.1 Ignavibacteriaceae bacterium | reverse complement strand
GCGTACAATATTTTTCTTCGATTCGCTGCATGGATTTATAGGTGGATCTTACATTGCTGAAACTACTGATGGCGGAAGCACTTGGAATCAAGCATCTATTGATTCAAGTCTTCTATCAGGCTACCCGATTTATAAATTTAATTTTTATAATGAGCAGCTTGGTTTTGCCTGTGGTGGTGCTATTGATATTGCGGGGGTAATTTGGCGTACAACAGACTCAGGTAAAAACTGGGCCGCAACCGGTGTTAGCGCGGATCAGGTTTTTGATCTTTTTGTAATTGATTCTCTAAATGCAATTACTCTTTCAGGTGACCCTGAAGGATTTTTTGGAATTGCAAAAATTAGAACAGAAGATGGTGGTTTAAATTGGGGCTACGAAGAACTTCCTATGTTCGGGCTCTCTTTTGGTTTAGATTATAGAACACCAAATGAGGGGTGGTCTGCTTCCGGTTTTAAATTTCTTTTCACATCAGATAAAGGGGAAACCTGGATTGATAAAACTATTCCAGACAGTTCAATAATTTATGATCTTCAATTTGTATCCGCACAAAAGGGGTTTGCCGTTGGAGGAAATGGAGTAATTTTAAAATATATTCCACAGACTGTTAGTGTAACTGAGGAGCCAAACGGTTTAAATAGCTTTAATTTGCACCAGAATTATCCCAATCCTTTTAATCCATCAACCAAAATCAAGTTTACCATACCATATTTAGAGACATCTCACCATGCTTCTTTACATACAGTATTAAAAGTCTACGATGTGCTAGGAAATGAAGTTACTACACTTATTTATGAAGAGTTACCAGCAGGAGAATATGAGGTTGAGTTCAACAGTAATTCCGTCTTCGTTCGGGATCTGACAAGCGGATTATATTTTTATCAACTACAAGCCGGTGATCTTGTTCAAACAAAAAAAATGATATTATTAAAATAATAACCCCGCTGTTGTCTAACAGCGGGGCAACATTGCTCATCTTAGAAGAATTAGTTTCTTCGCCTGCCTAAAATTATCTGCGGTTATGGAGTAATAGTAAGTTCCACTTGTTAAGTTTTCTGCATTCCAGTTAAATTTATATTTTCCTGCATTTAATTCTTCAGCAATAAGCACATCAACTTTTTCACCGAGAGAATTATAAATTTCCAGCGTTACAAATGATTGCTTGGAAATTGAAAATTGTATAGTAGTGCTTGGGTTAAACGGATTTGGAAAATTTTGTTCAAGTGCAAAACCATCAGGAACAATATCCGATTCCTTTTCAACACTCGATGCAGGATCTTTAACCATGTTTATTACACCATCAGCAGTACCACCACCTGTAAAGTATACAATATAGGTTAAATCTATATTCGTTGAATTAAATGTTCCCATCAGAGTGGTGCTATCAATTCCAGGATTGGGAACATCCGGCATTCTACCCATCATATTCCCACTACCATCTCCACTAAGAATCATATCGCCATAAGTTGGAGAATTACCTGTTGCACTGAATCCAATGCTACTATAAGAGCCAGTTAGTGTTACGGGATCAGGATCGCTTCCGCCAAAAACAGAGCCCTCCAAATCAAGAACGGCTTCTAGTGTGCCTGCGCCTCTATCAAACGTTACTGATAAAAAAGATGAATCGGTTGAGCCGAATGTATTGTTAAACCATGTTCCTCTCCAAAATCCTTCAAAGTCATCTGGATTAAATTGTGCCAAAACGCTACTTGTAAACACAACCAAAACAAAAAGAAAAGTATTTAAGAGTTTCATTTAGTGCCTCCTTTTAGTTTATTTAATTAATAACATTTTTTTGCTTTCTGAAAATCCTGATGTTTGTAGTCTGTAGAAATAAATTCCGCTTGTTAAATTTTCAGCACTCCACTCATATTTATAACTTCCTGCATTTAGTTCTTCCGAAACAAGATTTGATACGTTTTCTCCTAATGCATTGAATACGCTTAGGGATACAAATCCTTCTTCCGGAATAGAAAATTTAATTGTGGTGCTGGGGTTAAAGGGATTGGGATAATTTTGAGATAACACATATTTCACAGGGCTTTCGCTGCTAACTTCATTTAAGCCTTGCACGCTTATTGTATCAGTAAAAACCCAGGTCTGTCCGGTCAGCACAACTCCTTTTGATTCAGGGGCCTCTGTAATTCCCCCTGAAACAACTATTTTTAGTTCATCAACGGATCTTAAATTCCTAAATCCAATTCCTCCATGAAATGCCATTGCTTTATATGGCAGGGGATCATCAGCCTGATATATGTTTGTCATAGTGTGATATTCATTAACATTATCAATTGGAGTAAAGCCGGTTGTAGTGCTGCCTCCGTACCAATACAATTCTTCATCTGAAAACGCTGCGCCGTAGTGTGCATAAATACTTAAGGGATAGTTTGCTTTGGCAGTCCAAGTAATATTTGCTCTGTTTGTATTATTAATTTCACCCTCAAATGTGTGGTTCCATAACTCTGTTGTGCTTTTTAATCCGGCAGTTAAATAGAACTTATCTCCAACCCGAACGCTTCCAAAGCTTGCGGAGGCTTCCTGCATTTCAGTTGCCTCGCGAAAATTATCATCGTTTCTATTATAGAGATATACTGCTTTTATAGGTACTTCTACATCTTGCGGTGAATCATCAATACCACCTAAAATATAAATTAGAGAATCCTCAAAACTTTCAGCAGAATGAAAAAATACATTATTGGGTAAATCAGTAAGCTGCGTCCATGTGTTTGTATTAATATCATATTCATAAAAACTATTTACAGAGAGTGCAGGAAATGGAGCATTAAAGCCGCCCATCGTGTAAATTTTATCCTGAATTATTGTTACTGCGTTGGTCCTAAGCGGCTCGGGAAGAGAAGCGATGTATTCCCATGTGTCCGTATTCACATTGTATCTCAGACAAGCTGCTGTGGCATCCCCGCTTCCGGTTGTATCACCACCAATCACATAAAGCCATAGTGTGTCGTTTCTTGAATACATAACAGAGCCGCCGTAGTATCTTGGGAATGGCATACTTGATCCCTGTGCCCAGTTTCCACTGGATAAATTTTTTGTTTTGTACTCTGTTTGGATAGTAAACCCGTCCTCACCAAACATCTCGACTAATGTTGTGGGAACATCCTGTGCTTTAACTGACACAAAAAGTAAAGAGATCATTACAGCAAGTTTAGAAAGTCGCGTAACCGTTTTCATTAAGGCCTCCTAATTATTTAATAATTAGTTTATTTATTTGAAGTTTAAAACAATACTTGATGCAAGTTCTCCAGCAATTGTATTAACACTTGCAAAAAATTCATAGCCGGATAGTTTGTCCGGAGGGTATCATTCTCAACATAAATTTTTATCAAATTCACGTTGAGGTAATGATTTAACAATCAATTTAAAAATTTAATAATTAAATCAAAACAATTATTATTGTTTAACAATATCAGCCGTTTATCAAATAAATTTACCGTAATAGGAACAATTATTGGATTTTCTGCCTCTATTGCATTACTTTCGGTGATAATTCTTCTATTATTAATGAACGGAGGTCCTATGGCAAACTTGATTAATTGGTTTGAAATTCCTGTTGCAAACATCGAACGTGCATCAAAATTTTATGCAGAAGTGCTCGGTGGTGAGTTAAATCAAATGGAAATGATGGGCACTAAAATGGCATTTCTGCCGATGGATGGTGAAGGAGTTGGTGGATCTTTATGCCAGGGAGATGGTTATAAACCTACTACTGATGGAGCAAAAATTTATTTAAATGGCGGTGAAGATTTAAATACGCCTTTATCAAAAGTTGAAAAAGCCGGCGGGAAAATTGTAATGCCGAAAACAAAGATTAACGATGAAATTGGTTACATGGCTTTCTTTGTTGATACAGAAGGCAACAACATGGCTTTTCATTCTTCGAAATAAATTTTTATCTTTTCATCAAATATCATCAGCCTTCTTCTTTTTAAGTTGAAGGCTTTACAATTTTATTTTTTACTATGAGGATATAAAATGAATCCTGCTTTGAAAGATTTTCCTAAAAAAACTGCTTCATTTTTAAATAAGCTTTCTAAAAACAACAATCGCGAATGGTTTGAAGCGAACCGGGTGCTTTACAATTCCGATTTTCTTGAGCCGGCAACACAGTTTGTAATTGAAATGGGTGATAAGCTGATTGATCTCGATCCGGAAATTGTTGCAATACCCAAAATTGATAAGTCAATATTCCGATTACACCGCGACGTCCGGTTCAGTAAAAACAAGCAGCCTTACAAAACAAATGCAGGTTTATATTTCTGGAACAGCGAAGCTAAAAAAATGGATTCGAGCGGATTTTATTTTCACTTAGAGCCTAAGTCATTCGGTGTTGGTGCAGGTATTTATTTTTTCCCTCCCGATATTTTAAAGAATTACCGTAAAGTTGTTTCAAAACCCACAAAAGCAAAAGAGCTGCACAAAATTGTACAGGCTTTAAACAAAAAGGGTTATTCTGTTTTAGGCAAACACTATAAAAAATTCCCTAAAGGCTACAACGGAGATTTTCCGCATTCTGATTATTTACTTTACAATGGAATTCATGGCTGGTACGATGGGAAAAATCTTAAAGAGCTTGATGCCGGAAGGGCGGTTACAAAAATTTATAAAATATTTAAAGATATGCAGCCAATGCACAAATGGCTGGTAAAAAATCTTCTTTAATTACTAAAGAATATTATCAATCTGATTTCAAACCCTCAAGGTATGCCGGCTCCAATTCTCTTCTGGATTTATTTCTTTTTAGAAATCTTCTTAAATCACTAATTACGTAAAGTGATGACGGCAACAACAACAAGGTAATGAACGATCCGAATAATATTCCTCCCGCAACTGATACGGCCATCGGAACAAGAAACTGCCCCTGTTCACTGCGTAATAGAATAATTGGTGCAAGACCTGCAACGGTTGTAATTGTTGTTAACACAATGGGTCTGAACCTTGCTATGCCTGCTTCAACTATAGCCTGCGGAACATCCATACCAGCCTGGAGAAGGTTGTTATATTTATGAATCAGCACAACAGAATCATTAACAATTATCCCTGCTAATGCAACAATTCCTAAAAATGATAATATGGAAACTGGAATCCCCATTACAAAGTGCCCAAGAACAGCCCCTATTACCCCAAGCGGGATTAGGCCCATTACAAGCAGCGTCTGCATATAGGATTTTAAAAGAAACATCAAGATTGTAAACATTACAAAAAGGGCAATTGCCATCGAGAAATAGATTGACTGAACCATTTTATCAACGTACTCTGCTTGCCCGCCAAACTGCTGGGTTACGCCTTCAACCTGTGAAAGCACTGAAGGAATTACATTTGCATTCAATTCATTAAGTACAACGGCTTGATCATTCTTAGAATAATCAAGATCTGCAAAAACTGTTACGGATCTTTCTCCATCTTCATGCCTGATTCTTCTCAAGCCTCTTTCAATTCTGAATGAAGCAACCTCTTTAAATGGAACGTACTCTCCGGTTGGAGTTCTTACTTTAAGGTTTTCAATCTGGCTGATTGAAATTCTATCCTCCTTTGTAAATCTAACCCAGACTTTAAGCTCATCTCTTCCTCTTTGCAGGCGCATTACTTCCTGTCCGTAAAATCCTTGCCTAAGCTGTGTCGTAAGATCACGAGCCGTAAATCCTAAAGCTTTACCTTTTGGTTTCAGTTCAACTATAAACTCGTTGTTGCCAAGCGGCGTATCATCCTGAATGTCTTTTACGCCGTCTATCTTTTTTAGTTCTTCTTTTAATAATTCTTTTGCTTTAAAGAGTTGGTTATAATCTGTGCTTGCAAAGCGAACTGAAATTGGTCTTCCGCCAAACTGCCAACCGCCAACCGTAACACCTTCTGCTTCCGGAACTGTGCCTATGTAATCACCAAGCGCTTGTGAAAATTCTCCAATTGAATAATCCCGATCCGCAGAAGATGGAAGCACGATAAAAATATTTAATGTGCCACCCTGCATCCACGAAGTAAAATTTGTTATTGGATAAGCTTTCCCCTGTTTCTCCCACTCATCTGCAAAATCCTGTGCTTTATCTATTATGTTGTAACGAATTTTATTTGCAACTTCTGCAGAGGTCCCTGCTGGCATTTCAACCTGCACACGCGCATACGGTGGTTCAATATCCGGGAAAAATTGTGACCGGACGTGTGAACCTGAAAACAATCCAAAGATGATAAGTACAATTGCAAAAAGTGTAGCAGATACTGCAAGCCTGTTGCGCAATCCAAACTCCAGCAGCTTTCTATAAAAATTGTTTACGGCCCACAATAAAAACTTATTTAATTTTTTGCGTGCACGGGTTAAAACAGTATCGCGTTCTTCTGCAAGCAGTGCTCTGGAATGTGCAATGTGTGCCGGAAGAATTATCATCGCTTCAACCAAAGAAAAGGCAAGTGAAATAATGACAACCGCTGCAATCTGCCAAACGTGTTTGCCTAACATCCCGTAAAAGAAAAAGTAAGGCACAAACGCCACCATTGTTGTAATGATAGATATGGTAACCGGCTTTATTACTTCCAGTGTTCCATCAATTGCAGCCCGCAATGGTTTTTTGCCATACTTTTCCCAGTGTGAGTAAATGCTTTCGCCAATTATAATTCCGTCATCAACCAAAATTCCAATAACAAGTATTATCCCAAACAAGCTCATTTCGTTTATTGTAATACCAAAGGTCCAGAGAACGAAAAACATTCCGAGAAGCGAAATCGGAATTCCTATTGCTACCCAAAAGGCTAATCTTATATTTAAAAAGAATCCAAGTAAAAGAAGAACAAGTATTAAGCCTATCATTCCGTTTTGTGTCATCAAATCAATTCGTTCTTCAAGCTCGGTGGTTTCTTTAATAAAAGTTTTAAACTCAACTAGCCCTGCATACTTTTCCTGATACTCTTCCATTTTCGCTTCAACGGTTTCCACAATTTCCACTACATCTTCGTTATTGTTGTAAAAAACATTAAAGCCAACTGATTTCTTACCGTTGTGCTCTGAGTAAAGTCTGTTCTCCGGCCACTGCTCAACAACAGTGCAAATATCTCTTAGCAAAATTTTTCTGCCGTCAATTGAAGAAACAACTTCTATAGTTTCAAAATCAATTGCTTCGTATTTCTTTTCGTAAGTTCTAATTAATATTTCTTCTTGATCTGTTAATACTGAGCCGGATGATAAATTTAAACTTGCATTTCGAATTGCAACAGAGATATCATTTACGGTTAGCTTATAGCGGATCAAATCTTCGGGAGAAATTTCAATTGAAAATTCGCGGTTGGGTATTCCCCACCACCAAATGTTTGACATCTTTCCGGATTTATAAAGATCGTCTCTAAATTCTTCCACTATTTTCTTTAACGTAAACAGGTCGTCTGGGCCATATATACTGACCATTATTGCACGGTTCCACATCGTTTCTTGTGTAACAATGGGTTTTTCTGCTTCGGTGGGATATGAGTTAATTGAATTAACAGCATTTTTAATATCCTGAATGGCTTTGTTCATATCAAAACCCTCGGATATTTCAACGTCTAAGCTGCCCCAGTTATCAGCTGATGTAGATCGAATTTTTTCAATTCCCTCCATCCCGCGCAATGCCTCTTCAATTTTTACAACGATGCCCTCTTCAACCTCTAAGGCAGAAGCGCCTGGAAATGGAACATCAATCTCTACTTCTTCAAGTTCAAATTTTGGGTTAATTCTTTTTTGAAGATTTATAAGTGCAAATACACCTGCCAAACAAATTATTATCACTATCCAGTTTGTAACAACTGAATGCTTTATAAAATATTGAACGAACTTTGACGCCATTTAAACTTTTAATCTGTTTGAGAAAGCTGTTTTGATTTATCTTCTTCCGGTAATTCTTCTTTTAATTCAATTGATTCGTTGTTGGACTTTATATTCATTCCAATCAGTGGTTTTTGAAGAATTGTTGTAACTATTTTCATATCTAGCTCGCTTGCTTTTTTAATTATCGCATAATTTCCTTGCAGCGCAAGCACCTCTACTTTTCTTCGGGCAAGTTTTCCATCTTCCATTGTAAATACATGGTTTTCATTATCAACAACGTAACGCGGAATTTTTGCAACATCCGTTAGTTGTGCGCCTTCAATTTTTAAAGTAACATAATTGCCCGGCAAAAAGTGTGAATTTAACTTTCTGTTTGTGAAAGAAACATAAACGTTTAACGTTTGTGAGTTTCGGTTCAGCAGCGTTTCTTTTCTATATATCTTTCCGTAAAAAACTTCGTTTTGATACTTGTTGGGAAATATTTTTGTTGCTGGCGGGATTGAAAAATTTATCAGGTTTACTTCTTCAATCAAAAGCGGAACTGCAATTTCAACATTAATGGCGTCGCTTAGGGTAAAAAGCTGTTGTCCTTTTGCAACAAAACTTCCCTTTATTATTCCATTTGATTTTATGTATCCGCTGAAGGGAGCAGTAATTCTGTATTTTGAAAGAAGTATCTCCTGGTTTTTCACCGCGTAATATTTACTAAAGATTCCCCTGCCGCTTAACTTTATTTTTTCCTGCGAATCGTTTATTTTTGGAAAATCAGGAACAGCTTCATGTATATCCAGTGAATTAAAATATTTATACCATTTTTTGTACGCAGATTCATTTTCAATTTTAATCTCAGGAAGAACCAGTGCAAGCGCATTCATAAATTCAGAGCGATAAGTAAAAAGATTGTTTTCAACTTCACGTGAATCCACCTCAAGTATAAGTTCGCCTTTTCGAACATACGTTCCGTCTTTTAAATCATTCTTTGCAAACATTACTGGTCCGGTAGCTTCGGATACCATATTCAAGGATCTCTGAGATTCAACAACACCATTGCCCTCAATCTCCAGAACCAAATCCCCAAAATTAACAGATTGTGTTTCTACTAACCTTACTTCGGGTTCAACTTCTCTTTTGTTGCTGTGCTTTTCGGTGGAACCAAGCACAGACATAATTAAAAATCCAAGTATTACGATCCCTACAACCGAACCTGCTTTTATCATAGTGCTTTTTTTAAATTTCATTTTAATATCCTAATAAAAATTTCTTGCAGATAAAGACTGAAAAAGAAGATGCAATGTTACATATTTTATATGTTCCCAGACAACAGATAACTCAAAATATTAAAACAATTGCATAGAAAAAGTAATTATGTGTTAAACGGAAAATAAGTTAAACCAATGTAAATATATGGTTTTCCGCAATTAAAAGAAGTGATGTGTGTACTCAATAAAAAAGCGCCATTTAGCATGGCGCTTTAATGAATCAAAATGAAAAAGAATACTACTTAATAAGTGTCATCTTTTTCACGTTCGAGAAATTGTTACCGTTGCTTGCAGTAGCATCAATCCTGTAAAAGTAAACTCCACTTGTTAAGTTTGATGCTTCAAAACTTACATTATGTTTGCCTGCTGAAAAATCACCGTTTACAACTTCAGCGACCATTTCTCCAACGAGATTATAAACACCAATTTCAACATTAGCATCAACAGGAAGTGAAAACTGAATCGATGTTGATGGATTAAACGGATTCGGATAGTTCTGCTCTAATGCGAACTCTGTCGGGAGTGAAATTTCAACCTCTACAATATCTGAAAAACTGTAGCTTCCATCATAATCAATTTGTTTTAGTTTATAAGAGTATGTTCCGCTTGTTACTGTTTCATCAGAGTAACTGTAGCTCTTCGGTTCTGTGGTTGTGCCGAATCCCGGAACAAATCCTAATGTTCGCCAGTTTTTGTCATTCTGAGTAGAGCGAAGAATCTCAAATCCCGAGTTATTTGTTTCGGTTGATGTGCTCCAGTTAAGAACAATAATACCATTCACGACATTCGCTTTGAAAGATGTAAGTTCAACCGGGACTGCGGCAATATCAAAGGGTTCAACAAATCGTGCAGAAACGCCTGAAATGACTGTCCTCACAAGAGCGCCAGTGCTACCATTAATTTCATGAACTCCTGAACCATTAGTGACAAGATAATTTCCATTAAGTAATTGGTAACATCCCCTTAGACCACTTACCGCAGCAAAATAATTTAGTTGGGTTCCGTTTGAATCATAAATATACAGGCCGGAGGATCCGCTGAAACCAGCAGCTATTACATTTCCATTAGTCAGTTCTCTTATTTGCTCTGGAAAATCTATACCTGATACAAAGTTGTCCAAGTATGTTCCGCTAAGATCATATCGAGCAATGTTATCAGTTGTACCTGCTGAAATTAATACATCAGAGGTTCTAAACACAATTTCCCATGGACTATCCATAACGGTTGCATTGGGTGTAATAAAATTGCCTACATAATTGCCACCTGGATCAAACCGTGCAATTGCATCTGAATTGCCACCTGATGCAACTGTAACCAACAAAGAGTTCAGGTCAGGGTCAAGCTTAATTCCCCGTATATTATCCAGGGTGTCTGGGATTCCGCCAGCGAAAATTCCAAGAAAACTCCCTAATGTATCGTATCCCACGATATGATCATCCAGCTGGTCTGAAACAAAGATAGTAATTCCAGGTGTAAGAATAGCATCTATAGGAGTTGATAAATTTGTTGGATCCATAGGAATAAAGTTTGTATTCAAAAGATCTCCATTGGTAACATTAAAACTCATAACACGATCATTAGTCGACTCTGGAATCATCAGAAATGTTGGGGCAAGTTCTCTGGTTAATTTTTCTTCCTCATAGTAACTTGGGTATCCAACCGCCGGATTAATAGTTTCACTATTTGTGAAGTGTTGTCTTGCAGTCAATAAATCGTACTGCGAAATAATGTTTTCCCAAAAAGCAGTATATCCACCATCATAAATATCAACAATATTTGTAATTACCGCATAAACTACTTTGCCATCTTCTATTCCTTTTGCCTCGATAAAAATTCCTTCTGGTAAGTAAATAGTGTGGGGGATGTCTTGTTGTGCAGTTAATAATCTTGCATCTCTTAATATATTGACATCTTCTTCTGCTACGCTTAGAAGTTCTTCAAAACCCACGGATGGATAATCTTGCCCAAATGCAAGGAGTGAAAAAGCCAATGTGAGTATTAAAGTTATCTGTAAGTAAGTTTTCATTTGCCCTCCATTAAATAAGTTGAAATTCAATTAGTTTAATTTTCAATATACAATATTATCCCTTTTAATCAAGCAGTTCAAATAACTATCATTTAATAATTATTAACTATTGCATTACCTCTCTAAACCTGAAGCAGGTGATAGTGTGGTCATTTACCATCCCTGTAGCCTGCATGTGTGCATAAACAATTGTGGAGCCAACAAATTTAAATCCTCTCTTTTTCAAATCATCACTTATTTTATCTGAAAGTTTTGTTTTTGCAGGAAGTTCCTTTAAAGTTTTAAACTTGTTCTGAATCGGCTTTCCGCTTACAAACCCCCATATATATTTGTTAAAAGTTCCGAATTCTTTTCTAACCTGAAGAAAAGCTTTTGCGTTATTTATTGCTCCCTCAATTTTAAGTTTGTTGCGAATTATGCCTGCATCTTTCAGTAAAGAGTTGACTTTTCGTTTATTATACTTTGCAACTTTGTTAAAATCAAAGTTATCGAAGGCTTTCCTGAAGTTTTCTCTTTTATGCAGAATTGTTTTCCAGCTTAATCCAGCTTGAAATCCTTCAAGGATCAGAAACTCAAAAAGTTTTTTATCGTTGTGCAGTGGAACACCCCATTCTTTATCGTGATATTTAATCATCAATTTATCATCTAAAGGCCAGGGACATCGATTTTTCATTTTATCATCCTTTAATAGTAAGATTATTCAATTGCTTTTAATAAATTTAAGTAAATAATTTATATCTAAAATCTAATGCGATAAAAATGAGCACAAAAGAAAAATTTACAGAAGAAATAAAAAAAGCATATACATTTAAGGGGGATTTTGTAACGCTTGGCGGAGCAATGTATGGTGGCGAATGCATAAATAATTTACTGGTAAATATTCCACTTAAAACTTTGAACCGGCATGGACTAATTGCAGGTGCAACCGGAACCGGTAAAACAAAGACTCTTCAAGTAATAGCTGAACAGCTTGCTTCTAAAAGCATCCCGGTTTTATTAATGGATGTTAAAGGTGATTTAAGCGGGCTTGCAAAACCTGGGAATACTCACCCCAAAATTGATGAACGGCACAATAAAATTGGTTTCCCGTTTACACCAAACGGCTTCCCGATCGAAATGCTAACCCTATCTGCGGAAAAAGGCACACGATTGCGTGCAACCGTCTCAGAGTTTGGACCCGTACTTCTTTCAAAAATATTAGAATTGAATGAGACCCAATCTAGCTATGTGTCCTTAATCTTTAAATATTGCGATGATAAAAAGCTCCCGCTGTTGGATTTAAAAGATTTAAAGAAAATTCTGCAATACGTAACAGGCGAAGGGAGAAAAGATATACAAAAAGATTACGGAAGAATTTCTACTTCCTCTGTCGGCACAATATTGCGCAAAGTAATTGAGTTAGAGCAGCAGGATGCAGACTTATTCTTCGGAGAAAAATCATTTGAAGTCGATGATCTTGTAAGAATAGATGAAATGGGGCGTGGTATAATTTCAATTATCAGGTTAATTGATTTGCAGGACAGACCAAAAATGTTTTCAACTTTTATGCTTTCGCTGCTTGCGGAAATCTATTCTTCTTTTCCTGAAGAAGGAGATGTAACACAGCCGAAGCTTGTAATTTTTATTGATGAGGCACACTTAATATTTAAAGAAGCATCCAAAGCATTGCTCGAGCAGATAGAAACAATAATAAAATTAATCCGCTCTAAAGGTGTTGGAATTTTCTTCTGCACACAAAATCCGACTGACGTTCCTGCAAGTGTTCTTTCACAGCTTGGTTTAAAAGTTCAGCACGCATTAAGAGCTTTTACCGCAAAAGACAGGAAGATGATAAAGCTTACTGCTCAGAATTATCCGATTTCAGAATATTATAAAACCGATGAAATGTTGACTTCGCTTGGAATAGGAGAAGCAGCTATTACAGCTTTAAATGAAAAGGGCATTCCTACACCGCTTGCAGCTACTTTGCTCAGGGCACCGCAATCGCGAATGGATATTTTAAATGAAAATGAAATTGATGAAATTTTCCGCAGCTCAAAATTGGCAGGAAAATATAATGAGACGATTGATAGAAATAGTGCATATGAAATACTTACAGAAAAGCTTAGGGTTTCACAGGAACTTGAAGATAAACCTATTAAAAAAAGTAAGAGAACTAAAGAATCTACAAGAAGAACCAGGCGAAAAAAAAGTACTGTGGAAAAAGTTCTTACAAGTACAACATCAAAACAGATTGGCAGAACTTTAGCCAGGGAATTTATGCGTGGTATTTTAGGTGTGCTTGGTTTGGGCGGAACGACAAGACGTAGAAGAAATTAATTTAAATATCCCCTGAGTACGTAATAGCTAGCGTCATTTTGAAAAATCAGAAGAAAAAACACCTCCTTTCCAAATAACACAGCATCTATAATTGCAAAATTTTTGTCTATAGGATATATGAGTTCAGTATCACTCCCATTGTAATGAACAATTCCATCGTAGCCTTTAAAAAATATGTCCTTTGTATTTCTCCCATAGAACTTATTATGATCTACATTAGTGCTGGAAAAATCTTTGTATAAGCTTACAATGTTGTTATTCTTATGGTATAATTTTTTCTCCCAAGCAAAGAATATTTTATCTCCCAATATCTCCATCCAAGGTAAATCACTAGGATTATTTGCGTTGGAATAAAGAACGTTCACATCCTGCCCATCAGTTTCTAAAAGCTCATATAAATCTGATCCCGGAAGGTTACTATTAATGCTAATTAGGTAAAATAAAGAACTGTTTGGGATAGTATGTATCCTTGTAAATTGACCAACTCTTTCGGGTCCCATTAAATATTCCCAGTTATTTCCATCAAAATGCATAATTATCGAAAACAGTGTGTCGTTGGTAAGATTGCTTGTGGTTCCTGCCGCATAGAGATTATTCGTTGTATAACCCCAAATATCAGTAATAATGGTTCTTAAATATCCTACAGGTAAATATTCTCCATAGAACTCGAAAGTTGTACCATTGAATTTCCAAAAGTCCGAATATCGTCCGCCAATCCATACTTGATTTTGACTTAGACCAAATATAGAACTTGCTGCTACTAAGTGGGGAACGGTTAATACTGGTTCCCAATTGTTGCCGTCAAAATGAAGTACATTTTCATCAACATTCCAACCATCAGTTACTAGCCATACGTTACTTGAAGACGACCCCAAAATATCAACATAATGATTTGGTGTGATATTACTCAAGGAATCTAATTCCCAACTATAGTCTCTTCTACCTGGTGAGATGCTGTCATCAATCAGCTGGTTTTCAATGCAAGTGTTTAATAAAAGACAAGAAAATGAAAGCAATAAAAACTTATTCATTATTTACAACTGCTTTATAAATACATAAGATAAAATAAAAAATAGCAACTGTTTAGTTACCAATAAAGATCAACATAAGTGAAAGTCTTTTTTCAAAAGATATGTAGATTAAGTTTTTAATAATTCAAAACCGAACCCAGCCATTTTTCAACTTCTTCAACGCTCATTCCTTTACGGCGGTGATAATCAAGCACCTGGTCTTTACCAATTTTACCGGTAGTAAAATATTTTGCTTTGGGATGTGAAAAATACAAACCGCAGACAGAAGCAGCAGGATACATAGCCATACTTTCCGTAAGCCTAACCCCAGTGGTTTCTTCCACATCAAGTAAAGAAAATATAATTTGTTTCTCCGTATGATCGGGCTGTGCAGAATATCCTGGCGCAGGACGTATGCCCGCATACTTTTCTTTTATTAAATCTTCGTTTGAAAGATTTTCTTTTTCTGAATATCCCCAATATTCGCCTCTAACTTTTTGATGTAAGAGTTCAGCGAACGCTTCAGCAAGTCTATCTGCAATTGCTTTAGTTAAAATAACATTGTAATCATCATGTTCTTCTTCAAATTTTTCAACTAATTTTTCAATCCCGATTCCCGCAGTAACAGCGAACATTCCAACGTAATCTTCAACACCGCTTTCTTTCGGTGCAATAAAATCTGCAAGTGCAGTATTCGGTTGCTTATCCGATTTTAACATCTGCTGCCTGATTGTATGCAGAACTATTTTAACGCCCCTTCTTTTTTCGTCGCTGTAAACTTCTATATCATCATAATCAACAGAATTTGCAGGAAATAATCCTGCCACTCCGTTTGCAGTTAAAAGTTTTTCTTCGGCGATTTTCTCTAATAGATTGTTTGCGTCAATAAAAAGTTTTTTAGCTTCTTCGCCAACTTTTTCATCATCAAATATTTTGGGATATTTCCCTTTCAGTTCCCATGTCTGAAAGAATGGTGTCCAATCAATATAATTTTTTATTTCTTTTAATGGATAATTTTTGAGAACGGTTATTCCTAGTTTGTTTGGTTTCTTGATGTTTGTGTTTGCCCAATCAATATTGGTCCTGTTTACTCTTGCCTGTTCAATAGAAATGAATTTTTTCTCACTTCTTTTTTGAAGATAATCATCGCGCAACTTTTTATATTCATCTTTAATTGAATTGGTGAATTTTTCTTTTTCGATTCTGTTTTCATTTAAAAGATTTGAAACAACCGGCACACTTCGGGATGCATCTAAAACATGAATTACAGCGCTGCTGTAGTTTGGATCAATTTTTACAGC